>JBCEBZ010000458.1:0-11547 GCA_039206675.1 Rhodococcus sp. (in: high G+C Gram-positive bacteria) | reverse complement strand
CCCGACGTTGACAAGTACTCACAGCAACTTAAAGTCAGTCTGGACTGTTTTCTTTTTTGCGCCTACAGTGCTGGATGTGACACCAGACACAGCAGTGGCCAAATCGACCCGCACGCAGGCCGAGCGGACCGCGGCGATGCGCACGAAGCTGCTCGACGCGGCCGTCGACTCCCTGGTCGAGTTCGGATACGCCCGCACCACCACGCAGGGCATCGCGCGGCGGGCCGGGGTGTCGCGCGGCGCGCAGTTGCACCATTTCCCGACCAAGGAGTCGCTGGTGGTGGCCGCGGTGGAGCACCTCGTGGACAAGCGGATGGAGGAGATCCTCGCCGCCGAGGTGGATGCCGGCCGCGGCATCGAGGTGCTCGCCGACGCGTTCTCCGGCCCGCTGTTCTACGCGGCCCTCGAACTGTGGGTGGCCGCCCGCACCGACCCGGTCCTGTTCGAGGCGACGGTTCCGCTGGAGCGGAAGGTCACCGACGCGCTGCGCCGCGGGTCGGCGGAGGTGTTCGGCGATCGGTTCGACTCCGACGCCATCGAGCTCAGTATCGAATTGGTTCGCGGTCTGGCGGTGTCGGCACTGTTCCGCACCCCCGAGGCCGAACAGTCACTACGCGCGCGGCTGTTGCCCGTGTGGGAATCGAAGGTGGAGAAGTCGTGAATCTTCCGCAGCACGTACACACCCTGATCGTGGGGGCGGGTTTCGCGGGCACGGGCCTGGCGGCTCGCATCCTGCAGACGCAGCCACAGGCGGACGTCCTGATCATCGAGCGCGGCGACGACGTCGGCGGCACGTGGCGCGACAACACCTACCCGGGGTGCGCATGCGACGTCCCGACGTCGCTGTACTCGTACTCGTTCGCGCCCAGCGCCGATTGGAGCCACACGTTCGCGCGCCAGCCCGAGATCCATCGCTACCTGAAGAAGGTTGCGGCCGACACCGGTGTCCGGTCCCGGGTGGTCACCGATTGCGAACTGCAGGAGGCGCACTGGGACGACGACGCGACCGTCTGGACCGTCCGGACGAGCCGCGGGACGCTGACGGCCGACGTCGTGGTGGCCGCGACCGGTGCGCTGTCGACGCCCAGCGTCCCGGACATGCCCGGGCTGGAGAGCTTCGGCGGCACCACGTTCCATTCGGCGACGTGGAACCACGACCACGACCTCACCGGTCAGCGCGTGGCCGTCGTCGGCACCGGCGCGTCGGCGGTGCAGTTCGTGCCGGAGATCGCACCGGTGGCCGGGCACCTCACCGTGTTCCAGCGCACCCCCGCGTGGGTGATCCCGCGGCTCGACCGCGAACTGCCGGACTCCGAGAAGGCCCTGTACCGGCGACTTCCGCTGGTGCAGAAGGCTGTCCGTGGATCGGTGTACGGCTTCCGGGAAGCCCTGGGTGGGGTGCTCGCGCATGCCACCGGGCTGCTGCCGGTGTTCGAGATGGTGGCCAGGGCGCACCTCCGCAGGCAGGTGCGGGATCCCGAACTGCGCCGGAAGCTCACGCCGAGTTTCACGATCGGCTGCAAGCGGATGCTGCTGTCGAACGACTGGCTCCGGACCCTCGACCGCCCCGACGTCACGCTCGTCGACGCCGGACTCGCCGGGGTCACGCCGGACGGCGTCGTCGATGCGGTGGGCAACGAGCACACGGTCGACACCATCATCTTCGCGACCGGCTTCACGCCGACGGAACCGCCTGTGGCGCATGCGCTGCGCGGCGCGAACGGCCGCACCCTCGCCGAGCACTGGGCGGGGAGTCCGAGCGCGTACAAGGGGACCACCGTCGCCGGGTTCCCCAACCTGTTCCTGATGTACGGGCCCAACACCAATCTCGGTCACAGCTCCATCGTCTACATGCTCGAATCGCAGGCCGCGTACATCGCGGACGCGTTGAAAGCGATGCACCACAGCGGAATCGCTGCGTTCGAGGTCACCGAGGAGGCGCAGCGCCGATACAACACCCGCATCCAGTCCGATCTGCAGACCACCGTCTGGAACAAGGGCGGCTGCGCGAGCTGGTACTACGACTCCGAGGGGCGGAACTCCGTCCAGTGGCCGACGTTCACGTGGAAGTTCCGCTCGCAGTTGCAGCGCTTCGACCGGGAGAACTACGTATCCCGGCGCAGGGCGGCGAAGGAGACCGTCGCATGACGCACTACGACGTGGTCGTGGTCGGCTCCGGTTTCGGCGGCAGCGTCGCGGCGCTCCGGCTCACCGAGAAGGGGTACCGGGTCGGCGTTCTCGAGGCGGGCAGGCGCTTCGCCGACGACGAACTGCCCGAGACGAGCTGGCGGTTGCGGCGCTACCTGTGGGCGCCCCGGCTGGGCTGTTACGGCGTGCAACGGATCCACCTCCTCCCCGACGTCCTGGTGATGGCCGGGGCCGGGGTCGGCGGCGGTTCGCTGAACTACGCGAACACGCTGTACCAGCCGCCGCGCCGCTTCTTCGAGGACCGGCAGTGGGCGCACATCACCGACTGGCAGGCGGAGCTGGCCCCGTACTACGAGCAGGCGAAGCGGATGCTGGGGGTGACGACCAATCCGTCGTTCACCCCCGCCGACGCCGTCATGCGCGAGGTCGCCGAGCAGATGGGCGCCGGCGCGACGTTCACGTCCACGCCGGTGGGCGTGTTCTTCGGCGAACCGGGGTCGCGGGTGGCCGACCCGTTCTTCGGCGGTCAGGGCCCCGACCGCACGGGGTGCACCGAGTGCGGCAGTTGCATGACGGGTTGCCGGGTGGGGGCGAAGAACACGCTTGTCAAGAATTACCTCCACCTCGCGGAGAAGGCGGGCGCCCGGGTGCATCCGCTGACGACGGTGAAGGAGTTGCGACCCCGACCTGGCGGCGGCTACGAGTTGCGGACCCGCCGCACGGACGGGGTCCGCAGGCGGGAGCGCACGTTCACGGCCGACCAGGTGGTGGTCGCTGCCGGCACGTACGGTACCGCCCGGCTGCTGCTGGCGATGAAGGAATCCGGTGCGCTGCCACGGTTGTCGCCGAGGTTGGGGTCGGTGGTGCGGACCAACTCGGAGGCGGTGCTCGCGGCCACGGCCAGGAAACGTGACACCGACTTCACGAAGGGTGTGGCCATCACGTCCTCGTTCCACCCGGACGATCACACCCACATCGAGCCGGTGCGGTACGGCAAGGGCAGCAACGCGATCGGACTGTTGCAGACCGTTCTCAGCGACGGCGGGGGCCGGACGCCGCGGCTGCTGAAAACGATCGGCGTCGCGCTGCGTCGTCCCGGGGCGTTCGCCCGCAGCCTGTCGGTACGGCACTGGTCGGAGCGCACGGTGATCGCGCTCGTGATGCAGACCGACGACAATTCGCTCGAACTCGCGAAGGGGAAGGGGCGACTCGGGCGCGCGGTCACCAGCCGTCCGGGCCCCGGAGATCCACCGCCCGACTGGATTCCGCAGGGTCACACGGCCATCCGCAAGGTGGCCGACCGGATCGGGGGAGACCCCGGCGGTTCGTTCGCCGACGTCGTGAACATTCCGATGACCGCGCACTTCCTCGGGGGTTGCGCGATCGGAGACTCGCCGGACACCGGTGTCGTCGACCCCTACCTGCGTGCGTACGGGCACGACGGGCTGCACGTGGCGGACGGGTCGGTGGTGAGCGCGAACCTCGGCGTCAACCCGTCGCTCACCATCACCGCCCAGGCCGAGCGCGCATTCGCGCTGTGGCCCAACAAGGGTGAGACGGACCGGCGACCCGAACCGGGCAAGCCATACGTACGTATCGCACCGTCACCGCCCCGGAATCCGGTCGTGCCCGCCGACGCGCCGGGTGCGCTGCGGCTTCCGCTGACGGTCGTGAACCGAAGGGAGACTGTCGATGTGGAGCGTGCCTGAATCGATCACCGAACGCACCGACTGGCCCGAGAGCTCACCGCCCCCGTGGCCGGCGACCGTCCGCGCGACGCTGTGGTGGCACCGCAGCACCGCGGCCGCCCGCGCCCTCGGACCGGACGGCGCCACCGTACCGATGACCCTCGCGATGATGGTCGACTATCTCGACTCGCCCGTCGGCCCCTACCGCGAAATCCTCGCCAGCCCGGTGCTCCGCGCGCCGGGTCGCCGCATCGGCGTCCTGCCGCGCATGGCGGTCCCGTTCATCGCCGTGGATTCGGAACCGTCCGTGCACGGCGGCCGCGCGCACTGGAGCCTGCCCAAGGTGCCGGCCGAGTTCGACGGCGACGTGCACGGCGACTTCGGTGCGTCGTCCGGGGCGTGGCGGGTCACCACGAGCACCCGCCCGCGCGGACCGCGGCTACCGATCGCCGGAGCGCTGGGGTTCGCGCAACCGGCCGAGGACGGGCGCGGTCTCGTGACGGCGTCCGCGCGGCTCCGGGGCCACTTCCGGTACGCCCGCGTGGACGTGGCGGCCGACGGGCCGACGCTCGCCGACTGGCTGACGCCGGGTATCCATCACGGACTCGTGATCACGGACGGCACGATGACCACCGGACCCGCGCGGCAGCGCTGACTGGTCGGCGGGCTACGCGATCTCCGCGGCGACGCCGGCGAGGCGCGGCAGCACGGTGTCGCGCCAGCCCGGGCCCATCCGCTCGAACGCGTCGCGGCTGCGTTTGTCGTCGAGGTCGAATCCCGAGTGGTCGAGGAACAGGCGTGTGCCCGCGCCCTCGGGAACGAGGCGCCACACCAGCGTCCAGTTCTCGGTGAACGTGTAGACGAAGCGCCGCTCGGGCTCGACCTCGACCACCTCGCAGGGAACGGCGCCCCAGCCGGGCATGTCGAGGTGGAACCGGTGCCCGACGGTGGCGGCGACGTCGCCCGCGGCCCACCAGCGGGCCAGCAGGTCCGGCTCGGTGAGGGCGCGCCACACCTTGGCGGGCGGCGCGGCGATGAACTGGTCGACGGAGATCCGGGTGGTGGTGCGGTCGGTCACGAGTCCTCCTCGAGGAAGTCGGCGAGCGTGCGCAGGCGGTGACGCCAGAACCGCTCGAACGGGTGCAGCCAGTCGCCGACGTCGGCGAGCGGCTCGGCGGTCAGGTGGTAGTGCCGTTGCCGTCCGGACGGTTCGTCGCGGACGAGCCCGGCCCGGCGCAGCACCTGCAGATGCTCCGCCACCGCGGGGCGGCTGAGGTCGAACCGGCCCGCGAGGTCCCCGGCGGTGAGCGGTCCGTCCGCCAGGATTTCCAGCAGACGCCGGCGCACGGGGTTCGCGAGGGCGAGGAAGACGTCGTCGTCGGGCACCACGCGACAATATGTCGGAAGTTTCCGACACGTCAAGAATCGGAGCTTTTCTTGACTAATTCCAAATAAGCGCGATACTGGAACACATGCGACACGACACGGATCCCAAAGCGCAGCTGCGCGGCGTGGGCCTGCGTGTCACTGCACCACGCGTTGCAGTGTTGAATGCGGTTGCCGCACGGCCGCATTCCGACGTCGACGGCATTGCAGCGGTAGTTCGCGGCGAGCTCGGATCGGTCTCCACCCAGGCGGTATACGACGTCCTCAAGGCATGCACCGCCGCCGGTCTGCTCAGACGTATCGAACCCGCGGGATCGCCCGCACGGTTCGAGACCCGTACCGGAGACAACCACCACCACCTCGTGTGCCGCAGCTGCGGGACCGTCGTGGACGTGGACTGCGCCGTCGGTGAGGCACCGTGCCTCGACCCGTCGCAGGCCCACGGTTTCGAGATCGACGAGGCCGAGGTCGTCTTCTGGGGGCTCTGCTCGCAGTGCCAGACCGACGCGCGCAGCGGAACCGGGTCGGCAGCAGCCCTGTCCTGACCCGTCCGTCCGCGTCTGTACACCCTCACCCGATTGCAACCTGGAGGCTTTGCCATGCCTGAAACACAGCGCGCGACCACCACCAACGCCGGAATTCCCGTCGCCAGCGACAACGAGTCGCTCACCGCCGGGCCTCAGGGTCCCATCCTGCTGCACGACCACTACCTCGTCGAGAAGCTCGCGCAGTTCAACCGCGAGCGCGTCCCGGAGCGTGTCGTCCACGCCAAGGGCGCCGGCGCGTTCGGCGAACTGGTCGTCACCCACGACGTGAGCCGCTACACGAAGGCCAAGCTGTTCCAGCCCGGCGCGAAGACCGAATCGCTGGTGCGCTTCTCCACCGTCGCAGGCGAGCAGGGCAGCCCCGACACCTGGCGCGACCCGCGCGGATTCGCGGTGAAGTTCTACACCGAGGACGGCAACTACGACCTCGTCGGCAACAACACGCCCGTCTTCTTCATCAAGGACCCGATCAAGTTCCCCGACTTCATCCACTCGCAGAAGCGGCTGCCCGGATCCGGGCTGCGCGACCACAACATGCAGTGGGACTTCTGGACGCTGCGGCCCGAGTCCGCGCACCAGGTGACCTGGCTGATGGGTGACCGCGGCATCCCGAAGACGTGGCGGCACATGGACGGTTTCGGCTCGCACACGTACCAGTGGGTCAACGCCGACGGCGAGCGGTTCTGGGTGAAGTACCACTTCAAGACCGACCAGGGCATCGAGTTCCTCACCCAGGGCGAGGCCGACACCCTCGCGGGCACCGACCCCGACCATCACCGCGCCGACCTGTACGACACGATCGCCCGCGGCGAGTTCCCCAGCTGGACGCTGAAGGTCCAGGTCATGCCCGTCGACGAGGCCGAGGGCTACCGGTTCAACCCGTTCGACCTCACCAAGGTGTGGTCGCAGAAGGACTACCCGCTGATCGAGGTCGGCAAGTGGACCCTCAACCGGAACCCCGACAACTTCTTCGCCCAGATCGAGCAGGCGTCGTTCGAACCGTCGAATGTCGTTCCGGGAATCGGCTTCTCACCCGACAAGATGCTGCTGGGGCGGGTCTTCTCCTACGCGGACGCGCACCGGTACCGCATCGGCGCCAACTACGCGCAACTGCCGGTCAACGCCCCGAAGAACCAGGTGAACTCGTACTCGCAGGACGGCGCGATGCGGTACGCCACCAATTCACCCGAGACCCCGGTGTACGCGCCGAACTCGTACGGCGGCCCGCACGCCGACGCGTCGCTCGCGGGAGACGAGGGCCTCTGGGCGTTCGACGGTGAGTCCGTGCGCGCCGGCTACGTCGAGCACGCCGAGGACGGCGACTTCACCCAGGCGGGCACCCTCGTCCGCGAGGTCCTGAGCGACGACGAACGCGACCGCCTGGTGAGCAACATCGTCGGTCACGCACTCGGCGGTGTCAGCGAACCGGTTCTGCTGCGGGTGTTCGACTACTGGAAGAGCGTCGACCCCGACCTGGGCAAGCGAGTGGAAATCGGTGTCCGGGAAGGGCAGAGCCAGAACTGATGTCGTTGGTGGGGCACGCTCAGAGCAGGCCCCACCAGTAGATCAGCACGGCGAGAACGAACACGATCACAGTTTCCATATTCGACCCTCCTTCGCCCGATCGCACGCGACCGCACAGTTCCATCATCCACCATGTGCTTCGCACCCGTGAGTACTTCTTAACCGCCGACGGTTAACAAGTACTCACAGGTGTGTGACGGGTGTGTCGGATGTTGTTGCTAGGTTGGGCGGTGTCAGGACACCGGCTCGGATGACCGTGTCCCGAGTCGGGGTCGAAAGGTGCTGTCTTCCATGGTGATGGGTCCTACCCACGCAATGTCCGGTGCGGCCGTCGGTCTGGCGGTGGCAGATCTGCTGCCGCTCGACTGGGGCGGGCCCACGTCCACCGCCGAGACCTTCACGTTCGCGGCGGTGTGCGCCGGGGCGGCGCTGCTCCCGGACCTCGACACGAGCCAGTCCACGGTGTCGCGTTCGTTCGGTCCGGTCAGCAGTGTCGTCGCGAAGGGCGTCGACGCGGTGTCGCTGGGTTTCTACACGATCACCAAGGGCAAACGCGACGGCAAGCGGCGCGGTGGGCACCGCACGCTCACCCACACCGCCCTGTTCGCGGCCGGCATCGGGGCCGGGGTGTCCGCGCTCGTCGTCCAGTTCGGCAAGCCCGCCATCATCGCGACGCTGTTCGTCTGCCTCGGCCTGGCCCTGCGCGGGCTGGCCGGGGAGCTGGCCAAAGAAAAAGGCTGGCTGGCGGTTTCGGCGGTCGCCGCGGTGCTGTCCGCGCTCACCTGGCAGTCGTATCCCACCGAGGCCGGTTCGACCGGGCTCGGCGTCGCCGTGGCCCTCGGCTGCGCCACCCACTGCCTCGGGGACGCCATCACCAAGGAAGGCGTCCCCTTCCTCGCGCCGTTCCTCACGCTCGGCAAGGAACGGTGGTGGGAGTTCCGGCTCCCGTCGTTCCTGTCCATCCGGGCGGGCGGGCCCTTCGAGAAGGTCGTGCTCGGGCCCGCCCTGACGGTGGCCGTCGGGCTCATGGTCATCTGGGCCATCGACGGTGCGCCGCAGGCCATCTACGACGCGTTCGTGCCTGTGCCGAAGTGACTCAGGCGGCGAGCATCTTCTCGAGGTCGTCGAGGACGAGCATCGCCCCGGTCGGTCCGAGCGCGAGGAACCAGGTCTCGTCGCTGACGTGCACGGACTTGCCGTCCTTCACCGCCTGCATCTGATTCCACAGCGGCCCGCCGACCACGGTCGACTCGTCCGTGGTCTCGGGCGCGCCGTAGCTGGAGTAGAAGATCCGGTCGGCGTCCGCCTCGCCGATCGTCTCCTGGCTCACCTCGACGGCGAGTTCGTCGACGTTCTGCACCGTCGGGCGCGGGAGCCCGACGTCCTGCAGGATGACGCCGATGAACGACAGGTTGCCGTACAGGCGGATCTTGCCGGACATGAACCGGACCAGCGAGATCGTCGGATCGCCGGTGATGGACTCCCGGACCTCGCCCGCGCGCGTCTGGTAGGCGTTGAGCACGTCCTCCGCCTTGGTCTCCTCGCCGAGGGCGTCCGCGACGAGCAGGAAGTTCTCCTTCCACGGGAAACCGGGGCGGATGCCGAACACGGTCGGTGCGATCGACGACAGCTGCGGGTACAGCTTGTCGGCGCGCAGCTTGCTGCCCAGGATCAGGTCGGGCTGCAGCGCGGAGATCGCCTCGAGGTTCAGGTTGTTGGTGGTCCCGACGTCCGGCACTCCGGCGAGTTTGTCGGCCAGGTAGGACGGCTGACCGGCGGCGCTCTCCGGGCTGGCCAGTCCGACGGGCGTGATTCCGAGGGAGAGCACGTCGTCGAGTTCACCGCCGTCGAGGACGATCACCCGTTCGGGCTTCTTCTCGATGACGGTCTCGCCGAGCGCGTGGGTGATGGTCCGGGGGAAGACGCCCGGTTCGGCGTCGGTGCCGAGCTTGGCGGTCTCGGCGTCCGCCGTGGCGAACAGGCGGCCGCCGGTGGCGACGTCGGTGTTGCCGGCGGTCGAACCGGTGTCGGTGGTGCCGCAGGCGGCGAGAAAGACGCTGGCCAGGGCGACCAGCCCGGCGCGTACGTAGAGCCTCGATGACATGAGGTGAGGCTAGCCTGAGGTTTCGCATCAGTGGTCGCGGGGTCCGGCATCCGGAAGACGCCCCCCACCACGCAGAAGAGGCCCCGACCGGCGAACCGGTCGAGGCCTCTTCTCGGTGTCTCACACTGTCGGGGTGGCGGGATTTGAACCCACGACCTCTTCGTCCCGAACGAAGCGCGCTACCAAGCTGCGCCACACCCCGTGTTGAACCTCGGCTAGCTTACATTACCCAGCCAGTCACCATTAAATCCCCTGGTCAGTTGCGTAAAACGGTGCTCTCCGACGACTCGGCGCGAGCCCGCGCGGTGTCGGCGTCCGGGCCGCCGCGCTGAGCCGGGACCAACGTCAGGAGCGTCGCCTCGGGGCGGCAGCAGAAGCGGGCAGGCGCCCACGGCGACGTCCCGATCCCCGCCGACACGTGCAGCTGGGTGTGCGCCCCCCACTTGGACGGGCCCTTCACCCGCGAGCGGTCGATGTCGCAGTTGGTGACCAGCGCGCCGTAGAACGGCAGGCACAGCTGACCGCCGTGCGTGTGGCCGGCCAGCACGAGGTCGTACCCGTCGTCCGCGAACCGATCGAGAACCCGCGGCTCGGGTGAATGGGTGATGCCCAGCCGCAGATCGGCCAGCGGATTGGGCGGGCCGGCGATGGTGTCGTACCGGTCGCGCTGGAGGTGCGGGTCGTCGACGCCGGCCGACGCGATCCGGACCCCCGACACCTCGAGGTCGCGGCGCACGTGCGTGACGTCGAACCAGCCGCGTTCGGTGAACGCGGCCCGCAGGTCGCCCCACGGCAGCGGCTCGCCGAGGATGCGCTTGCGATCCTTCTTGAAGTACTCGAACGGGTTCTTCGGTTTCGGCGCGAAGTAGTCGTTGCTGCCGAACACGAACAGTCCGGGGCGGGCGAGCAGATTCCCCAGCGCCTGGACCACGGCGGGCACCGCCCGCTGGTGCGACAGGTTGTCGCCGGTGTTCACGACGAGGTCGGGGTCGAGGTTGTCGAGTTCCCGCAGCCAGTTCTGTTTCAGCCGCTGTCCGGGCATCATGTGCAGGTCGCTGATGTGCAGCACGCGGAGCGTCGACGACCCGGGTTCGAGCACCGGCATCGTGACCTCACGCAGCGCGAACGCATTGCGCTCGATGAGCGAGGCGTAGCCGATGCCGAGGGCGGCGGCACCCGCCGTACCCAGGGCGGCGCGGATCAGGTTGGTGCGGAACTCGTCAGACACTCTTCCAGGATACTGATGAGCGCAATCGAGATGCAGTGGACGAATCGGGGCGCGTAGCGTTTCGCCCATGCCAGATTCACTGAAAGCAAGACTGCGCTCCGACATGACGGCCGCCATGAAGGCCAAGGATTCGCTGCGCACCGCCACGATCCGGATGCTGATGGCCGCCGTGCAGACCGAAGAGGTCTCCGGCAAGGAAGCCCGCGAACTCACCGACGACGAGGTGCTGAAGGTCCTCGCGAAGGAGTCGAAGAAGCGCGGCGAGTCGGCCGAGATCTACACCGAGAACGGTCGGGGTGAGCTGGCAGCGCAGGAGCGGGCCGAGGCGCAGATCATCGACGAGTACCTCCCGACGCCGCTGACCGACGCCGAACTCGTCGACGTCGTGGACACCGCCATCGCCCAGGTGGCCGAGGAGATCGGTGAGCGTCCGGGCATGCGTCAGATGGGTCAGGTCATGAAGGCCGCCGGCGCACTCGCGGGCGGCAAGGCCGACGGTTCGCGGCTCTCGCACGCGGTGAAGTCCCGCCTCTGACCCCCGCACGTGAGTGGGAAAGCGTGCGCCTACACACTTTCCCACTCACCTGCGGTCACCGGGGTATGGGCGGCAGCTGGATCGGCGGCAGGCCGGGCAGCTGGATGGGCGGAACGGGGATTCCCTGAGCCGGGGCCTGCGGGGGAGCGGCCTTCACCGATCCGTCGCTGACGTAGATCGTGATCGTCGACCCCGGAATCGCCGAACCGGACGGCGCCGAACTCGTGACCGTCCCCTTGGCCGCCTGCGACGCGGCGGTGATCGCATTCACCGTGAATCCGGCGCCCTGCAGGCGGGACGTCGCGGCCGACTGGCTCAGTCCGGTGACGTCCGGGACCTGACCGTTCTGCGAACCCCGCGCGTATTTCTGGTCGACCGGCGGCAGCGTC
>JBCEBZ010000457.1:0-11563 GCA_039206675.1 Rhodococcus sp. (in: high G+C Gram-positive bacteria) | reverse complement strand
CAACACAGCGGTTTCTGGTACCGCCATTCTAGGTTCGAGTCCTGGTACCCCAGCGACCACCAAGGTCTATGGCCCCGTCGTCTAGCGGCCTAGGACGCCGCCCTCTCAAGGCGGTAGCGCGGGTTCGAATCCCGTCGGGGCTACAAAAAGAAACACCCTCCGAGTAATCGGAGGGTGTTTCTTTCTTTATACGGATGGTGTGTCGTTTATCCGGTCTTGCGGCGGAATTCGCGTTTGTGGTCGGCGGGCCCGTGAGCCTCGTGCACCTTGGAATGTGCGTCCTTGTGATCGGCGGACAGTCCGGCCTGATGATTCTTCCGCTCGAGTGCTTCGCGGAATTTCTTTTTCGTGTCCTCGTTATCGGCGTCAGTCACGGTGAACTCCCTCGGGTAGTCGGTTCACTCTGTGAAGCTACGCCGAGGGCACCGGAAATGCTCCTGTTTTTTCGCCCCGCCCGTTATCAGGAGCGGCGTTCGGCCGTCTCCAGGTACGCGGCCGTCGTTCCGGCCACCGGCATCGCGGGAAGGCCGAGCTTGGCGTGGTCCCAGCTCCTGATGCGCTCGGGAACGATCCGAACGACCACCCGCTTGTGCAGCAGCTGATCGATGGCGGGACGCAGATCGTCGGTGTAGGGCCCGGTGTAGCGCTCCCACACGCTGACGCCGACGGCGAACATCGCGTCGGGATCCTCCACGATCTCCGCCCGGCCCTCGATCGAAATTCCCCGCAGCGTGTCGTAGGTCTGGCCGTCCTCGATCAGGACGGTGACCCTGTGGTCGCGGCGCAGGTTGACCGCCTTCTGCGATTTGCTCTTCGTCTCGAACCAGATCTCCCCGTCGATCACGGCGTACCACATGGCGACCAGATGGGCCCGGCCGTCCGCTGCCACCGTTGCCAGCGTGGCGATCCGGCTCCGATCCACGAATTCGGCGATCTCCGAATCCGTCATCGTGATCTGCGAGCGTTGGTTCTTCCCCATCGGCTTCTCCTGTCGCGGTGAGTGTCGGTCGTGAGAGGTCAGAGTCTCTTGTGCAACGCCTCCGCGGCGGCGAGGAGGTCGGCCGCCCACCGGGCGCCGGGGCGCCTGCCCATCCGGTCGATGGGACCGGACACCGAAATCGCCGCGATGACAGCGCCGGAGGAGTCCCGCACGGGTGCCGCGACGCTGGCGACGCCGGGTTCACGCTCGGCGGCGCTCTGTGCCCAGCCGCGGCGGCGGACCTCGAGCAGCACGCGCTCGCCGAACGCCGCGTCGGGGAGAACCGTGCGCTGGGTCTGCGGATCGGCCCAGGCGAGGAGGACCTTGGCGCCGGAACCGGCGCTCATCGGGAGGCGTGCCCCGACGAGAACGGTGTCGCGGAGACCGGTGGGTGGCTCCATCGCCGCCACGCAGATGCGTTGCGTGCCTTCCCGGCGGTACAGCTGCACGCTCTCGCCGGTGATCTCGCGCAGTCGCGGCAGGACGAGAGCCGCCGCGGAGACGAGCGGATCGTTAGCCGTTGCAGCGAGTTCGGCGAGGCCGGGACCGGGGCACCACAGCCCGTCGGAGTCACGCGTCAGGAGGCGGTGGACCTCGAGCCCGACGGCCAGCCGGTGGGCGGTCGCGCGGGGGAGTCCGGTGCGCGAGCACAGTTCGGTGAGGCTGCAGGGTTTCTCGGCGACGGCGTGGAGCACGCCCACCGCTTTGTCAAGGACCCCGATGCCGCTATGCTGTCTCATAGGTCGATACCACTTTCTCGCATATTGGGATCATAGCGCACCTTCGTCTCACGTCGAGTGCGTGTCCGGGAAGAGGGTAACGACGACAAGCGCACGGCGGACCAGCCCGAAGCCCGCGGTGCGAGAGGACACACAGAGGTGGAGAAGATGGCCGAGAAAGCACGCACCCTGGCAGAGAAGGTGTGGGACGACCACGTCGTGGTCCGGGGTGAGGGAGACAACCCCGACCTCATCTACATCGATCTGCATCTCGTTCACGAAGTGACGAGTCCGCAGGCATTCGACGGGCTTCGGCTCGCGGGGCGCCCGCTGCGCCGGCCCGACCTGACGATCGCCACCGAGGACCACAACGTCCCCACCGTCGACATCGACAAGCCGATCGCGGACCCCGTCTCCAAGACCCAGGTGGACACGCTCCGGCGCAACTGTGAGGAATTCGGCGTCCGGTTGCACCCGATGGGAAACATCGACCAGGGCATCGTCCACGTCGTCGGCCCGCAACTCGGTCTCACCCAGCCCGGTATGACCGTGGTGTGCGGCGACAGTCACACGTCCACCCACGGCGCCTTCGGCGCGATCGCGATGGGCATCGGCACCAGTGAGGTCGAACACGTCATGGCGACGCAGACGTTGTCGCTGCGTCCGTTCCGGACGATGGCGATCACCGTCGACGGCGAATTGCCCGAAGGCGTGACGAGTAAAGATCTCATTCTGGCCGTCATCGCGAAGATCGGAACCGGCGGGGGCCAGGGCTACGTCCTGGAGTACCGCGGCGAAGCGATCCGGAAGATGTCGATGGAAGCGCGGATGACCATCTGCAACATGTCCATCGAGGCGGGCGCGCGGGCGGGCATGATCGCCCCCGACGAGATCACCTACGAATTCATCAAGGGACGCCCCCACGCGCCGAAGGGCGCCGACTGGGACGCCGCGGTGGAGGCCTGGGAACGGTTGAAGACCGACGAGGGTGCGGTTTTCGACAACGAGGTCCACATCGACGCGAGCGCGCTGACGCCGTTCGTGACCTGGGGCACCAACCCGGGGCAGGGCCTGCCGCTCGGCGAGGCGGTGCCGGATCCGGAGCAGATCGTGGACGAGAGCGAACGTCACGCCGCGGAGAAGGCATTGACCTACATGGGTCTCGAAGCCGGAACTCCGTTGCGTGAGGTGGCGATCGACACAGTTTTCGTGGGTTCGTGCACCAACGGCCGGATCGAGGATCTGCGGGCCGTGGCCGACGTGTTGCGCGGAAGGCACGTCGCCGACGGGGTCCGGATGCTGATCGTGCCGGGTTCGATGCGCGTCCGCGCGCAGGCCGAAAAGGAGGGCCTCGGCGAGATCTTCACCGCCGCCGGCGCCGAATGGCGGCAGGCGGGGTGCTCGATGTGCCTCGGCATGAACCCGGATCAGCTGGCGCCCGGCGAGCGTTCGGCCTCCACGTCCAACCGCAATTTCGAAGGTCGTCAAGGCAAGGGCGGGCGCACTCATCTGGTTTCGCCGCTGGTCGCCGCCGCGACGGCGGTCCGGGGAACACTGTCCGCGCCGGCAGATCTGGCCTAGGACCCAAGGAATTTAGGAGATTTTTCGATGGAATCCTTTAGCACACACAAAGGTATCGGCGTTCCGCTGCGGCGATCCAACGTGGACACGGACCAGATCATCCCGGCGGTCTACCTGAAACGAGTGACCCGCACCGGCTTCGAGGACGGCCTGTTCGCCGCGTGGCGGACCGATCCGAACTTCGTCCTCAACGTCGCCCCGTACGACAAGGGAAGCGTTCTGGTCGCGGGACCGGACTTCGGCACGGGCTCCTCCCGGGAGCATGCCGTGTGGGCGCTATCCGACTTCGGATTTCGGGTCGTGATCGCGTCCCGGTTCGCGGACATCTTCCGGGGCAACGCCGGCAAGGCCGGTCTGCTGGCCGCCCAGGTGTCCCAGTCGGACGTCGAACTGCTCTGGAAGTTGCTCGACGAACAGCCCGGTCTCGAATTGATCGTCGACCTCGAGAACAAGACCGTGACCGCCGGAACCACCGTGGTGCCCTTTGCGATTGATGACTACACACGGTGGCGTCTGCTCGAGGGCCTGGACGACATCGGATTGACATTACGGCAGGTAGAAGCCATTTCGGAGTTCGAAAAGGCAAGGCCTTCTTGGAAACCTGTGACACTTCCGGAGCCCACTTCGGCCGACTGAAAGTTGGAATCGGAGCCCTGTCTCCCAGATAATAAGTTCCTGAGAATGGTGCCGCGTTGTTTGAGAATTGGCGTGGCACATAGACTCCTGCGGTATTCGGGTTTACCGTAGTTCGTAGTCGGTCCGATGATGGACCATTAGTTCGCGGAGGAATTTCAATGAATAAGGCAGAGCTCATCGATGTTCTGACCGAGAAACTGGGCACGGACAGGCGCACGGCAACGGAAGCCGTCGAGCATGTCGTGGACACGATCGTCCGGGCAGTGCACCGCGGCGACAGCGTGACCATCACCGGTTTCGGTGTCTTCGAGCAGCGGCGTCGCGCGGCACGTGTCGCACGTAACCCGCGCACGGGTGAGACCGTCAAGGTCAAGCCGACGTCGGTGCCGGCGTTCCGTCCGGGCGCTCAGTTCAAGGCGGTTATCGCTGGCGGCCAGAAGCTTCCGGCCACCGGTCCGGCAGTCAAGCGCGGTGCAGCAGCGCCCGCCACCAAGGCTGCTGCCAAGAAGGCTGCTGCCAAGAAGACGGCAGCGAAGAAGACCGCAGCCAAGAAGGCTGCTCCGGCCAAGACCGCGGCAGCGAAGAAGACCGTCGCGAAGAAGGTCGCTCCGGCCAAGACCGCGGCAGCGAAGAAGACCGCAGCCAAGAAGGCTCCGGCCAAGACCGCGGCAGCGAAGAAGACCGTCGCGAAGAAGGTCGCTCCCGCCAAGACCGCGGCAGCAAAGAAGACCGCAGCCAAGAAGGCTCCGGCCAAGACGGCTGCAAAGAAGACCGCAGCAAAGAAGGCGCCTGCAAAGCGCGCCAAGTAATACAGCGCACACGGGACTTCCCGAACACAGACAGGCGCCGACCCTGGGGGTTGGCGCCTGTCTGTGTCGTCGTCACCGGGGTGAACCCGGCCGCCGGCTCTCAGTCCCTCCGCGCGGGGGGAAGCGGGCTGTCGAGGTGGTCGGCTGCGATGAGTTTTCCCCCGGACAGCGAGAGCACCCACGTGCTCCCCTTTCTGTTCCGGGCCGGGGGGAGTGCGACGCCGTCGATCTCCGCCCACCAGTCGAGCAGATCGGGAATGACGCCACCCTGACTGCAGATCACCTGGACGCCGCCGAGCGCGGCGATCTTGCGGACCCGGGTACGGGTGGCTGCCGGGTCGGCGGTGTAACTCTCCTCGGACAGCAGCGGATCCAACCGGACGGTCGTGTCCAACGCGCGGGCCAGCGGCTCGACCGTCTGCGTGCACCGCGTCCGATCGGCCGATGTGATGCCGGTGGCCCCGAAGGCCTCGAGCTGGGCGACGAGGGCGTCCGCCTGGAGTAGGCCGTTCGCATCCAGGGGCCGGGTGGCGTCGTCGCCCTTGTACCGTTTCCGGCTTCCCGCCTTGGCATGCCGGACCAGGAGGACGGTCGCGGTGTCGGGTGGCCCAGCCGTGAACAGGCGGAGCATCTTGCGATCCATGGGATACGACAGCTGGTCGGCCACCTCGGGCACGGGAAGCCACCGCATCTCGTCCACCTCACTGTTGGGGACGAATTCACCGGCGCGGGCCTCGGCCGCCCAGTATTCGACCCGTTTCAACCGGCGGTGCCCGGGAATCGGATAGGTCAGCGCGCCGAGATGCCTGCCGAGGCGCCCGCGGATACCGGTCTCTTCTTCCACCTCACGCAGGGCTGCCACCACCGCGGTTTCGCCGGGGTCGAGTTTTCCCTTGGGAAACGACCAGTCCTCATATTTGGGCCGGTGAATGAGCGCGATCTCGATCTCGTCCGGATTCTCGGGAGACTTTCGCCACAGCACTGCTCCCGCCGCGAAGATATTGGCCTTGACCGGTTTGCCGCGTGTACTGCTCACCGAGTTCCTTCCCTATTGCCGCGGGTCCGCCGCGATCAGGATCCGGTGCCCATTCGTTTACGCATCATGGCCTCCTGGTGGTCCCGTACCTCCTCGCCGTGTGCCGGCGACGGAACCCACCGGCCGTCGGGTCCGAGCACCCAGCACCGCGTGACGGGATCGAGCGCCGAATCGACGATCTCGCCGATCTGGGCGGTGAGGCGGGGATCCTTGACCTGCGCCATGACCTCGACGCGGCGGTCGAGGTTGCGGTGCATCATGTCTGCGCTGCCGATCCAGAACTCGTCGGCGCCGCGGAAATGGAAGACTCGCGAATGCTCGAGGAAACGGCCGAGGATCGACCGGACGTGGATGTTCTCGCTCAGTCCGGGAACTCCGGGCTTGAGGGCGCAGATGCCGCGCACGACGATTTCGACGGGCACACCGGCCCTGGACGCACGATAGAGCGCGTCGATCACCTGTTCGTCGACCAAGGCGTTGGCCTTCAGGAGGATTCCGGCGTCCTCGCCCCGCAACTTGTGCGCGATCTCACCGTCGATCCGCTCGATGATTCCCCGGCGCACACCGTACGGCGCGACGAGGAGGTTGCGATACTGCGTTTTCCGCGAGTAGCCGGTGAGCGAATTGAACAGGTCGGTGAGGTCGGCGCCGATCTCCGGTGCCGCGGTGAGCAGACCGATGTCTTCGTACAGCCGGGCCGTCTTCGGGTTGTAGTTGCCGGTGCCGATGTGGCAGTACCGCCTGATGGTGGACCCCTCGCGGCGCACGACGAGGCACGTCTTGCAGTGGGTCTTGAGCCCGACCAGTCCGTACACCACGTGCACACCCGCGTGTTCGAGTTTGCGGGCCCACTTGATGTTCGCCTGCTCGTCGAATCGCGCCTTGATCTCGACCAGTGCGACAACCTGTTTGCCCGCCTCGGCGGCGGTGATCAATGCGTCGACGATGGGGGAGTCGCCGGACGTGCGGTAGAGCGTCTGCTTGATCGCCAGCACCTGCGGGTCGGCCGCGGCCTGCTCGATGAAGCGCTGCACGCTCGTGGAGAACGAATCGTACGGGTGGTGGACCAGGACGTCGCCCTCACGGAGGGTCGAGAAGACGCTCTTGGGTGTTTCCCGCTCGCCGAACGCCGGATGCGTCGCCGGGACGAACGGCGCGTCCTTGAGGGCGGGCCGGTCGACCGCGTACACCTGCCAGAGGCACGACAGATCCAGCAGTCCGGGCACCTGGATGACGTCGCCGGGGTCGACGTCGAGTTCGCGCAGCAGAAGGTCGAGCATGTGCTCGGTCATGTCGTCCGCGACCTCGAGCCGCACCGGGGAACCGAAGCGGCGGCGCGCCAATTCGCGCTCCAGCGCCTGCAGAAGATCCTCGTCGCGGTCTTCCTCGACCTCGAAATCGGCGTTGCGCGTGATGCGGAAGGCATGGTGCTCCACGATCTCCATGCCCGGGAACAGCATGTCGAGGTGAGCGGAGATCAGATCTTCCAGGGGGAGGAAGGCGTCGATGGAGGACGGTGTCTCGTCGCGGCGGACGCGGACGAACCTCCCCACGTTGTCCGGAACCTTGACCCTCGCAAAGTGTTCCCCGCCCGTGAGCGCATCCTTCACCGTCACGGCGAGGTTGAGACTCAGGCCGCTGATGTACGGGAACGGGTGGGCGTGGTCGACGGCGAGCGGGGTGAGCACGGGGAAGATCTGGTCCTGGAAATGCACCGACAGCCGCGCGCGGTCGTCGTCGGTGAGTTCGTCCCAACCGATGATGGAGATCCCTTCGGCGGCAAGCGCGGGACGAACGGAGTCGAGGAACACCCGCGCGGCCTTCTCCGAGATCTCCTGGGTGCGGGTCGCGATCAGCGAGAGCTGCTCGCGGGGGGAGAGACCGTCGGCGGATCGCACGGACAGGCCGGTCTCGTCGCGGCGCTTGAGTCCCGCGACCCGGACCATGAAGAACTCGTCCAGATTGGACGCGAAGATGGCGAGGAATTTCGCGCGCTCGAGCAGCGGCAGCGACGTGTCCTCGGCGAGGGCGAGCACCCGGGCGTTGAAATCGAGCCAACTGAGTTCACGGTTGAGGTAACGATCTTCGGGGAGCCCGTCGGTCAGCGCGCTCGTGAGGGCACTCGTCGCAGCGGGGGGAGCCATCGGAACGTTCGTGGGGTTGGCCGTGACGATGCCGTCGCGGGTTCCGTTCCTTCCGTCGACGTCGGTCGGGTGATCGAGTGCTTCTCGGTTACTCACTCCACGATCATCCCTCGAGAATTCGGCCGCGGACAATCGATGGGGCAAATTCACACGGCGTTCGCGGGCTACTCGTTTCCGCAGCGCGAGGGCGCGCTGTGTTCGAGGGCGTCGAGTGCGGCACGCGTCGCAGGTCCGACGCCGAGAGCCTGCGCGGCATCGAGATCGTCGGCGGTGTCGACGTCGGTCCGCAACCCCGGCCAGTGCCCGTCGAGGGGGCGCGCGCCGGATTCGAGATGCCGCTTCGCCGACCCCGGACCGAACCGGGGATCGAGGGGAACCGCCGGGTCGCAGGAGAAGAGCGCGGCCGTTCCGGTGCCGTGATGATCGACGACCACCGACCTGCCGCCGGTTCTCGCCGCGGCGAGCGCTTCGCCGAATTCGCCTCCGCGCAGGGACGGAAGGTCGGCCTGCAGTGCAACGACGTCGACTCCGCTCTCGTTGCGGCGCACGTGCTCGGCCGCGGCGGCCAGAGCCGCGTTGAGACCGTGCTCGGTGCCGCCCTCCTCCGGCGATTCGTCGGCAGCGGCGGGGGCGGGATCGGCGTAGACGTGGGCGCCGACGCTGCGGGCGAGCCGGGCCACCGCGGGGTCCGGCGTGACCACGGTGACACCGACGACCGTCGCGACGTCGCTGACGACCGCCAGGGTGTCGCGCAGCATCGACAGCACCAGTCCGGTGCGGTCGTCCGTGTCGAAGACACCCGACAGCCGCGTCTTGGCCGCGTGGAGTTCCTTCACCGCGACGAGTACGTGCGCGCGCGGCGCCACGGATCGGGTCGCTGTGCTCATGCGGATATCTTGCCAGCCCGCGTGGGGTGGTGCGCCGGACGCCCGGGTCGCGGCTGAGCAGCGCACGAGTTCGGTAGCGGGGCGGCGCCCGACCTCGGCATCGGCAATACTGTGGGCGACGAATCGGGTAACGAACGACGAGGGGGCTGTGTGAGCAAGGCTGCGGTACTGGGAGCGGGTTCATGGGGGACTGCATTTGCGAAGGTCCTGGCCGACGCCGGGACCGATGTCACCGTGTGGGCGCGACGCGCGGAGATCGCCGAATCGATCGTGTCGCGGCACGAGAACGTGGATTATCTGCCGGGCATCGCCCTGCCTCCGTCGTTGACCGCCACCGACGACGCGCGGGCCGCGCTCGACGGCGCCGACATCGTCGTCCTCGCGGTGCCGTCGCAGTCGCTGCGCGACAACTTGCAGGTCTGGAGTCCGATGATCCCCGCGAACGCGACCATGCTGAGTCTCGCCAAGGGCATCGAAACCGGCACCCTGATGCGGATGAGCCAGGTGATCGTTCAGGTCACCGGCGCGGATCCGGGGCGCGTCGCCGTGCTGTCCGGGCCCAATCTGGCCCGGGAGATCGCGATCGGCCAGCCGGCGGCCACGGTCGTCGCGTGCACGGATTCGACGCGGGCGCTCGAACTGCAGAAGGCCTCGGCCACCGGATACTTCCGGCCGTACACGAATTCGGACGTCATCGGCTGCGAGATCGGCGGCGCCTGCAAGAACGTCATCGCCCTCGCCTGCGGTATGGCATCGGGAATCGGTTTGGGAGAGAACACGATTGCGAGCATCATCACTCGCGGTCTCGCCGAGATCATCCGGCTCGGAGTTGCGCTCGGTGCGAAACCCGCCACCCTCGCGGGTCTCGCCGGCGTGGGTGATCTGGTCGCCACGTGCACGTCGCCCCTGTCCCGGAATCGGTCGTTCGGGGAGCGTCTCGGTCAGGGCGGATCGATCGAGAGCGCTCAGGCGGCCACCCACGGTCAGGTCGCCGAAGGCGTCAAATCGTGCTCGTCGGTGCGTGCCCTGGCCGCCAGTTACGACGTCGAGATGCCGCTGACCGACGCCGTGCACCGGGTGTGCCACGAGGGTCTCGTGGTGCAGGACGCGATCGGTCAGCTGCTCGGCCGCCGCACGAAGCCGGAGTGAGACCCGTGAGTGGTGATTCGACGCGCTGCGTCAAAGCCGTTGCAGCGGAACAGGTGCCCGGTTCGCCGATGCAGAGGGGTCCGGTCTTCGCGGCGCCCTACCAGCTGAGCGCGGACGAGGGGAGCGAATCCGACACCTACGCGCGTGCCTCCAACCCGGGCTGGCGCGACCTCGAGTCGGCGCTGGCGGCGCTCGAGGGCGCTTCCGGCGCGCTCGTCGTCGGCTCCGGGATGTCGGCGATCACCGTCGTGCTGCGGAGTCTTCTCACCGCCGGTGACACCGTCGTCGTGCCGTCGGACGGCTACTACCAGGTGCGCGCGTACGCGCGGGAGCGTCTGGAGCCGATGGGCATCACCGTGCACGAACTGCGGACCGCCGACATGGCGGGCGAGGCGGCCGCGGCACTGCTGGCCTCCGCCGAGGGGACGACGGTCGTGGTGGCCGAGACCCCGGCCAACCCGTCCCTGGACGTGGTGGATCTGCGGGCCGTCTCCGAGCAGTGCGCGAACGCGGGCGCCGTTCTCGTGGTGGACAACACGACCGCCACCCCGCTCGGCCAGCAACCGCTCGAGCTGGGTGCAGACGTGGTAGTGGCCAGCGGCACAAAGACTTTGAGCGGTCACAGCGATCTGCTCATGGGGTACATCGCCGCGTCGGATGCAGACTTCCTGGCCGGCATGGAACGGGAGAGGGCGCTGTCGGGCACGGTGCTGGGCCCCTTCGAGACGTGGCTCGCCCACCGGAGCCTCGGCACGGCGGGTCTGCGATTCGAGCGGCAATGCGCCAACGCCCTGGCACTCGCGACCCTGCTGGAGACGCACCCGGCGGCCCACCGCGTCCGCTACCCGGGGCTGCCCGGTGATCCTGCGCATGCCGTCGCCGCCGGGCAGATGAGCCGGTTCGGCGGTCTGGTGACGTTCGAGGTGGACTCCGCCGACCAGTTCCACCGGCTCGTGGCCGGCAGCGACCTCCTCGTACCCGCGACGAGTTTCGGCGGTATCCACACCAGCGCCGACCGCCGGGCCCGATGGGGTGACCCCGTGCCCGACGGGTTCGTGCGGCTCTCGTGTGGAATCGAGGACACCGACGACCTCGTCGCCGATCTCGAGAGTGCATTGTCCGCATTGTGACGTGCGTGCCGCCCGTCGTGTCCTGAGGTCGGCGAAGAAAACGTGAGGAGAGGTGGGTTCGGTGAGCGGGTCGCATCGACGGTACGGTCTGTGTCGTGAGTAAACCGCGTACCCGGGTAGCCGTCATCTTCGGTGGCCGCAGCAACGAGCATTCCGTGTCCTGTGTGTCGGCCGGAAGTGTTCTGAGGAATCTCGACCCGGAACGGTACGAGGTGGTGCCGATCGGCATCACCACCGAGGGTTCGTGGGTTCTCGGATCCACCGACCCCGAGACGCTGTCCATCCGCGGCCGGTCGCTGCCCAGCGTCGATGCCGACGGGTCCGCACTGGCGCTCACCGCCGACCCGACACGATCCGGCGACCTCGTCGCACTCGACGACGGCGAAGCGGGCAAGATCCTGGCGTCCGTCGACGTCGTCTTCCCCGTCCTGCACGGCGCCTACGGCGAGGACGGCACCATCCAGGGCCTGCTCGAGCTGGCCGGTGTCCGCTA
>JBCEBZ010000456.1:2176-2896 GCA_039206675.1 Rhodococcus sp. (in: high G+C Gram-positive bacteria) | reverse complement strand
CGACCAACTCGACGCCGAACTCGACCTCCTCGAAACCGCTGTCGGGCTGTGACGCGAATTCGTCGTGGCGGTCACCATCGCCTACTGACCTCGCACGAGCTCCCCGCTCGCCATCCAGCACCCCCGGGGACCATCAGTTGAGAGTGGCGCGGCAGCACTCGTGAGCGATCGAGTGGTCGGCGCGATTACGGTCGACCACCGCGTCGAATTCAGTGAACACTTCCAGCGCCGGGCAGTCCGGCACCTGCGCGGCATGCGGCCCTGAGTCACGGTCTCCATTATCGGTGATCGGTCAGTTATGCCCTGATTCCTGCATGCATCCGTGACTGCCTGGAAGTAGCCCACCTGGCGAAGGTGCAGCTGGACATTGCAGGCTTCCTCCATAAACCGGTGGATATATGGAGGTTAAATGAACTTTACCCACATATGTTCTCCCGCTCATACTTTGGAAATCGGCGCACGCCAGTCAATTCGACGGATGCGCCCTCACGACCAAAGGAGCTCCGGTGACAATAATTTCCGACAAGCTGGAGGGCGCAGACGTAGCCCCCACCGCCGACTGGGTCACGATTTCCGACTTGCACCGGGACCCGTTCCCGATCTACCGACGTATGCGCGAGGAATCGCCGATACATTGGGTCCCGGAAGTTAACCGGTACATGGTGACCGGATATCACGCGTGTCACATCATCGAGAACGACCAAGCGACCTTCTCCGCAG
>JBCEBZ010000456.1:0-2166 GCA_039206675.1 Rhodococcus sp. (in: high G+C Gram-positive bacteria) | reverse complement strand
GATGAGACGGACTCTCTGATGAAGCGCGCAATGGGCCATTCGATGCTGCGAAAGGACGATCCCGAACACGACGTCGATCGCCGATCATATGGTGGTGTCCTCCGGCCGCGCGCAATCAAGGAAACGTGGAATGCCATCTTCGTGCAGAACAGCGAGAAGTACCTGAGCCAAATGAAAGCGGCGGGACCGGGCGCCGATCTGGTGTGGGAATACTGCGCACCATATGCGGCGGAAAACCTGCGGCAGGTGATGGGTTTCTACAATGCGACTCAGGAAGACATGCAGCGATGGTCGCAGACGATGATGGACGGAACGGGCAATTACGCTGACGATTCCGACGTGTGGGCCCGCTCGGATCAGAGCTTCGACGAAGTCGACAACGCGATCGACGAGATTCTGCCCTATCTACGGAAGCATCCCGACTCCAGCTTGCTGTCGAAGATGGCCGAACTTCCGATCCCGATGGACGCAATCCGCGCGAACATGAAGATGACCATCGGCGGCGGTCTCAACGAGCCACGCGATGTACTCGGTGTAGCCGTCTGGGCATTGCTGTCGCGCCCTGATCAGTTGGCTCAGGTGCTGGCAGATCCGTCGTCGTATTCGATGGTGTTCGACGAAGCCGTCCGATGGGTGGCGCCGATCGGGATGTACCCGCGCGAAACCACTTGCGCGACGGTCCTCGAGGGCATCTCACTTCCGAAAGGCGCGCGTCTCGGCGTGGCCGTGGGTGCAGCCAACCGGGACCCGGCCGTCTTCGCCGACCCGGACGAATACGACATCAATCGCGCCAAGCAATCCCATCTCGCATTCGGCGGCGGAAACCACTTCTGCGCGGGCGCCTGGGTGGCCCGCGCGGCGGTCGCCGGCATAGCTCTACCGCAACTGTTCGAGGCACTGCCGGGACTGCGGCTCGACGAGACCAACCCCGCCGCAGCGGCGGGATGGGTCTTCCGCGGAATGACCACCCTTCCTGTCATCTGGGACCACTGAAAGGAATATGTGATGTCCAAGATCACGTTCCACCATCCCGGCGGACAGTTCGACGTCGTCGACGTCGAACCGGGCACCTCCATCATGCGCGCCGCCGTCACCCACGGAGTCACCGGGATCGTCGGCGAATGCGGCGGACAGGCGATGTGCGCAACCTGCCACGTCTACGTCCGCGACCCGTACCTCGAGGCACTACCCGCCATAGGTGAAGACGAGGACGAAATGCTCGACTGCACCGCCACCGACCGCGACCCCACCCGCTCGCGCCTCGGCTGCCAGATCACGATCACCGACGCCCTCACCGACATCGAGGTCGACCTCCCCGAGAGCCAGGTCTGAGCATGGACCACATCGTCGTCGCCGGCGCAGGCCACGCCGGAACCCAACTCGCCGAATCACTCCGACACGAGGGCTTCACCGCCGCCATCACCCTGATCAACGCCGAGGCGGGGCTACCGTACCAACGGCCGCCGCTGTCCAAGGACCACCTCGCGCAAGCAGCACCCCCCCGAACCGCTGCCGCTCAAGGCACAGCAGTTCCTCACCGACCACGACATCACCCTCCTCGAAGCGACCTCCGTTCACTGTATCGATCGCACAGCCCGCACGGTGCACCTGTCGAACGGTCAGAGCCTTCACTACTCCGAACTGGTACTGGCCACGGGCGCCCGCAACCGGCTCCTGATCGTCCCCGGCACCGACCTCGACGGAATCCACTACTTGCGCACCGCCGACGACGCCTCCAACCTGCACGACGCCTTGGCCACCGCACGCACGGTGGCAGTCGTCGGCGCCGGGTTCATCGGGCTCGAGTTCGCCGCCGCAGCCCGAGCCCGCGGCCTCGACGTCACCGTCATCGAACACCACTCCCGGCCGATGGCACGTGCCGTCTCCGCCGACATGTCACAGGTCGTGGCCGACACCCACACCGCCGACGGAATTCGCCTGATCTTCGACGAATCCATCACCGCATTCGACGGTGACGGCACTCGGGTGTCCGCCGTCGTCGGCCGCCGCGGTTCGCGCTACCCCGCGGATCTGGTCGTCATCGGCATCGGCGTCGAACCCGCCACCGAGGTCGCCACCACCGCAGGACTGTCCACGGAACACGGCGGCATCCTCGTCGACTCCTACCTCCGCACCACCGACGAGCACATCTGGGCCATCGGAGAC
>JBCEBZ010000455.1:3021-11610 GCA_039206675.1 Rhodococcus sp. (in: high G+C Gram-positive bacteria) | reverse complement strand
AGGTAGCTGTTGCCGGTGTCGAGATTGGTCGTCAGCGCCGGGCTGTCGATCAGCGTCATGATCTTCTCCAGCCGCTCCGGGGTCGCGGTGTACTCGCCGTGCGTCTCGATCGCGATCTTGATGCCGCGCGGTTCGGCGACCTTCGCCGCCTCCTGCAGCGTGTACCGCATCAGCGTGTAGTTCTCCGCCTCGGTGGTCCACGTCGGCAGCGGCCCGTCGTCGACCATGATCATCGGGGACCCGACCTCGGCCGCGTAGCGGATCGACTGCTTCAGGTAGTCGACGCTCACGTCCGGTTTCGCCAGCGGCGCATGACTGGACAGCGAGGAGATGCTCAGCCCGCGGAACTCGGCCGCGTTCCGCAGGATGAGCGGGTCGTCGAGCATCGACCGGGTGTGGAAATACCCGGCCGTGCTCAGCAACTCGCGGCCCCAGTAGACCATCGGCTCGACGTACTTGTAGCCGATCTCCGCGGCCTGGTCCATCGCCCAGTCGAAGGAGCCGTTCTCGAAGCGCGCGAACTCCAGGTTCAGGCCGAGTTTGATCTCTCCCATGCCGGTCTCCGATCAGAATCCGCGGTGCGCGATGTAGTCGTCGCGGACCTCACCGTGATAGGCGGGGACGGTGATGTCCCACCACCCGGTCGGGTGCATCTCGGTCCACGGCAGTTCGTGGGCGCTCATCGCCTCGATGATGACCGGGCCCGGCGTGGCGAACGCCCGCTCGATCGCGTCCGCCAGCTTCTCCGGGTCCTCGACGCGCTCGGCGCTGCAGCCGAGCGACTGGGCGAACCGGGTGATGTCAGCGAAATACGGTGTCCCGTCGAGGTTCTTCCACCCGGAGATGATTTCGCGTTCTTCGCCGAACAGGGTGATCTGGAGGTCCTTGATGGCTTCCCAGCCGCCGTTGTTGAGGACGACGATCACCAGCGGCACCCCGAGCATGGCAGCGGTGGCGATCTCGGTGCCGGTCTGGAGGAAGCTGCCGTCTCCGACCATGGCCAGGACGGGGGTGTCCGGAGCGCCGATCTGCGCGCCGATCGCCGCGGGCACACCGAATCCGATGCCGGAGAAGCCACCGGCCACGATGTTGGTCTTCGGGCCGTAGATCGGGAACTCGTTGAACGCCTGGTTCGCGGGGTTGGACGAGTCGGTGACGAGGATGCCCTCGCGCGGAAGGGCCTTGCGGATCTCGACCATCGCCCGCGAATTGGTCATCGGCAGGTAGTCGGTGGTGCGCATCGGCCGCAGGTGCTCGTCCCACTGCGCCTTGAGGTCCTGCAGTTCGGCGAAGTAGGCGGTGCTGCGGTAGTCGGCGGCCGGCCCCAGGTCGGCGAGTGCGTCGCACAGCGCGGCGAGGGAAGTCTTGGCATCGCCGACGACGCCGACCTCGACGGGGTAGTTGCGGCCGATCTCGAAGCCGTCGATGTCGATCTGCACCAGCTTCGTGTTCGGGATGTCGAACGTGACGCCGGGGCGATACGACGAGGTGATCCGGTCGCTGAACCGGCAGCCGACGGCGAGGATCACGTCGGCGGTGCGGGTCACGCCGTTGCCGGGGATCGACCCCATGTCGCCGCACGGCCACGCATACAGGTCGTGGTCGGCGGGGAATGCGCCCTTGCCCTGGAACGAGTGCGTCACCGGTGCTCCGAGATGCTCGGCGACGGCCATCAGTTCCGCGGCGGCCTCGGAATGGATGACGCCGCCGCCGGCGACGATGACGGGACGTGTCGCGCCGGCGAGCAGGCGTGCGGCCTCGGCGATCACGGCCGGGTCACCGGTTGCGCGGGTGGCGGGCCTGCGGGCGCCGGTGTCGGGGGTGTAGTCGCCGTACTCGGCCTGCAGGTCCTGTGGGATGTCGACGAGCACCGGTCCGCGCCTGCCCTCGTGCATGGTGTTGAACGCCTGGGCGAGCGCCACCGGAAGCTGTTCGAGGCGGCTGGGCTGCCACCACCGCTTGACCACCGGTTCCACCATGCGGGGAAAGTTGTTGCCGTGCGGGCGGTCGATCTCCTGGAGCACGCCGCGGTTTTCCATGTAGGTGTGCACGGCGCCGGTGATCAGGAGCATCGGCATCGAATCGGCGAACGCGGTCGCGAGTCCGGTGAGGGTGTTGGTCGCGCCCGGTCCGATGGAGGTACAGATCGCGGCGATCTTTCCCGAGGCGCGGTAGTAGCCGTCGGCCATGTGCGCGGCGCCCTGCTCGTGCATGGCCGGCACCAGTTCGATCTCGTCGGCGCGGTCGACGAACGCGTCGAGGAGGGCGGTGTTGCCGTGTCCGGGGATCGCGAAGACCTTCTCGACGCCCTCGCGGATGAGGAAGTCGACGACCATCTGTCCGCCGGTGAGTTTCTGGGTAGTCATGTCGGTGGTTCCTAGCTGTAGTGGGACGGGGTCAGGCGGATGCGGATTCGGCCGGGAAGGTTTGGTGCGAGGACGTGCCGAGCTGGGCGGTGATCGCCTCGGCGACGCGGAAGGCATTGGCCGCGATGGACAGGGCGGGGTTCATCACGGGCAGGGACGGGAAGAAGGACGAGTCGACGACGTACAGGTTGTCGACGTCGTGGGCGCGGCAGTCGGCGTCGAGCACCGAGGTGGCGGGGTCGGTTCCGGCCCGCACGGTGCCGGCCTGGTGGGAATTGACCTCGATGCCGGTACCCTCGCTGAACACGAACGGGTAGCCGATCTTCCGAAGAATCTTCCGCATCTCCCGAACGAGGACCTCGTGGGCGCGAGTGTTGTTGGGAGTCCACGCGATCTGGATGTTGCCGTCGTCGGTGAGCGTGACGCGGTTGTCCGGATCGGGCAGATCCTCGGTGAACAGCCACCAGTCCATGCTGCGGGCCGTGGCCTGGCTCAGCGCCCACTTCGGGATCAGCGGTCGCTGGCCCTTGACCATCTCGCCCTGCAACTTGCCGATGAGTTGCACGTGCCCGAGCGGGTAGGGATGGTCCGCGGTGCCGCGGGTGTAGAAGTCGTTGATGTACAACGTCTTCTGGAACTCGGACGTGTTCTTCTTCAGCGGGTTGATGCCGACCATGATGGAGTTGTTGTGCACCATGTAGTTTCTCCCCACCATGCCGGAGGAGTTGGCGAGACCGTCCGGGTGCGCGGAGTTCGCGGACCGGAGTAGCAGCGCTGCGGAATTGACGGCGCCGCAGGACACCACCACGGTGCGGGCGTCGACGACGACGTCGGTACCGCGGTGCCGGATCTGCACGCCGGCCGCCTGTTTGCCGGTCTCGTCGGTGAGTACGCGCTCGGCATACGCGTTGGTCAGCAGTTCCACCGAGCCGGACGCGACGGCGGGCCGGACGCAGCGCACGTCCGCGTCCGACTTCGCCAGCAGTCGGCAGGGGAACCCGTCGCAGGTCTGACATCGGATGCACCCGCCGCCGTCGCGCAGGTCGATGCCCAGCGGAATGTTCGACGGGGTGTATCCGAGGCGGCGCAGTGCGTCGGCGGCCTCCTGCACCGGTGGCTCGTGTCCGATGGCCGGGTACGGGAACGGTTCGTCGCGGGGGAGCGTCGGGTCGTCGGTGTGGTCGCCGTGTACCCGGTACACCTGTTCCGCCCGTGCGTAATACGGGGCGAAGTCGTCGTACGAGAATGGCCACTCGGGAGATTCGCCTGCCTCGTGTGGCGTCGACTGGAAGTCTTCGCGCCGGAACCGTACCAGCGACGAGCCGTAGAACTTCGTGTTGCCGCCGACGTAGTAGTACGTGCCGGGACTGAACGGCCTGCCCTCGGTGTCGTACCACTGCTCGGCGTTCGCGTACCGGTGTCCCTCGAAGACCTCCTGTGGGCTCCAATTCTGCTTCTCCTGCGGCAGGAAGTCGCCCCGCTCGACGAGGAGCACGTCGGCACCGGAATCCTTCAGTGCGTAGGCGAGCGTTCCGCCGCCCATCCCACTGCCGACGATGACGACGTCGTAGCGGCGTTTGCGCGGTCCTGTGGGCTCCCCCACGAATACGTCTCTCATGGGTCCTGCTCCTCGGTCGTAGAGAGTGATGTGTCGGTTCTGCCGGGCGGGTCGACGTGAGCCGGCAACCGGTGATGTGGTTATACGTATAACTAAAGGCTAGCGGCAGGGTCGTGGATGTCAACCCCACGCGAGCAACTCGTTACCTCCGGGGACGAGTTGCTCGCGGACGTCAGGGCACGAGCGGTCGGGTGAGGTTCTCCGGTCGCAGCACGTCGTCGAGTTGCTCCTGGCTGAGCAGGCCCCGCTCGAGCACGAGCGCGGCGACGGTGCGACCGGTCGCGAGGGCATCGGCCGCGATCGCGGTGGCCGCCGTGTACCCGATGTGCGGGTTGAGGGCGGTGACCACGCCGATGGACGCGTCCACCATGTTCTTCAGATGCTCGGTGTTCGCGCCGATGCCGATCACGCAGCGTTCGCGCAGGACGGTGCATCCGCGCGTGAGCAGTTCGATCGTCTCGAACAGGCTGTGCGCGATGACCGGCTCGAACGCGTTGAGCTGAAGCTGCCCGCCCTCGGCCGCCATCGTGACGGTCAGGTCGTTGCCGATCACCCGGAAGGCGATCTGGTTGACGACCTCTGGGATCACGGGGTTCACCTTGCCCGGCATGATGGACGAGCCCGCCTGCACGGGCGGCAGGGTGATCTCCCCGAACCCGGCGCGCGGCCCCGACGACAGCAGCCGCAGGTCGTTGCAGATCTTGGACAGCTTCACCGCGGTGCGCTTGAGCACCCCGGACAGCTGGACGAACGCCCCGACGTCCTGGGTGGCCTCGATCAGGTCGGACGCCGTCGTCACCTCGATCCCGGTGATCGCGGCGAGATGCTCGCGCACCCGCCACGCGTAATCGTGGTGCGCGTTGAGCCCGGTCCCGATCGCGGTGCCGCCGAGATTGATCTCGGAGATGAGCGTTGCCGCCTCCCCGAGCCGCTGGGAGTCCTCGTCGATCATGAGCGCGAACGTCGCGATCTCCTGTCCCAGGGTCATCGGGACCGCGTCCTGCAGCTGGGTGCGGCCGACCTTGAGGACGTCGGAGAATTCGGCCGACTTCACCGCGAACGCCGTCGCGAGGTCCTGCATCGCCGCCCGCAGCCGGGTCAGGGCGGTTTGCAGGCCGGCCTTGATCGCGGTCGGGTAGACGTCGTTGGTGCTCTGGCTCAGGTTCACGTGCTCGAGCGGATGGAGATGTTCGTAGCTGCCTCTGCGGTGGCCGAGCAATTCCAGTGCCCGGTTGGCCACCACCTCGTTGGCGTTCATGTTGGTCGAGGTACCGGCGCCGCCCTGGATGACGTCGACGACGAACTGGTCGTGCAGCGCGCCGGCCCGGATCTCTTCGCAGGCCGCCACGATGGCATCCGCTTCGCGCCGCGGCAGCAGGCCGAGGCCGGCGTTGGTCTGCGCCGCCGCCTGCTTGACGGACGCCAGAGCCGACACGAGATCGGGGTGACTGGCCAGCGGAACGCCGGTGATCGGGAAGTTCTCCGTCGCCCGCAGCGTGTGGATGCCGTAGTAGGCGTCGCCCGGGACCTCGCGGTCGCCGAGCAGGTCGTGCTCGATGCGGGTCATCGGTCCGAGGTCACCCGGGTCGGGATGTCGCCCCACGGCAGCGGTGCGTTGCCGAACTTGGCGGCACGGAGGTCGCCGGAGCGGGCGTGGCCCTCGAACTGCTCGAGCCGCGAGACCCGGCCGCAGATCTCACCGAGCTGGGCGCTGGTGTCGAGGTTGCGGACCTCCTGGTAGGTGAGGGTCTTGAGGAACTTGCCGACCCAGAGTCCGCCCGTGTAGTTGGCGGCGCCGAGGGTGGGGAGTACGTGGTTGGTGCCGATTAGCTTGTCGCCGTAGGGAACACACGTTCCTTCGCCGAGGAACAGGGCACCGTAGTTGCGCATCGCGGTGAGCGCCTCGCGGGGATCCTCGGTGAGGATCTGGACGTGCTCGGAGGCGAACTTGTCGGCCAGCGCGTAGGCCTCGGCGAGGGTGTCGACGACGTGGACCTGGCCGTGGTCGCGCCACGCCGGTCCGGCGATGCCGTTGGTCACCAGGCCGGGCAGCAGGGCGTCGATGTGGTCGAGGGTGGCCCGGCCGACCGCCTCGGAGGTGGTGATCAGCACGCACGGGGAGTCGGGGCCGTGCTCGGCCTGGGACAGCAGGTCGACGGCGATGGTGAACGGGTCGGCGTGGTCGTCGGCGACGATGAGCGTTTCGGTCGGGCCGGCGAACAGGTCGATCCCGACCTCGCCGAACAGTTGCCGCTTGGCCTCGGCCACGTACGCGTTGCCGGGGCCGGTCAGGATCGAGACCGGGTCGATGGTCTCGGTGCCCAGCGCGAGGGCGGCGATCGCCTGCACTCCGCCGAGGACGAAGATCTCGTCGGCGCCGGCGAGGTGCATGGCGGCGACGCTGATCGGCGGCGCCTCGCCGGCGTTCGGCGGGGTGGTCGCGGCGACCCGCTCGACACCCGCGACCTTCGCGGTCAGCACCGTCATGTGTGCCGATGCGGTCAGCGGGTAGCGGCCGCCGGGCACGTACGCGGCCGCCGCGTCGATCGGAACGTTGCGGTGCCCGAGGAACACTCCCGGCAGGGTCTCGACCTCGAGGTCCTGGATCGAGTCCCGCTGCGCCTGGGCGAAGTCGCGAATCTGCCGTTGCGCGAACCGCAGGTCGTCGAGGACGGTCTCGGGCACCGAGCCGACGATCGAGCGCACCTGATCTGCGGTGAGCCGGAAGGACTCGGGGGACCAGCCGTCGAACTTCTCCGAATACTTGCGGACGGCCTCGTCGCCGTTCGCGCGGACGTCGGCGATGACGGCGGCGACGGTGTCGACCACGGCGGGGTTGCTCGCCCGCTGCGCTGGTTCACCGGCGGCGGCCTTGAGAACGAATGACATGGGTGCTTCCTTCGGATCGCGAGGGGCTGGATCTGTTGTCACTCAGCATCGCGGTGCCACACCGGTTTCCGACAGTTGCATTGTGAGAACTATTTGCGCCGGTTCATGCACGTTCTGTGTACCATTGAGCATGGTCTTCACCGTCGCCGACGCTCTCGAAATCGACCTTCTGAAAGATGCGGGCGCCCGTGTCCTCACCGGATCGGGCAGCCTCGACCGCGAGGTCCGCTGGGTGCATTCTTCGGAGATCTCCGATATCGCACGCTTCCTCCGAGGGGGAGAATTACTGCTGACCGCCGGGCTCGGAATGGGCAGGACGGACGCCCTTCAACAGGTGTTCGTGCGCGCAGCCGCTCACGCCGGGGCCGCCGCTCTCGTCATCGAGGAGTCGGGACGGATGTTCGACCGCGTACCGGATGCCGTAGTCGCCGAGGGGCAGGCCTGCGACCTGCCGATCATCGCGCTCGCCCGCGAGGTGTCGTTCGCCGGTGTGTCGTCGCAGGTGCACGAGATCCTGACCGACAAGCGCCTGAAGGCGCTCACGCACGAGCGGGACGTCGAGTCCACGTTCTCGGACCTGCTCCTGGGCGGCGCCGACTACCTCTCGATCGTGCAGACGCTGGCCGACCTCACCGACGGCACTGTGGTGCTCGAGAACATCGTGCATCGCGTGATGGCGTACGTCGGCGAGTTCGACGAGGAGGCCGGCATCGAGGCCTGGGACCGGCACGCGCGCGGCCTCCACAGCGACGACAGCGGTTGCGTCCGCAGGCCGGTGCTGATGCGCGGTCAGCCGTGGGGCTGGATCCACGTCTTCACCGACGGGCCCGCGGCCGAACGATCCGCCGCGGCCTTCGCGACCGAGCGTGCCGCCACGGCCGTCGCGATCTCGTTGCTCACCGACCGCAGCCGGGAGGCGCGGGACGATCAGCGGAGCACGGCCCTGATCACGCGACTGCTGATCGGCGATCTCGCCGGGGCCGAATTCGTCGACCAGGCAGCCAGACTCGGCTACCAACTGGGGTCGGGTCACATCGTCGTCGTCATCGCGAACAAGGACGCCCGCGACGAGTCGCCCGGTCCTCGCGCCGGACGTCCGATCGACACGGGTGCGATCAGCGCCGACATGGGCGACTACGTCGTCGCCGTGGCCGCGGAGTCCGGCCGGACCCGCGACGAGCTCGCGGGCCTGCTCGGGAAAATGGAGCACGGCGGCGGCATGAGCCGGGCGGTGCCCGCAGCGATGCTGCAGGTCGCGGTCACGCAGGCGAAGAGTGCCGCCGCGGTGTCGCGTTCCCTGCCCGCCTCACCCGTGCTGCATTTCGACGACCTCGGCGTCGAACGTCTGCTCGTGACGCTGGCGCAGGGACCCGAACTCGCCAGTTTCGTCGAGGACGAACTCGGCCCTCTCCTCACGAAGGATGCGCAGTCCACCACCCCGCTGCTGCCGACGCTGCGCGCGTTCCTCGCCGCCGACGGTCGCAAGACCGAAGCGGCGGAGAAACTCTTCATCCAGCGCCGGACGCTGTACAACCGGCTCGACCGTATCGCTGCGACCCTGGGCAAATCCCTGGACGACGCCGCCACCCGCCAGAGCCTGCTGCTCGCGGTGAAGGGGCTGGATCTGCTCGAGGGGTCGTCGGTCGTGGCGCGACGGAGCGGGGCGCGACCATGAGTGCGGAGCGGGGCGCGACCATGAGTGCGGAGCGGGGCGCG
>JBCEBZ010000455.1:0-2921 GCA_039206675.1 Rhodococcus sp. (in: high G+C Gram-positive bacteria) | reverse complement strand
GGGCGCGACCATGAGTGCGGAGCGGGGCGCGACCATGAGTGCGGAGCGGGGCGCGACCATGAGTGCGGAGCGGGGCGCGCGGCCTTCTCGGTCTGTGCAGTCTGTGCGCAGGAGGTGCACGGTCTGTGCCTGTTGTGCGGCGCGTCACCTTCGTAGTGTTTTCACCAAGATTCCGGCCATCCAGTCGGCGTTGATCGAAAGTTCACGCACTCGCTACTCGCTGAACGGACACCTACCCCCGTAGGCGGCCGCGGCGGTCCGAGACCTACCGCAAGGACGAAATCATGGCAACACATGGAGCAGGCACCGCTCCCGTGCTCGACCATACACGCGTGCGTAAGGCGCGAATCGCAACATTTTTCGGCTTCTTCCAATTGGGCGCCGTGATGCTGATGTGGTCGACGAGCACCACCTCGTTGCGTAGTCATCTCGGATGGGAAGGCGACGGCGGCGACTCCCAGTTCGGCCTCCTCGCGTTGTCGATCGGCATCGGCGCCGCCGTCGGTTGCTTCGCCATCGGACCCTTCATCGATCGCTACGGTCCGCGAAACACGGCCATGCCCACGATGGTCGTCTACCCGCTCTGTTACATCCCCCTCGCGTTCCTCGACGGTTTGGTGGCGGCGATGGTGATTGGCGTGCTCATCGGACTGCTCCGCGGTGCGTTCGACACGGCGTTCAACACCCACGGCGTGCAGGTCGAGCGGTACTACGGGCGACCCATCATGTCGGCGTTCCATGCGGTCTACCCGGCGGGTGGCTTCGTTCTGGGTCTCGTCGGCAGCGCGCTGGCCCGGCACTTCACCGACAGCCCGGCCGTGGCGTACATCTCCATCGGCGTGGTCCTGTCGGCCCTCGGCGTCGTCTTCGGCAAGTGGCTGCTCTCCCTCGACGAGTTGCTGCCCCCGGAGCAGGACGAGATTCCGGGCGCCGCCGACCCCGCCCACCCGGGGAAGCGCTCGGCGACCACGGCGACGCTGCTCGTGATGATCGGATTCGGCGTGCTGCTGCTCGGGTCGATGTTGAGCGAGGGTGCGGTCCTGGACTGGGGCCAGGAATTCGTTCGCCGGGCTGTTGGCACCACGGCGGGGCTGGCGGCGACGGCAGTGACGCTCTACTCGGGCGCGCAGTTCGTCGGCCGGTTGTTCGGTGACAAGCTGGCCGAGTACTTCGGTGCGCGACTCATCGTCGGCGCTTCGGGTGTCATCGGCGCCGCCGGTGCGCTGCTGGCGATGCTGGGCGGCTCGGCGCCGCTCGCGCTCACCGGGTTCGTCTTGCTGGGGCTGGGCCTGGCGTGCATGGCGCCGCTCATGCTGTCGGCGGCCGGGCGACGCGACCCCGAGAATGCGGGGCGGAACATCGGTCTGGTCAACGCGATCGGCTACGTGGGCATGCTGGTCGGGCCGGCGGCGATCACCGTCGTCGTCGACAATCTCGGGATCGAATGGATGCCGCTGCTGCCGGCCATCCTCCTCGGGTTGATCGCGATCGGCGGTCCCGCGCTGATGCGTCTGGTGCCGCGCTACCACAAGCCCGTGTCGGAGACGAGCAGGGACGAGGTCGCGACCGGGTAGCTTGTTCGTCAGTTGCATTCCGTGCGGTCCGGCACCTCTCCCGAGGTGCCGGACCGTTTATGTTGATACGATTAACCAAATTTCCCGACCCGAGCAGGAGAGAGCTGTGCCTACCGAGAGTTCGCAGTTGAAGCGCGGTGAGCGTGGCTGGAAACTCGCAACTTTCGTCATCTTCGTCGGAACGGGGATCACTTATGCGTCCTGGGTGACCCGCACCCCGGCCATCCGCTCGTCCCTCGGGGTCGGTACCGGCGACATGGGTCTGATCATCCTCGGTCTGTCGATCGGATCGATGGCTGGACTGCTGCTCGCCGGTCCGGTCGTCGCCCGCGTCGGCGCCCGTCACGTCATCGCGGCCGCGGCCACGATCGCGAGCATCGGCCTTCTGACGGTCGGGCTCGGTTCGGGTTTCGCGGTTGCGGCCCTGGTCGGTCTCGGACTCGCGTTCACCGGCGCGGGATTCGGCATGTGCGAGGTGGCGCTCAATGTCGAGGGCGCCGCGATCGAGAAACGGATGGGACGCAGCTTTCTCCCGTCGCTGCACGGCGCATTCAGTCTCGGAACGCTCGCCGGTGCCGGTCTCGGGGCGATTGCCGAACTACTCGACGTTCCAGTGCCCGTGCATCTCGGGGTGCTCGCCGTCGTCGTCCTGGTGGCGAGCGGAAGCGTCGTGGCTCTGCTTCCGCCGGCTACCGGGCGGGAGGCCGCGCGCATCCGCCGCAGGCCGAGCGCGTCCGGGAACGCGACGATCTGGCGGGACACCCGGATCGTGCTCCTCGGCCTGATCGCTCTCGGCATGGCGTTCGCGGAAGGCAGTGCCAACGATTGGTTGCCGCTCGCAATCGTCGACGGCTACGGAGTCGCCCCGTCGACCGGCGCTGTGTTCTACGTCGTGTTCGTGGCCGCGATGACGTCGGGCCGCCTGCTCGGCGGGCGGGTCGTCGACAAGCACGGCCGCGCCGTGACCGTCCGCTGGTCCGCGGTGCTCGCGGTGGCGGGGATCCTGACGGTCATCCTGGCGGGGAATCCGATACTCGCCGTGCTCGGCTGCGCGTTGTGGGGTGTCGGTGTGGCCCTCGGGTTTCCGCTCGCGCTGTCCGCGGCAGCCGAGTCGACCTCGGACGCCGCGCGACGCGTCAGCGCGGTGTCGACGCTCGGGTACATGGCATTCCTGGTCGGGCCGCCGCTGCTCGGTCTGCTCGGCGAGCAATTCGGCCTCCTGCAGGCCTTCTACGTCGTCCTGGCCGGCGCCGTCCTCGCGGGCCTGGCGGCAGGCTCAGCCGGAGAGACCCGCGAAACCGAGGAGCGTCGATCCGCGGACCTTTCCGATACGTCGCAGCCCATGTG
>JBCEBZ010000454.1:0-11631 GCA_039206675.1 Rhodococcus sp. (in: high G+C Gram-positive bacteria) | reverse complement strand
GGGGGTGGTGGCGGTGAGGTGGGGTTCGGTGGTGGTGCGCATCGGTACCTTCTTCGGGGCTGATCGTTCGGAGCCCGCCCGGTAGCGGCGGACTCCGAACGAGGTCTATCCGCGGACGGAGGGATTCGAGACGAGCGTCGACAACTCGTCGAGCGCTTCGCGATAGATGGATTCGATCGCCGACGACAGTTCCGACTCGACTGCCTCCGAGTCGGCGGAGAACGTCGCGGTCCACTCCACCGTGCACGCCCCGGACGTCGCGTCGCGCACCGAGATGGTCGACCGGTACTGCTTCAGAGGCAGCGGACCGTCGAGGTACTCGTACGTGTATCGGCGTTCGCTGTCGCTGTGTTCGACGATCCGCTCACGGGCCGGCCGGCCGTCGGCGAAAACGAGATGACGGATCTCCCGTTCCATCCGGGTGGACGCCACCGACGGAATCCATTCGGCAATGGCACCCGGGTCGCCGACGCGGGCCCACACCGTCTGGGCGTCGACGGGAAACTGCTTCTGAATGCTGATCTCGGCCATCGTCCTACACCCGGCCCAACTCGGCCTCGTACTTCTTCGTCATGTGCTCGACGGCCTTCCGGTGCTCGTCCGCCTGCCCCTCCCGTACGCGGCGGGCCCGCGCGTCCGCATCGAGCATCGGCTGGGCCTGGCCCTGGAAGTACGGCATGACGTCCTGGGCGAACAGCTCGTACGACCGCGCCGTGGCCTGCGGGTTGGCCCAATCATGGCCCTGCAGAAGGAGAGTGCCGAAGCCGCCGGACTGATCGACCAGGCGCTGCACCTGTGCGCGGGCCTCTTCGGCGGTGCCGATGACGCCGATGCCGGAATTGTTGATGAAGTCGATCATCTCGCGCTTGTTCTCGCCCTCGACCGCCATCTGCGGGAACGCGGCAACGTGCTGCAGGTACTTGAACCAGTGCTCGATGCCGTGCTCGACGTCGCGGTAGGCCTGTTCCCGGGTTTCGGCGATGTGGAAGGGGCCCACCAGCCGCCACTTCGAGCGATCGACGTCCTCGCTTCGGCCCGCGAGCGTGGCGAATTCCTCGAGCATTCCCCAATGGTGTTGCAGGGCACTGAATCCGTCCGCAGTCAGTGTCGCGGCGATCGAGAGCAGCCCGATTCCGTGGTGGCCCGCGAGCCGCGCTCCTGTGGGGGAGGCGATCGCGGCGACGACGACGTCGAACAGGGGAGAGGAGTACGGCGCCATCTGAATACACGCATCGACGAGTGTGTGAGTCCGTGTCTTGGCGCTCACCGTCTCGCCGCGCAGCAGCCGCATGATGATGTCGGCGTTCTCCGCGAGGAGTTCGCGGGTGTCGATCTGCGACAGGCCGAGCATCGCGGCGTCGGTGGGCAGCGAGCCGGGCCCGAGGCCGAACATGGCGCGGCCGTGGGTCAGATGGTCGAGCATCACCATGCGCTCCGCCGCCCACAGCGGATTGTGGTAAGACACCGACGTCACGCCCGTACCCAGCTTGATGCGACTGGTCCGCTCGCCGGCGGCCGCGATCATGATCTCCGGGGACGCGTAGATCTCGGAGCCGGCGGAGTGGTGTTCCCCGAACCAGGCCTCGTCGTAGCCCAGCTTCTCGAGCAGCTGAACCAACTCCAGGTCGCGCTGCAGCAGCAGCGTCGGATTCTGCCCCGGTGTGTGGATCGGCGCCAGAAACGTTCCGAACTTCAACTTGGTCATTGATCACTCCTGTGTGACGGGGGCAACAGTGAGTGAAACGTTATGGCCGGGCGCATACGGCGTGTAGTCCTCGAAAGAGGACACTTTGCGCCGGGTGGGGGATCAGCGGGACAGTCGGCGTTGCCTCGCATTGGCGACGCCGACGAGCGCACGCAGTGCCTGGGGTGTCCGCTTCGCGGTGCGCAGGATGGCCTGATCGATCATGCTCAGCTTCGGCGCGAGGCGCGGAACGGTCCGGGGCGCGTGGTCCGCGTCGGTGAGGGAGTAGAGCGGCCAGTGGTCGGGCACGCCCTTGAGGTCGTGTTCCCCGGCGTCGGCGAATCGCAGTCCCGAACCCACCACGAGGTCGCGCACGGTCCGCGACACCAGCACTTCGCCGGCGCCGGCCGTCGCGGCGATGCGGGCGCCGACGTGGACGGTCATGCCGCTGACGTCGGGACCGTTGCGCTCCACCTGCCCCGTGTGGACGCCGGCCCGCACCTCGAGCCCGAGGTCGCCGGCGCCGTCGACGACCGCCAGCGCGCACCGGACCGCGGACGTGGGACCGTCGAAGATGCTGAACGTGCCGTCGCCCGCCACGTTGAGGAGACGTCCGCCCGCGTTCTCGACCTCGTCGCGGACCTGCCGTTCGTGGGTGGCGCGGAGGTCGCGGTAGGCGGCGTCGCCGATCCGGGCGAGCATCTCCGTCGACCCGACGACGTCGGTGAACAACACGGACGCGACGAACTGTCCGGCGTCCGGTGCCGGATGTCCGCCGGTGGCCAACTGCTCGACGTGGTCGATGATCGGAATCCACGCCTCGCCGAGTGACGCCCCGGACGGCGCAGGCGGCAGCGCATGGAACGCACCGCCCGGAATGTGGGCGGCGACGTACCGCGACGCCGCCTCGGGGACGGGACTGCCGGAGACCAGGAGCACCCGGGTGGGGCACTGGATCGTCGGCAGAATGTCCGAGTAGTCGAGGCGGAAGATCCACTCCAGGTGGGCGCGCGCGACGGCCGGCGTCGCCGAGTTCCGTTCGAGCATCGCCATCAGCCGACGGTTGAACGGGGAATCCTCGCGGGGATCCCACAGCGGCACGGTCGCGCCCGACCCCCACACCTGGGTGGCAGTCCGCCATCCTTCGACGAAGTAGTCGCGTTCAGCGTCCGTCCACCCCTCCGGATCGTGGTCGCCGCCGATCAGCCGCTCGGCGAACGGCTGGATCAGCACCAGTCCGGTGACCCGCTCCGGCGACCGCGCCGCCACGAGTGCCACGGCACCGCTCGCGCTGGCCACACCCACCAGCATTGCCTCACGCATCCCGATCTCGTCCATCACCGCGACGATGTCGTCGGCCTGCTCCTCGAGCGTCGGCAGGTGGTCGACCGGTTCGGACAGCCCCAGCCCCCGCTGCTGGAAATACGCGGTGCGGGCGAACGTGCTGCCGCGTTCCATCAGGTAGTGGATCTGCGGGTCGGTCCACATCAGGTCGAGATGCATGTTGATCTCGAACAGCCACACGACGTCCAGCGAGCCGCCGCCCACCACCTGGTACGCCAGCGCGTGTCCGTCCCGCTGGATGTACTGGACGACCGGTGGGTCCATTTCCCCAGCGTAAACGCATGTGGGTGGCAAAGTGCCAGACTGGCCCGTGAGTACTTGTCAACCGCCGGACGTTGACAAGTACTCACGGGCAGGATGTGAACAATGTGTTGCTTCCAAAGTCAAGGGTTGACGTATCTCCTGTGCGTGAGATTACATCTTAGCGGTAAGCCTTTGAGGGCTTAAGTAAATGCCTCGACCCGACCCTGAGGATGCTCATGACGACGGTATCGCCCGCCATGGCTGCCACAGCTGAGATGATCAGCGCACGACTCGAACGCCTGCCGATGAGCAGGTGGCACATCAAGGCCCGCGTCATCGTCGGCGCCGTCACGTTCTTCGACGGCTTCGACCAGCTGATGATCGCGTACTCGCTCCCCGTCCTCACCCCCAAGTGGGGTCTGACCCCCGGCGACATCGCCTGGGTGATCGCCATCGGCGGCATCGGCATGCTCGTCGGCGCGCTCGCCGGCGGCTGGTTCGCCGACCGCGTCGGCCGGCTCAACGTCATCATCGCCTCGCTCGCGCTCTACGCCGTGATGAGCCTCGGCATGGCGTTCACCGATTCCCTGATGCTCTTCCTCGTCTTCCGATTCGTGCAGGGCATCGGCCTCGGCGCCGAGGTCCCGGTGGCCGCGAGCTACATCGGCGAGATCACCAAAGCCCACAAGCGCGGACGATTCGTGCTGCTCTACGAGGTGATCTTCCCGATCGGCCTCGTGATGTCGGCGATCGTGTCGGCGTGGGTGGTCCCGAACTTCGGCTACAAGATCCTGTTCGCGCTCGGCGCCCTGCCCGTCCTGCTGCTGCCCATGCTGTGGAAGCTGCCCGAGTCGCCGCGCTGGCTCGCCTCCCGCGGCCGCCACGAAGACGCCCACAACGCCATGACGCGCATCGAGAACGAGATCACCCAGAAGTACGGCAAGACGCTCCCCGCTCCGCAGCCGTTGCCCGCCGTCGCCGTCGACGATCGCCACGGGCGCTTCCGCGAAGCGTTCCAGGGCATCTACCTGCGCCGCACGCTGATGCTCGCCGCGATCTGGGGCTGCGCCTACTTCGTCAACTACGGCATCGCGTCCTGGCTGCCCTCGCTCTACCACTCCGCATTCGACGTCAGCGTCGACACCGCCCTGCACTACAGCATCGTCACCAGCGTCGCCGGCCTGATCGGCTGCGTCCTCGTCGCGTTCCTCATCGACAACCTCGGACGCCGGATCTGCATCACCGCGTCGATGGTCCTGTGCTCGTCGCTGCTGTTCCTGCTCGCCGCCACCGGCGCCGACACCGCAACGAAGGTGCTGTTCTGGTCGGCCGGATCCGCGCTGTTCGTCTTCGCCGTCAACATGGCGCTGTACGTGTACACCGCGGAGCTGTACCCGACCCGGATGCGGGCCATCGGCTGCGCCATCGGCGGCGCCAGCGGACGCATCGGCATCATTGTCGGACCGCTCGCCGTCGGCGCCATCCTCGACGGTGGCGGCACCCTCACCGTCGTGTTCGGAATGTTCTCCGCGGTCGCACTGATCGGTGCCCTCGTCGTCGGCTTCTTCGCCGTCGAAACCCGCGAGAAGACCCTCGAGGAGATCTCCCAGTGACCGTTCTCGACACCGCACCCCAGACACTGCCGTTCGTCCCGGTCGCCGACCGGATCCTCGTCGCCGGCGAGTGGCGGCAGGCGAGCGGCCCCGCCTTCGCCGTCACCGATCCGTCGAACGGCGAGACCCTGCAGGTGATCCACCAGGCCACCGCCGACGACGCCGACGAGGCGGTCCGGAAGGGCCGCGCCGCCGCCGACGACCCGGCGTGGCGCGCGCTGCTCCCGCACCAGCGGGCGAAATACCTGCACCGCATCGCCGACGCCATCGAGGCGAACAGTTCCCGGCTCGCGCTCCTGCAGAGCTACAACACCGGCAAGACGGTCGCCGAGACCACCGCACTCGTCGGCAGCGCGGCGGGCACGTTCCGCTACTTCGCCGCCGTCCTCGAGACCGCGGACGACGACCTCACCGCCCCGCGCGGCAACTTCCTCACGATGAGCGTTCTCGAACCCATCGGCGTGATCGGCGCCATCGCACCGTGGAACTCGCCGGTGGCCAGCGACGCGCAGAAGATCGCCCCGGCTCTGGCGGCCGGCAACGCCGTCGTCCTCAAGCCCGCCGAGTGGACGCCGCTGGTGTCGCTCGAACTGGCACGGCTGATCGACGAATCGGGACTGCCGAAGGGACTGCTGTCGGTGCTGCCGGGCAAGGGCTCGGTGGTCGGCGACGCCATCGTCACCCACCCCGGCGTCGGGAAGGTGACGTTCACCGGCGGCACCAACACCGGACGCTCCATCGCCCACGCGGCAGCCGACAAGCTGATGCCCGTGTCGCTGGAACTCGGCGGCAAGTCCCCGACGATCGTCCTCGACGACGCCGACCTCGACGCCGCCGTGAACGGCGTGATGTACGGGATCTTCTCGTCCACCGGGCAGAGTTGCATCGCCGGATCCCGCCTGTTCGTGGACCGCCGCATCTACGACCGGTTCGTCGAGAAACTGGTGGCCAAGACGACCCGGCTCCGACTCGGGCCCGGCCGCGACCCCGACACCCAGGTCGGGCCGATGGTCCACCGCAAGCACCGCGACAGCGTCGCCGCCTACGTGGACCTCGCCCGCGAAGAAGGCGGACGCGTACTCTGCGGCGGAGCGATCCCCGACGACGAGCGGCTGCGCGACGGCGCGTACTACTTGCCGACCATCATCGACGGGCTGCCCAACAGCTCACGCACCTGCCAGGAGGAGATCTTCGGACCCGTCCTGGTGGTCCTGCCGTTCGACGGTGAAACGGACCTCGTTGCGCAGGCCAACGATTCGGTGTTCGGACTGGCATCGGGAATCTGGACCGGCAACTACCGCCGGGCCTGGAAACTCGCCCGCCGACTCCAGGCCGGCACCGTGTGGATCAACACCTACAAACAGTTCAGCATCTCCACACCCTTCGGCGGCGTCAAGGAAAGCGGACTCGGCGTGGAGAAGGGGCGCAGCGGCATCGCCGCCTACTCGCGGCAGAAGAGCATCTACTGGAGCCTCGACGAGGAACCCAATCCCTGGGCGGACTGAGCTTGCTCGCGGCTCCGCCCAATGTCACACCGGTGCAGTCTGACTGAACCAATGTCACATTGGGCGGCGCGGGTGGGCGAACTGAGCGACCCGCAGGCTGACCCCTGCTCGCCCAATGTCACACCGGTGCAGTCTGACTGAACCAATGTCACATTGGGCGCCGAAGGGGGCGGCGCGGGCGGCGGGGCGGGTGGGTGGACCGGGTGGGCAGAAAGAAAATTCCCCTCACCTCTGTACGACCTATTACTTTAGCGCTAAGATATTGAGACCTAAGCAACTGGAGGCTCGCGATGAACCAACCCATAGCCCGGCTGCGGTGCCTGCGCTCCGTCGAACTGCGCACGCAGGCCAGCATCGAATCCACCGAGTTCTACTCGGACGTGTGGGGACTGCGCGTCGTCGAGCAGGGCACGGACGGCGCCTGGCTGCGGGGGACCGGTGAACATCACCACGCGCTGCAGCTCACCCAGGCGGAGCGGAACGGCCTCGGCCGCATCACGTTCGCCGTCGCGACGCCCGCCGAGGTGGACGAGGCGGCGCGACGGCTCGAGCTGCGCGGCGTCCCGATCGTCAGCGGTCCGGGGCCGGTCGACGACCTCGGCGGCGGCTACGGCGTGAGCCTCGTCGACCCGGAGGGGCGCGTCGTCGAACTGCTCGCCGACGCGCTCGCTGTCCCGAAACTCGGCCGCGACGACGCGGTGCCGGTGGGGGTCACGCACGTCGTCCTCAACACCGTCGACATCGACGCGGCGGTGAAGTTCTACTGCGAGATCCTGGGGATGCGGGTCTCCGACTGGTCCGAGCACCAGATGGCGTTCCTGCGCTGCAACACCGACCATCACAGCATCGCGTTCAACCAGGCCGAGTGGACGTCCGTCAATCACGTCGCCTACGAGATGCCGACGGTGGACCACTTCATGCGCGGCATCGGCCGGCTTCGTCATCACGGCACGACACCGCTGTGGGGTCCGGGCAAGCACGGCCCCGGCGACAACACCTTCTCCTACTTCGCCGACCCGGCCGGGCTGGTGTGCGAGTACACGTCCGGCATCGCGCAGGTCGACGAGGACCGGTGGCTGTGCAAGGTGTGGCGCCGGGTTCCGGAACTCTCCGACCTGTGGGGCACCGCGGGGCCGCCGTCCAAGCAGGTCCGCGACCACATGGCCGGCGTCCCCGACCCCGGCGCGTTCGAGCGGTTCGATCTCGGGCGGGCGTCGTGACGCACGTCGTCGAATCCGGTTCCGGCCCCGCGTTGCTCATGCTGCACGGGATCGGTGGCAGCGCCGATAGTTTCGCTCCGCAGTTCGACGAACTGTCGTCGTCGCTGCGACTGCTGGCCTGGGACGCCCCGGGCTACGGACGCAGCGAAGACCCCGGACGCCCGTTCGACCTCGACGACTACGCCGACGCCGCGGCGGACGTCATCCGCGACCGCTGCGGTGACGCGGGCGCCCACGTCCTGGGCATGTCGTGGGGCGGCGTGATCGCCACCCGCCTCGCGCTGCGCCACCCCGGGCTCGTGCGGAGTCTCGTGCTCGGCAGTTCCACCGTCGGCTCGGGGGCGGACGGCGACACCGCCGACCGGATGCGGTCCCGGGCCGCGACGCTGGGGCGGGAGGGCGCGGAAGCCTTTGCCGCCGAACGGGCCCCGAGACTACTCTCCGGATCCGCCGGCGACGAGCTGGTGGCGAAGGCCACCGCGATCATGGCCGCCTCGATCCGGCTGCCCGGCTACGGGTACGCCGCCGACTCGATGGCCGCGACCGATCACACCGCCGACCTCCCGAAGATCGACATCCCGACGCTCGTCCTCAGCGGGGACGAGGACAGGGTGACCGGAGTTCCCGCGAGTCAGGTTCTCGCAGGGGGTATCCCGGGCGCCGTGTTCGTCACCGTCCGGGGTGCGGGACACCTCGCGAACCAGGAGCGGCCGGACGCCTTCGACGCCTGGGTCGAATCCTTCATCCACATCACCGAACGACTGCGCAACCACCTCTAGAGAAGGAGCACGAACATGACACTCGAATACGGCACCGCCGACCTGAAGGAATTCACCGACTCGCTGATCCTCACCCGCGGCTCCCGCCACGAGGACTGGGACACCCTGGGCTTCCAGGCCAAGGCCGGCGATCAGTTCAAGCGCGCGCAGATCCGCTACGTCGGGTCCGGTGCGACCGGTAACCACGAGAACGACAACCGGACCATCGGTTCGCGCGGATTCACGTTCTCCAACATGCTGCTTCCCCCCGGCGCCGAGGGCCCCGAGCACACCCACCACGACGCCGAAGAGGCCTTCTTCGTGCTCGAGGGCGAGGTGGAGGTCGGCGTCCACCGCGACGGCCAGGTGGAGAAGCGGACCCTCGGCTACCGCGACATGATCGTCGTCCCCGCGGGCGTGCCCCGCAGCCTGAAGAACAACGGCGACAAGGACGCCCTGTTCTGCGTCATCATCGGAGCCCAGAAGCCGCAGATCCCGACGTACCCCGAGACGTCGGCCATGCACGGCGTGACCCGGGACTGACCGTGAGTCTCGACGGACGCAGCATCCTCGTCACCGGGGCGGGGCGGGGTCTCGGCCTCGCCCTGGCCCGCAGGCTCGGCGAGGACGGCGCCACCCTGTGGCTCGCCGACATCCGCGAGGACTGGGGCGAGGCCGCGGCCGACAGCCTGCGCGCGGACGGCGTCAAGGCGCAGTTCGTCCGGGTCGATCTCCGGGACGCGGAGTCCGTCGACGCGATGGCGGCCACGGTCACCTCCGGTGGCCCGCTGTACGGCCTCGTCAACAACGCGGCCCTCGCGGACGGCGTGGGCGGCAAACCGATTCACGAACTCGACATCGACGAGTGGGACCGGGTGCTGGGCGTCAACCTGCGCGGCACGTTCCTCGTGAGCAGGGCGATCGTTCCCTCCATCATCGGGAACGGAGGCGGACGAGTCGTCACCATCGGCTCCGACGCCGCCCTGTACGGTTCGCCGCGGCTCGCGCACTACATCGCGTCCAAGGGCGGGGTGGCCGCGCTGACCCGCGCCATGTCGCGCGACCTCGGCCCGCACGGCATCACCGTCAACACCGTGTCGCCCGGGCTGACCGAAAGCGAATCGGCGCAGAAGGTTCCGGAGCACCGGCACGAGTTGTACCGACTCAACCGCGCGCTCGAACGGCCGCAGCAGCCGTCGGATCTCGTCGGCGCCGTCGCGTTCCTGATGGGACCGGAGGCCTCGTACATCACCGGCCAGCAACTCGTCGTCAACGGCGGATTCGTCCTGCACTAGAAGAAGGGGACCACGGCGTGGACCTGCAACTGAAAGACCGCACCCACCTGGTGACCGGCGGAAGTTCCGGCGTCGGGCTCGCGACCGTCGCGATGCTGCTCGAGGAGGGTGCCAACGTCGTCACCTGTGCCCGCGACCGCGACCGGCTCGACGCCGTCATCGCGCCGCTGCCGGGCAGCGAGCGGGTCCTCACCGCCTCGTGCGACGTGCGGGATCCCGCCGCGGTCGCCGGCCTCGTCGCCGCCGGCGTCGATCGATTCGGCGGCCTCGACGGCGTGGTCAACAACGCGGGCAAGTCGCGCATGGTGCCCCGCGGCGAGGCCACCCTCGACGATTGGCGCGACGAGCTCGACCTGAAATTCTCCAGCGTCCTCAACACCGTCGACGCCGCCCTGCCCGCGCTGCGGAAATCGGATGCGGCGGCCATCGTGAACATCTCGGCCGTCCTCGCCCGGCAGCCGGAGCCGCGACTGGTCACCACCAGCGCCGCCCGGGCCGGCCTGCTGAATCTCAGCAAGTCGCTGTCGCTCGAACTCGCCGCCGACGGCATCCGCGTCAACTCGGTGTCGCTCGGACTGGTCGACACCGGCCAGTGGCGACGCCGTTACGAGGAGTCCGGCACCGACGCCACCTTCGCCGAATGGGAGGCGGAGATCGCCCAGGACCGCGGCATCGGCCTCGGACGGTTCGGCCGCGCCGACGAGGTGGCCGCCATGATCGTGACCCTGCTGTCCCCCCGCTCGTCGTATGTGACGGGCACCAGCCTCGACGTCTGCGGAGGCGTCGCGCGCTATGTCTGAGAGGAACACCATGTCTGTTGGCAACGGCGGCGACCTGCTGGTGCAGGTGCTGCGCGAGGCCGGTGTCGACACCGTCTTCGGAATCGTGAGCGTCCACAACCAGCCCCTGGTACAGGCGGTCGCCAAGCACCTGCGGTTCGTGCCGGTGCGGCACGAGGCCACCGCCGTCAGCGCCGCCGACGGGTACGCCCGGGCCACCGGCGGACTCGGCTGCGCCCTCACCAGCACCGGCACGGGAGCCGGCAACGCCGCGGGGTCGTTGATCGAATCCCTCAGCGCCGGAACGTCGGTGCTGCACGTGACCGGCAACGTCGAGAGCCGCTACCTCGGCTCGGGTCGCGGATTCATCCACGAGACCAAGGATCAGCTCGGCATGCTGACGGCGACGTCGAAGCACGCCGCCACCATCCTCGACACCGACAGCGCCGGAAAGGTGCTGCGGGAAGGCGTCGCCGCCGCCCTGGCCGCGCCCGGCGGACCGTCGAGCATCGAATGGCCCATCGACCTGCAGTACGCGGAGCACGTCATCGACGTGGCCGAGCCGGTCACGGAGGCGCCGCGCACGCCGGATGCCGACGAGTTGGCCGTCGCGTTCGCCCTGCTGCGGTCGGCGGAGCGCCCGGTGATCTGGGCCGGCGGCGGCGTCGCGACCGCGGGCGCCGAGCTGACCGCGCTGGTCGAGCGGTGGGGAGTTCCGTTGCTCACCAGCAACTCCGGACGCGGTGCCGTGGCGGAGGACCACCCGCTGTGCATCGGCAACTACGGCAACACCCCCGCCGGCCGGGAACTCCTGCAGGACGCCGACCTACTGCTGTCGCTCGGAACGCACTTCCGGTCCAACGAGACCGGCGACTACTCCATGCCCGTCCCCGACGTCCACGTGCAGGTCGACCTCGACACGGCGGCGCTCGGCCGCGTCTACCCCGCACAGGCCGGCGTGACCGCCGACGTCGCCGCCTTCCTGACGAGCCTGTCGGACCTGGCGCCGGTCGACGCGTCGTGGACCGAACGGGCCCGGGCCACACGGGAACTGGTGCGCAGTAGGCAGCGCACCGGACTCGGCGACCACGCCGTGCTCTGCGACGCGGTGCGCGCCGCGTTCCCGAACGATTCGGTGATCGCCCGCGACGTCACCATCGCGTCCAGTTCCTGGGGCAACCGGCTGCTGC
>JBCEBZ010000453.1:0-11695 GCA_039206675.1 Rhodococcus sp. (in: high G+C Gram-positive bacteria) | reverse complement strand
CGGTGCCCGGCGCCGACGACGTCATGCTCGGCTACCAGAGCCTGTCGTTCCACGACGCGCTGTACGCGCGCCAAGTGCTCGGACTGCGGCCCGCGCCGGAATTCGAGGACTGGATGCGCCGGCTCGGCATGGTCGACGCCGCCGGCCGCGTGCTGCCGGTCGACGCCGCGGCGTCGCCGCTTCGAGCGCTGACGGGGGCACGATGACCGATCCTGTCGCACAAGATTTCTGGGCGGAACTGCGAGCCACGACGCAGGCGCGGATCGGCCTCGGCCGCACCGGGGACGCGCTGCCCACACAGCGTGTCCTCGAGTTCCGGTCGGCGCACGCCGCGGCTCGCGACGCCGTCCACCAGCCGCTCGACGCGCAGGCGCTGGCCGATCAGGTCGAGCAGGTGGGCCTGGGCAGGCCGGTGATCGTGACGAGCCAGGCGTCGGACCGGAGCGAGTACCTGCGCCGGCCCGACCTGGGTCGCACACCGGCGGATCTGTCGGGTGTGCCCGCGGGGACCGCCGAGGTGGGATTCGTCCTCGCCGACGGGTTGTCGCCCCGCGCGCTCACCGATCACGGGGTGTCCCTGCTGTCCGCGCTGGTCGACGAGTTCGACGGAACGTACTCGCTGGCGCCGCCGGTGATCGCGACCCAGGCCCGGGTGGCGCTCGGCGACCACATCGCGCAGGCGCTGGGTGTGCAGACGCTCGTCCTGCTGATCGGGGAGCGGCCGGGACTGTCGGTCGCCGACAGTGTCGGCGTCTATCTCACGCACCTCCCGCGCCCCGGACGCACCGACGCCGACCGGAACTGCGTGTCCAACATCCACCCACCCGAGGGGCTCGGCTACGAACTCGCCGCCCGCGTCGTGGCGGGCCTCGTGTCCGGCGCCCGGAAACTGGGCCGGTCCGGAGTGGAGCTGAAGGACACTTCCCGTGCGGATGCGCTGGCAGCCCCCTCGGAGATCCTCGAACTGTAGTCGTGTTATCTAAAGGGCGGCAGGTCCGACCGGGCCTGCGGAGAGCCGCCCTGGACGGGGTGTGACGAGGAGAGATCTATGGCCTTCGCTGGCAATGTGGACGAGTTGGCCCTGCTGCAGGCGGTCCGGTTGAAAGAGCAGGTCAGCGCGGCTGTTCTGGCCGAGCATCTCGGTGTGAGCGCCGCGTCCGCGCAGGCCGCCTACGACGCGCTGCTGACCCAGGGCAAGGCGCGGGAAGCCTCGGACGGCCGGATCGCGCTCACCGAGTCGGGGCTGTCGGAGCTCGAGGACCAGCTCGACGCCGAGCGGGTGTCCATCGACGAGGATTCCATCGCCGAGGTGTACGAGAGCTTCGTGCCGTTCCACGAGGAGTTCGTCGGACTGATCGACACGGCCGACGCCGATCAGCTGGCCGACCTGGACCGCCGCGCGTCGGTCGTGTTCGACGACCTGTCGGCGTTCGTGCCCCGGTTGTCCCGCTACCAGGACCTGTTCGCCGATGCTCTCGCGAAGGTTGCCGCGGGGGAGACGAAGTGGATCTCGGAACCGGTGATCGACTCGTACGCCACCGTGTGGACCGAGCTGCGCAGGGAGCTGATCGGCGCGTCCGGCGCCACCGAGTGACGTGAGCCGCGTCACCACCCCCCTATTCGGGGGTGGTGACGCAGTGAGCCGGATCACTACTTTTCCTCTCATCCGGGATACGCCCACCAGGGCGTTCCCCACGGACCACGGAGGAATCGAGTGACCACAGTCTCCAACTCGGGTGCGGGCGCCCCCCACGCCCCCACACCCGTGCGACAGGGCGGTACCAGTGTCCGCAAGGTAGCCATTGCCAGTGGCATCGGAACGACCATCGAGTTCTACGACTTCTTCATCTACGGCACCGCCGCCGCCCTGGTGTTCCCCACGGTGTTCTTTCCCGCCCTCGGCTCCACCGCAGGCACCGTCGCCTCCTTCGCGACGTTCGCCGTGGCCTTCGTCGCCCGGCCGGTGGGCGCGATGCTGTTCGGCCACTACGGTGACCGGATCGGACGGAAGAAGACCCTGATCTCGACGCTCATCCTGATGGGCGTCTCGACCTTCCTCATCGGCCTGCTGCCCGGAGCCGAGACCATCGGCGTCGCCGCCCCGATCCTGTTGGTACTACTGCGTTTCGGGCAGGGATTCGCCGTCGGCGGCGAGTGGGCGGGTGCCACGCTGCTGACGGCGGAGTACGCACCCCCGGGCAAGCGCGGCCTCTACGCGATGTTCCCGCAACTCGGGCCGGCGGTGGCCTTCATCCTCTCCAGCGCCACATTCCTCGTCACCGGCAGCCTGCTCGGCGACACCAACGAGGTCTTCCTCGACTACGGGTGGCGGATCCCCTTCCTGTTCAGTGCCGTCCTCGTCGGAATCGGTCTCTACATGCGCCTGGCGATCGAGGAGACGCCGGTGTTCCGCGCCGCGCAGCAGGCCGACCGGGCCGGCGCGGCCCCGCGGACCCTCCCGCTGATGGACGCGTGGCGGTACCAGACCAAGGAGATCCTGCTCTCGGCCGGCGCGCTGGCCACCCTGTTCGCGTTCTTCTACATGGGCACAGCGTTTCTCACCAGCTACGGCACCAAGACCCTCGGGTTCAGCCGCCCGTTCGTGCTGACGGTCGGGATCGCCTCGGCGGTGGTCTTCGGATTCACCATCGTCGTCTCCGCGCTGTACTCGGACCGGATCGGACGTCGACGGGTCATCATGATCTCCTGCGGCCTGGCCGTCGTGTGGGCGCTCGTGCTGTTCCCGCTGCTCGACACCCGTTCGCCCGTCGCGTTCACGATCGGTGTGATGGTCACGCTCGCCATCTTCGGCGTCGCGTACGGTCCCTGCGGCGCTCTGCTCCCGGAGATGTTCCAGACGCGGTACCGCTACACCGGCGCGGGCCTCGGCTACAACCTCGCCGGCGTGCTCGGCGGCGCGGTGCCGCCGCTGATCGCCGCGCCCCTGGCGTCCGCGTACGGCAGCGCCGCGATCGGGGTGCTGCTCGCCGTCCTCGGCGTGGTGAGCCTCGTGTGCACGAAGGCCCTGGTGGAAACGAAAGACGACGCGCTCTGACGGCGCAGGTGAGGGGTGTCCGGACTTCGCACAGTTACCGGCACCCCTCGCCGGGCAGTATGCCCTGGATCACAACAACCAAGAGTAAGTTCGACCGCGGAAGGGCCTTCCGGTCTGCCCGTCCCGTAGGCGCCCGAACGGGCTCCTGGAGAGGAAGAGTGATGACAACCCCGCTTCCCAGCTACACCCACGGCGTGTGGGACGCCCCGATGCTCGGCGACACCATCGGGGACAACTTCGATCGGACCGTCGCGGCCCACGCCGATCGTGACGCCCTGGTCGACCGGCCGTCGGGCCGGCGGTGGACGTACGCCGAACTGAAGCGGGACGTCGACGCCGTGGCGGCGGGGTTGCTGAAGCGGGGCATCGGGAAGGGCGACCGGGTCGGGATCTGGGCGCCGAACTGCCCGGAATGGACGTTGATCCAGTACGCGACCGCGAAGATCGGCGCGATCCTCGTCAACATCAACCCTGCCTACCGGGCGCACGAATTGAAGTACGTCCTCGACCAGGCCGGAATCCGGCTGCTGGTGTCGGCTCCGCAGTTCAAGTCGTCCGACTACGCGGCGATGATCGAGGAGGTCCGGCCCGAGTGCGGCGACCTCGAGATCGTCGTGCTGCTCGGGAGTGCCGAGTGGAGCAGGCTGGCGTCGGACGGCATCGCCGCGCACGCCGCGGATCCGGCCCGGCTGCCCGCGGCGCAGGCCGCGCTCTCGCCCGACGACCCGATCAACATCCAATACACCTCGGGAACAACCGGGTTCCCGAAGGGCGCGACGCTCAGCCACCACAACATCCTCAACAACGGGTACTTCGTCGGCGAGCTGTGCCACTACACCGAGAACGACCGGGTCTGCATCCCGGTGCCGTTCTACCACTGCTTCGGCATGGTCATGGGCAACCTCGCGTGCACGAGTCACGGTGCCACCATGGTGATTCCGGGCCGGTCGTTCGATCCCAAGGCGACGCTGCAGGCCGTCGAGGCGGAGAAGTGCACGTCGCTGTACGGGGTGCCGACGATGTTCATCGCCGAACTCGCCGACCACGACTTCGACTCGTTCGACCTGTCCAGTCTGCGGACCGGGATCATGGCCGGATCGCCCTGCCCGGTGGAGGTGATGAAGCACGTCATCGAACTGATGGGGATGGCCGAGGTCTCGATCTGCTACGGGATGACCGAGACGTCGCCGGTGTCGCTGCAGACGCGGTCGAACGACACGATCGATCAGCGGGTGTCGACGGTCGGCCGGGTCGGCCCGCACCTCGAGGTCAAGATCGTCGACCCGGCAACAGGGTTGACCGTGCCGCGGGGCGAGCCGGGGGAGCTGTGCACCCGCGGGTACTCGGTGATGCTCGGGTACTGGAACAATCCGGAGAAGACGGCGGAAGCGATCGACGCCGGACGGTGGATGCACACCGGCGACATCGGAGTGATGGATTCCGACGGGTACGTCGCGATCACCGGGCGCATCAAGGACATGGTGATCCGCGGCGGCGAGAACGTCTACCCCCGGGAGATCGAGGAGTTCCTCTACACCCATCCCGACATCCTCGACGCCCAGGTGATCGGGGTGCCGGACGCCAAGTACGGCGAGGAACTGATGGTGTGGGTGCGGATGAAGGACGACGCCGAACCCCTGGACGCGGCGAAGGTGCGCGAATTCTGCACCGGCAAACTCGCCCACTACAAGATCCCCAGGTACGTGCACATCGTCGACGAGTTCCCGATGACGGTGACGGGCAAGGTGCGCAAGGTCGAGATGCGTGAGCAGTCCCTGTCCTTTATCGGGCAGGCCTGACGGCGCACCTGACCCGCCCCCGTCACCTGGTCCGCAGCAGCGCCGCGACGGCGCGCTGGCCGCGCCGCTCCGCGTGCTCCAGGGCCGTCCGGCCGTCGGCGTCCTCGATGGCCGGATCGGCGCCCGCGTCGAGGAGCAGGCGGACGACGTCCTGGTAGCGGTCGGAGCCGTCGCCGTAGACCACAGCCTCGAGCAGTGCCGTCCAGCCCGGATCGTTGACGTGGTTCACCGGCACACCCGCGTCGATCAGCATCCGCACGGTCTCGACGTGGCCGTGCTCGGCCGCCGGGATCAGCGCGGTTCCGCCGAACCGGTTGGTGTCGGTGACGTCGGCGCCGTGGTCGAGGGTGAGCGCGAGAATCTCGTTCAGCCCCTCCGCACCTGCGTACAGGAACGCCGAGTCCTCGAGGGCGTTCTTCGCGTTCACGTCGGCTCCGGCGTCGAGCAGCGCGCGCACCGCCGACGCGTCGTCACGAGCGACGGCGTCGAACAGCGCGTGCTCGAGTTCGGGCGTCGACACGGGGGCGGCTCTTCAACCCAGGGCGCCGGCGATCGCGTCGAGACCGGCGGCCGCGCAGGCCTGGTCCCGCATGCCGTCGGGGGCGCCGCCCACGCCGATACCGGCGATCGACCCGCTCGCCGATTTCACACTCACACCGCCCGCGAGGAACAACGTGCCGGGAAGGTCGGCGACCGTCGCGCCGTCGCCCTTGGCCCGTTCGCTCAGGTCGCTGGTGTTCGCGCCGAACGCTGCGGCGGTGTACGCCTTCTGCCGGGCTGCCTCCACCGTGTGCTGCGCGGCATTGTCCCCCCGCAGCATGGCCTGCACGTTGCCGCCCCGGTCGACCACCGAGACGGTGACGAAGCCGAGTCCGTCGGCCTGGCACTTCGCGAGCGCTGCCTGCGCGGCGGTCTGTGCGGCCCCGACACCGAGACGGTTCTGGCTCACGAGGCCGTCCGCACCGTCGACCGGGGCGGGTGCGGCGGCGGTCGCGACGGGAGTGGACGCCGCCGTCGCCTCGTTCGTCGCGGAGGCACCGCACGCGGCGGTCGCGACGATCGCGGCCAGCGGGACGGTGATCGCCAGAATGCGGGGCAGGCGGTGGAAGGTGCGCATCGGGAGGCCTTTCGGGGGAGTGACGAGCTGACGTGACCAGCCTGGCCCGCGGGCACCGGTCACCGCATCGGGCCGACGGCGCTCCCGGGCTCATCCGTCCGGCCCCGGCAGATCATCCGAACGGTGGATCCGCGACCTGCCGCGGGTCCGTAGGATCCGAAGACGTGACTGGACCCGCAGACCGAGTGGACGGGCCGGGCGAGAGTCTGCGCGGCCCGCTCGGTACCGCCATCCACGTCTCCTTCTACGTCCTCCTCGCGACGTCGACGGCGCGGTACCTCACGTACCACGGTGTCAGCGGGCAGTTCGTCGTCGTGGTCGCGTTGATCGCGGCGCTCGCCGCGCTGTACACGTCGACCGTGGTGGTGGCGCGGCGGGGCGGCGCGTGGGAACCGTGGGTGTGGCCGGTGCTGACGACGTGGGCGGTACTCGTCTGGCTCGCCCCGAGTTTCGCGTGGTGCGCGTTTCCCATGTTCTTCCTCTGCACGAGGGCCTACCCGAGCCGCATCGCGTATCCCGTCGTCGGTGTTCTCGCCGTGCTCACGTCGCTGGCGTTCTTCACGTTCTCCGGGCGCACCGAATGGGCGGTGCTCGTGGGACCGCTGTGCACCGGGGCGCTGATCGTCATGGCGTACAGCCAGATCGAGCGGGACGGCCGGGAGCGGGTGCGCCTGCTCCGCCAGGTGGCGGAGACGCGGTCCCGGCTCGCGGAGACCGAACGGGAGGCGGGGGTCCTCGCCGAACGCGAACGGCTGGCCCGCGAGATCCACGACACCGTGACGCAGGGACTGACGAGCAGCCTCCTTCGGCTCGAGGCGGCCGAGCAGATCTGGGCGCAGGCAGACCCGCGGGCGGAGGCACGGGCCCGCGAGGACGTCCGTGTGGCGACCGGGACGTTGCGCGAGAACCTGGCGGAAACACGCAGTCTCGTGCACCATCTCGCGGCGCCCAACCTGGAATCCCAGCCGATCGACGCGGCACTGCTCGCCGCCGCGCGTTCCCACCACCCGCGGGCGGAACTCCGGATCGTGGGGACTCCGATCGCGATACCGGCAGAGGTGGCGCACGCGCTGCTGCGGATCACCCAGAGCGCGGTCTCCAACATCACCCGGCACGCCCGGGCCGAGACCGTGGGTGTCACCCTGACGTATCTTCCGGACGCCGTCGCACTCGACATCTACGACGACGGCGCCGGTTTCGACCCCGCACCCACCCCACCTCCCACGGGCCGCGGTGGATACGGCCTGCGTGCGATGCGCAGTCGCGTCGAGCAACTCGGCGGGACGTTCACCGTCGAGAGCGCGCCGGGCGAGGGCACCGTGGTGGCCGCCCAGATACCCTGCGCGAGAGGGGACTCGGCATGACCGTGACCGTGCTGCTGGTCGACGATCACGCGGTCGTGCGCGCCGGACTGCGGGCGCTGCTCGACTCCCAGCCGGACATCGAGGTGATCGCGGAGGCGGGCACGGGGGAGGAGGCGGTCGACGCCGTGACCGACTGCCGGCCGCGGCTCGTGACGATGGATCTCGCTCTCGGATCCGGCATCGACGGGGTGGAGGCCATCCGCCGGATCCGGCAGCTCGACCGGGACCTTCCGGTGCTCGTGTTCACGACGTACGACACGGACGCCGACGTCGTCCGCGCCATCGACGCCGGCGCCATCGGGTATCTCCTGAAGGATTCGACGCCCCAGGAGATCTTCGCCGCCGTCCGAGGCGCTGCGGCAGGCCAGAGTGTGCTGTCGCCGCCCGTCGCGTCGCGACTGCTCCAGCAGATGCAGCGCCCCGAGGAGGCCCTCACGCCGCGGGAGGCCGAATTGCTGACCCTGCTGGCCAAGGGAATGACCAACAAGGAACTCGGCAAGGCCCTGTTCATCAGCGAGGCGACGGTCAAGACGCACCTCGCTCACATCTACTCGAAGCTCGGTGTCGACACCCGGGCGGCAGCGGTGTCCGTCGCGCTGCGGCGGCAGGGCATCCGCTGAACCGGGGTATTCGCGGTGGTACACCGCGTGAACCTTTTGGCAACGATTTGCCGAAGCCCTGTCGAGCAGCTGTCCAGGTGGTTATGTTCGACATGAGCGGTGACCTTCCGCTCGCACCATGAATTGCGTGTTGAGAGGACAAGGGCCATGGTCGGCAACATCATCGGCACCATCATCTTCGGTGCGGTCATCGGCGTTCTGGCGCGTCTCGTGATTCCGGGAAAACAGGCGATGGGATGGGTCATCACCGTCGTCCTCGGCATCATCGGCGCGCTGATCGGGTACTGGGTGTGGGAGGGGCTCCTCGACAAGGGGGACACCGGAGGGATCGACTGGATCCGGTGGGTCATCAGCATCGCCGCAGCGGCCGTGCTGACGCTCGGCTACACCGCGATGACGAGTAAGAACCGGGTGTAGACACCCGGTAGTGCCATGCGGCCCGTGAGTACTTCTCAACCGCCCGCGGTTAAGAAGTACTCACGGGCCGCAGGCATGAGAAGGTCATGTCGCGCAGCACTTTCCGGGTGCGCGACGGGGTGGCGGGGTCGGCGCTGTGCGGGGTCGAGTTGATGAGCCCGAACGTGGCGTGCGCCTTGGTGCGGGCATCCGTCTCGTCCAGCGACGAATCCACCTGCAGAAGCACCTTCACCCAGATCTCCACGTAACGCCGCTGCGTCTGCCGGACCTCCCGGCGAGCGTCGGCAGGCAGGCTCTCCAGGTCTCGGTCCTGGATGCGAATGAGGTCGGGTTCCCCGAGCGCGAAGTCGAGATGGAAGTCGATCAGACCTTCCAGTGCCGCGTCCGGGGACGTTGCCTCCGCGGCGACGAGCGACCCGCCTTCGAACAGTCGCGTGCTGATCCCGACGAGCAGTTCGACGAGGACGGCGTCCTTGTTGGGGAAGTGCCGGTACACGGCGGGACCGCTGATTCCCGCCGCGGAACCGAGGTCCTCGAGGCGGACCCCGAGGAAGCCCCGTTCGGCGATGAGGCGGGCGGCGGCATCGAGCAGCTGGCGGCGGCGATCCGCCTTCATCTGCTCGCGGCGCGTGATCGGGGCGCCGGCACCGTCGATGGTCGGGGTCGTCGCTTCGGTGCCGTCGACGTCTGCAGTCATCGCGTTGCTCTTTCCCGGGGTGTGGTCTGGACAACTCAGTTAATCACAGTTATCTTAGTTTCAGTTATCGAGGATTAACTCACTCGGCACGGGCGTCAAGACGAGAAGGCGGCAGGATGGCACTGGGCGGAACCACTGCACGGGAGGGCTACCGGGCAGAGCACACGAAATTGGTGGACGAGTTGAAGTCGCGGCTGGCCGTGGCCGCGCTCGGCGGCAGTGAGAAGTCGCGCGAGCGGCACGTGAGCCGAGGCAAGCTGCTGCCCCGCGATCGGGTCGACACGCTGCTCGATCCGGGCAGCCCGTTCCTGGAGATCTCGCCGCTCGCGGCGAACGGCCTCTACGACGACGAATGCCCCGGTGCGGGCGTCATCGCCGGCATCGGCCGGGTGTCCGGGCGCGAATGCGTGATCGTCGCCAACGACGCGACGGTCAAGGGCGGCACCTACTACCCGATGACGGTGAAGAAGCACCTGCGGGCGCAGGAGATCGCGCTGCAGAACCAGCTGCCGTGCATCTACCTCGTCGACTCCGGCGGCGCGTTCCTGCCGCGGCAGGACGAGGTGTTCCCCGACCGCGAGCACTTCGGGCGCATCTTCTACAACCAGGCCACGATGAGCGCGGCCGGTATCCCGCAGATCGCGGCGGTCCTCGGCTCGTGCACCGCCGGCGGCGCGTACGTGCCCGCGATGAGCGACGAGGCCGTCATCGTCCGCAACCAGGGCACCATCTTCCTGGGTGGCCCGCCGCTGGTGAAGGCGGCCACCGGCGAGGTCGTGACCGCGGAGGAACTCGGCGGCGGCGACCTGCACTCGAAGGTCTCCGGTGTCACCGATCACCTCGCGGAGGACGATCAGGACGCGCTGCGGATCGTGCGGAACATCGTTGCGACGCTCGGCCCGCGCAACGAGCGTCCGTGGGACGTGATCGGCACGGTTCCCGCGACGGCACAGCAGACCGACCTCTACGACGTGGTCCCCACCGACCCGCGCACCCCCTACGACGTCCACGAGGTCATCGACCGCATCGTCGACGGTGGAACCTTCCAGGAGTTCAAGGCCGAGTACGGCAAGACCCTGGTCACCGGTTTCGCGCACATCGAGGGCCACCCGGTCGGGATCATCGCGAACAACGGTGTGCTGTTCGCCGAGTCCGCGATGAAGGGCGCGCATTTCATCGAACTGTGCGACAAGCGCAAGATTCCGCTGCTGTTCCTGCAGAACATCGCGGGCTTCATGGTCGGCCGCGACTACGAGGCCGGCGGCATCGCCAAGCACGGCGCGAAGATGGTCACCGCGGTGGCGTGTGCGCGGGTGCCGAAGCTGACCGTCGTGATCGGCGGCTCCTACGGGGCGGGCAACTACTCGATGTGCGGGCGGGCGTACTCGCCGCGGTTCCTGTGGATGTGGCCGAACGCCCGGATCTCGGTGATGGGCGGGGAGCAGGCGGCGTCGGTGCTCTCGACCGTCCGCAGCGAGCAACTCGACTCGGCCGGCAATCCGTGGTCGGCCGAGGACGAGGAGGCGTTCAAGGCGCCGATCCGCGAACAGTACGAGGCGCAGGGCAACCCGTACTACTCGACCGCGCGGCTGTGGGACGACGGCATCATCGACCCCGCCGATACCAGAACTGTTCTCGGACTGGCGCTCTCGGTGTGTGCGAACGCACCGGTCGAGCCGGTCTCCTACGGCGTTTTCCGGATGTGAGTGGAATGACTGAAATGACTCGGATTGATACCGTCCTGGTGGCCAACCGCGGCGAGATCGCGGTGCGCGTGATCCGCACGCTGCGGGCCATGGGAATCCGTTCCGTCGCCGTCTTCAGCGAAGCCGATCGGGACGCGCGGCACGTCCGCGAGGCCGATACCGCGGTCCTGCTCGGCCCGGCCGCGGCGCGGGAGAGCTACCTCGTGATCGAGAAGGTGATCGCGGCGGCCCAAGCGACCGGCGCACAGGGGATCCATCCCGGTTACGGGTTCCTGTCGGAGAACTCCAAGTTCGCCGGCGCCTGCGCCGACGCCGGGATCGCGTTCCTCGGCCCGTCCGCTCACGCCATCGAGGTGATGGGCGACAAGATCACCGCCAAGAACGCGGTGGCGAAGTTCGATGTGCCCGTCGTCCCCGGCATCGCCCGGCCCGGCCTGTCCGACGACGAACTGATCGCGGCCGCAGGCGACATCGGATACCCGGTGCTCGTCAAGCCGTCGGCAGGCGGCGGCGGCAAGGGCATGCGCCTGGTGGAGGAGCCGGGCGCACTGGCCGAGGCGCTGCGCAGCGCACGGCGCGAGGCGGCGTCGGCGTTCGGCGACGACACCCTGTTCCTCGAGCGATTCGTGCTGCGGCCCCGGCACATCGAGGTGCAGATCCTCGCGGACGGGCACGGGAACGTCGTCCACCTCGGCGAGCGCGAATGCAGCCTCCAGCGCCGCCACCAGAAGGTCATCGAGGAGGCGCCGTCGCCGCTTCTGGACGAGGCGACCCGCGCCCGGATCGGCGAGGCCGCCTGCAACACCGCGCGCAGCGTCGACTACTCCGGTGCGGGAACGGTCGAGTTCATCGTCTCGGCCGACGCGCCCGACGAGTTCTTCTTCATGGAGATGAACACCCGGCTGCAGGTCGAGCATCCG
>JBCEBZ010000452.1:4971-11699 GCA_039206675.1 Rhodococcus sp. (in: high G+C Gram-positive bacteria) | reverse complement strand
GGCCCCAGTCGCGGCAGAACCCGCACCCGCACCCGCACCGGCCCCCGCGCCGGCACCGGCGCCCGCGCCGGCACCGAGCGTGCCGTCCGACGGCGGCGCCGCGATCGCCAACACCATCGTCGGTGGCGCGGGCGCGGTCGGCGACACCGTCACCGGGGTGGGCGGCACGGTCGGCGGCGTCGTCGGCGGAGTCACCGGCCTGGTGCCCGGCGTCCTCGGCAACGGCGGATAGGGCGCCGGTGTCCACGCTGCCCTCACCGCTTCCTCCCACAGAACTCGCGGGGCTCGACGGCCCGCAACTCTCCGCTCTCGCACTGGTTCTGCTCGGCAGCGACCTCGACGAGACCGTGGTCTCCCGGGTACTCGACGTCGAACCCGACCGTGCCCGCGCTGCGGTCGACGCGCTCCGTTCGGACGGCTGGGTCGACGAACGGGACACGCTCACTCTCACGGACCACACGCATCTCACGACGACGCTCGGCGAGAACCGCCTGCACACGCTGGCCCGTCGCCTGCTCGCCCATCACGTCGACGGCGGAACGCTCACCCTTCCCGTCGCCCGCGCGGTGGCCTCGACCGGCACACCCAGCGAGGAGTTGAGCCAATTCCTCTGCGCCCAGGCCGAACTCGCCGAACCGGCCGCGGCCGTCGCGCTGTACGCCGAAGCGGGCCGGGTCGGCAGGCTCCACGACGCCGCCGTCGTCGCGTACGCCGAGGCGAGCGCCCTGCACGGTGACCTCGACACCGCGGTCGGCCTGGCCGATTCCGTCCTCGAACGATCCGCGACCGTCGACGGTCCGGAACTCGCTGCGGCCGTCAGGGTTTCGGCCGCGGGCGCCGCGTTCTGCGGCATGATCGACCGCAGCGCCGAACTGTACGCCTGGCTCGGTGCGGACCGGGCGGGTGCCGACGCGTCCCTCGCCGCCTCGGTCCTCGTGGTCGCGGGCCGGCTCGACGACGCCGAAGCCGTCCTCGCGACGAGCGCGGGCGCACCCCCCACCGCCGCCACCGCGGGCGCCGCCCTCGTCGCGACCGGACTCGTGCAGTCGGTGACCGGGTCCGCGAATGCGGCACTGAATTCGCTGACCCGCGCCCTGTCGATGCCCGGCCGCGCGTCGCGGCCCCGGATGCTGCCCGACTCCCCCGCCGCGATCACCGCCCTCGCCGCACTCCACTGCGGCGAACTCGCCCACGCGGACGCCGTCCTCACCCGGGCCCGGGAAGCCGAGCGCCCCGGCAGCGTCACCGCGAACCGGCACCAACTGCTCACCGCCTGGACGTCGATGGTCCGCGGCGACCTCACGTCGGCGCAGTCCCGGCTCGACGGTCTCGACGTCGCGTCGATGCACCAGCGCGATCTGCTGTTCGTCCACGGCCTGCGGGTCGGGCTGGCGCGGCGCACCGGCGACAACGCGGCACTGCTCCAGGCGTGGGCGGGCGCGCAGGGTGTGCTCGCCGAGTACTCGGTGGACCTGCTGAGCCTGCTGCCGCTCGGCGAACTGTGGCTCACCGCGATCCGGGTCGGCGAACCCGGGCGGATCACCCACCTCGTCGAGGACGCGCAGTCGCTGTTGCGGACCCTCGGCGAACCGGCGATGTGGGGATCGGCGCTGCACTGGTACGGCGTGCAGGCCTCGATCCTCGCCGAATGCCCCGCCGATCTGATGCCGCACGCCCGCGCGCTCGGTGAGGCCGCCAAGGTCAGCCCGTACGCGTCCGGGCTCGCCACCGCCGGTCGCGCCTGGCTGCGCGTGCTCCAGGGCGACATCGACGCCGCGTCCGTCGAGGACGCCGCCCGCACCCTCGACCGGATCGGTCTGCCGTGGGACGGCGCGCGCCTCGCCGGCGACGCCGCGCTGCGCGCCTCCGACACCAGGGTGGCGACGACCCTGCTGCAGGTCGCGCGGGCCCTGCGCCAGCCGACGTCCCCCGGCAACGGCGCCGACCCCGCGGTCGTATCGAGCCCGAGCACCCCGGGGTCGCTCACCGACCGCGAGGCGGAGGTCGCCGAACTGCTCGTCCAGGGTCTGACGTACCGGGAGATCGGGTCGCGCCTCTACATCTCCGCGAAGACGATCGAGCACCACGTGGCCCGGATCCGGCGGCGACTGGGCGCCGGGTCGCGGTCGGAACTGCTGTCGATGCTGCGGGCGATGGGCCACGGGTCTGCGGCTCCGCCACCCGTGAGTACTTCTTAACCGCCGGCGGTTGAGAAGTACTCACGGGTGGCGCATGTAACCAATCGACTGCGGGGCGCGACACACTGTGCACATGGTGCGATGATGCACCCCTCTGAACCGTGCCAGTAAGGATTTTCCATGACCACCGGAGTCGGACTCACCGTCGGCGATTCGGTTTCCACAGCGGTCGTGACCGCTTCCGGAACCGACGTGAGGACGATCGAACACCCATCCGTCCTGTTCACGGCCCCGGACGGCTCCGTGCAGCTCGGCGACCCCGGCACGGAGTCGACGGGCGCGGTCCGCGATTTCCTCGCACGCGTCGGTGAGCCCGCGGGCATCGAGTACGCGGGTTCCCTGACCCGCGCCGAAGACCTCGTCGCGACGGCGATGTTCTGCCTGTTCCGGGAGGCGGCGGACGGACTGTCCGGGACGGTGAAGGTCACGGCGACCCATCCGTCGGACTGGGCGCCGGAGATCGTCACCAAGCTGCGTGAATCCCTCGACTACATGGGTCTGGCCGAGGCGACTCTCATCCCGGAGTCGGTGGCGCTCGCCGCGTCGCCGGAGTCTCCGGCCCACGGCGCGGCGCTGCTGGCGGCCGGGCTGGCGCTCACCGATGAGGACACGAGCGCCGACACCGAGTCGATTCCCGTCGTCGAGGCCCCGCTGCACACCGCGTACTCCGCCGTGACGGCGGTGCCGGCGGCCGCTGCTGCGGCGTCCGCCGACGCGTTTCCTCCGGCCGCGACCGAGGCGCCCGCATCGACCACCCCCGCCAAGCGCCCCGACCGCCGTCCGCTGATCATCGCCGGTATCGCCGCGGCCGTACTGGTGGTGGCCGGTGGGGCGGTCGCGTTCGCGCTCACAAACAACGGCAGCACCGCGGTTCCGTCGATCCAGGACGCCCAGACCGCGTCGGTGACGTCGACGTCGGCCGCACGACCCACACCGGTCGCGCCCGCGGTCTTCCCGACGGCGAGCACGCAGGAGGTGGCCGTGACGACGGAGGTGGAGGCCCCGAGCCCGGTCGCTCCCCCGCCGGCACCGGTCGTGACGACTTCCGTGTTCGTGCCGCCGCCCCCGCCCCCGCCGACGACGACGCCGGTGATCACCCTGCCCTCGATCACCACGGTCCCTCAGACGACCACGACGACGACCGCCGCGACGACCACGCCGACGCCGCCGGTGACGACGACCACCACCACCACCACCAGTACGACAACAACCACGACGACGCTGAAGGCACCGGCGGCCGCGGTGACCACCACGACGACGACCACGCCGCCGGTTCTGAAAAGCCCAGGTCAGTGACGCTTCGCTTCCACCTCCCCGACGGGCCGGCCCGTCCGTAGCTTAAGGTGGGGCGCTGATACCCACCCCAGAAGGAATCCTCAGTGAACGGATTCCGTGCAGAAGGGATTTCATGCGTAACGTGCTGGCGCACCGCGCCGCTGTTGTAGGCGCCTCGGCAATGCTCCTTCTCTTTCCGTTTTCCACCGCCGCCCAGGCCGACCCTGTTACGCAGCCCGACACCACGCAGCTGAGCGCCGACAAGTTGCCGGCCGAACTCGTCGAGGCCATTACCCGCGACCTGAAGATCAGCCCGCAGGAATACCTCGACCGCGCCGCGAAGGCACAGGAGCTGGGTAGTTACGCCGAGGACTTCCGGGAGCAGCATCCCGACGACTTCGCCGGGGCGTGGATCGGCCTCGACGGCAAGCCCGTCGTCGCGGTCACCACGAACGAGGCCGCCGACGCCGCAGCCAAGGCCGGGTACGACACCCGCATTGCGCCGGTGTCCGCGAACGGCCTGGAGAAGACCCTCTCCGACGTGAACGGCTGGATCGCGGGACTGCCGAAGGACGTGGCGTCCCAGGTCAACTCCGCGTCGATCGACGTTCTCGATAACCGCGTCGTCATCGACGTCGTCAACAGCCCCATCGGCCAGGCGCTGAACCTGCCGACGCTGCTCGCCAACGTCAAGGTGATGCTGAGCCCCGGCGGCGGCGGTCCGGTGGAGCGGGGTCCCCTCGCCGGTGACACGTACATCACGACCGCGGGTGAACTGCCGAAGACGCCGATCTCCGAGATCTCCGTCTGCTCGCTGGGCTTCAACGCCGTCGACGACAGCGGCCAGGCCGTCAACATCAGCGCCGGGCACTGCAACCCCGCCGAGGGTCAGCCGTCGCCGGTGTTCCTTCCCAATCACCAGAACGTCGACGACAGCCAGCAGATCGGCGCGTTCTCGAAGTCGTCCGTGGGCAACCCCGCCGACAAGCTGGACTACTCGGTGATCAAGCTGAACGACGCGGGCGTCAAGGCCGGTCTGGACCGTCCCGCGGTCCGCGGCGCGAACGGCACCACCCTGGAGATCACCGGCACCGCCCGTCCCGTCGTCGGCGCCCCGATCTGCAAGTCGGGTCAGACGTCGTCGTTCACGTGTGGTGTGGTCGCGGCGGATCACGTCGAGACGCAGTTGTTCGTGTCCGACGGTTCGAGCCGCGTGATCAACGGTTTCGCGGGCACTGCCTGCACTCTCGCGGGTGACAGCGGCGGCGCCATCGTCACCGGCACCCTCGCGCTGGGAATCACGAGCGGTTCCAACGCCAGCGGCGCCCCCAACTGCACGGAGGCGAACCTGGTGCTGGCGCCGGAGGGTGGCACGGCCAGCCTCGGCATCCCGGTCGCGGACATCGTCGACACGATCGGATCCGGGATGCGGGTGCGCACCATCTCCGACTAGTACTCCAGAGTTTTCACCCTGCGCCCGGTGTCCGTTTCCTCACGGACACCGGGCGCGGGCGGTTATGGTGTCCGCTTTGTCCAGCTGCGTCGTCCGCCGAGAGTGTTACAGGTGGGAATAGACGGGGCGAACCCATATAGTCGACTCCGACTGTGTACGGCCTTACCTGTCAGGGGGGTCGTATTCGCGTGCGCCCGCGAGGCAACTGCGAACAAACAACATAGAAAGGCCCCCATGCGAAGCTCCATCGCACGTCGTGCCGCCGTGTTCGGCTCCGCCGCGCTGCTGCTCCTCGGTCCGGTCACCGCCTCCGCTCAGGCCGATCCGGTCGAGCCGGGAGTGTCCGGCCAGGCCGCCAAGCTGCCCGCGGAACTGATCGACGCGATTTCGCGTGATCTGTCGCTGAGCCCGGATCAGTACCTGGAGCACTCCGAGCTGGGCCAGAAGCTGGCCGAGTTCGCGAAGATCGCCCGCACCCAGTTCCCGGCCGCGTTCGCCGGAACGTGGCTCGACGACGCAGGCACCCCGATCGTGGGGCTCGCCGACGGCGCCGACAAGGAGGCCGCCGTCGCCGCAGCCGAGAAGGCCGGCTTCCAGGTGAAGGATGTGGCCCAGAGCGAGAGCAGCCTGCAGGAGCAGGTGAAGTCGCTCGACGGCTGGCTCGACACGCAGCCGCCCGCCGTCGCCGATCTCGTGCGCGGCGTCGCCATCGACATCGTGAACAACGATCTCGTGCTCCGCGCCGACAATGTGGGCGGGTTGCAGCTTCCGGACTTCCTGAAGGGCGCCCGCGTCGTGCAGTCGCCTGCCACGGCCGCTCCGCTGCCGTCCACCGACCTCACCCCCATCGCCGAACCGCTTCCCGCCGACGCCCTGCTGGGCGGCGACGCGTACGGCTCGCTCGGCGGCGGAGTCGGATTGCGCTGCTCGCTCGGGTTCAACGGCACCGACGGTTCGGGCCGTCCGGTGAACATCACGGCGGGGCACTGCGACCCCAACCGGGCCGCGGCAGGAACGCCGGAGGCATCGGAGGCGTTCTCCCTGGTCCCCGGCGGCGGCACCGGTCCGCGGATCGGCACGTTCGCCAAGACCAGCCTGGACATTCACGACTACTCGATCATCCGGGCCGACGACGACGCCGCCCGCCGGTTCGAGAACAACGGCGTCCGGGTTCCCGGTGCGGCGCCCGTCGCGATCACCGGAACTGCCGACCCGGTCGTCGGCGCCCCGGTGTGCAAGTCGGGTCTGACCACCGGCTTCACCTGCGGTCGCGTCACGTCCGTCGCGCAGACCGTGTCCGTCGGTGAGCGCACGCTGGCCGACAGCTTCTCGACGAGCATGTGCGCCCTGCAGGGCGACAGCGGCGGCACGATCGTGACCGGCACGCTGGCACTCGGCATCTCGAGCGCCTCCAACGTCGGGCAGTACCCGATCTGCCAGGTCGCGGACGTCGTCACGTTCGTCCTCGGCGAGAGCCCCGAGTTGTTCGCGACGCCGATCAACGAGGTGCTGGCGGAGAACCCGGGTTTGCGCGTGCGCACCTCGTAACGCACCCCGCCGACGACTACGGCCCGCTTCCCCGAAGGGAGGCGGGCCGTACGTTTTCGTCGGAGTCCGATCAGGCCGTGGGATCGGGCGCGGGCGGAACGAACGGGGTGTTGACGGTGACGAGGTACTGGATTCCGAGGATCACCAGCGCGGCGCCGCCGACGAAGATGGTTCCGGCCAGCCCACCGGCCGCGAATCCGGCCAGCAGCCCGCCGAGGCAGCCGACCGGCGTGCCGACCACAGTGAAGGCGAGC
>JBCEBZ010000452.1:0-4961 GCA_039206675.1 Rhodococcus sp. (in: high G+C Gram-positive bacteria) | reverse complement strand
AAGGCGAGCAATCCGCAGCCGACCGCGAGACCGACGGCACCGAAGATCACACCGAAGATCAGGCCGCCGATCAGCGTCGCGTACCCGAGGTAACTGTTGAAGTCGGCCAGCGCCGAATCGTCGCGCTCCTTCTGCGTGTCGAATCCGTCCTGCGCCACCGACTTCAGCGACGACGCGACGTCCTCCGGGACGTGCGGGGTGAGCGTCGCGGTCCGCCCGTCGAGGTCGGCGTCGATCGGATAGACGGCGTCGTCGATACGAATCGTGAGGGGCAGTGCGGCCAGCACGTTGCCGCTGTCGTCGACCATCTCGATCGCGTCACCGGTGTCGGTGACCCGGAAGGCGCCCGTATCGATCGTCGTGATCACGGACGTGCCCTCGGCGTGGGCCTCATAGCCGATCCCGGACGATTCCTGCTGCGCCAGCGGGGCTGCGTGAACGGTCCCGGCGGAGACGCCGAGGGCCGCGACGACGAGGACCGCCGATCCGGTGAGCGCCCGTAGGTTCCGGCCGAACCGGCCGCTCATGCCGCGGGTTCCGGTGCGACGAACGGGCTGTTCACGGTGTTCAGGTACTGGATGCCCAGGACGACCAGGGCGCCACCACCGACCACGATGGTGCCCGCGAGCGCGACGACGGGGGCGACGATCAGCGCACCTCCGATGCACCCTGCCACCGGCCCGGCGAGACCGAGGAACGGAATCACCAGGGCTGCCGTGCCGGGGATGATGCCGATCGCACAGCCGATCGCGCCGCCGATGATGGCGGCGACGATCGCCGTGATGGCACTCGTGATTCCGAGTTGCTGCTGGAAGTCGTCGAGTGCGCGTTCGTCGCGTTCCTGTTTGTCCTGCGGTGCGGCGACGTCGTCGAGGGTGATCCGCTCCGACACGGGGACGGGTGTCGCTGCGGACGGATCCATGTTCGGGACGAGTCGCAGGACGCGCGCGGACTCGTCGACCGCGACAGCGAAGGGATGCTGCAGGTCGTCGACCCGGAAGAACGTGGGAATGGACGCTACGACGCGGCCGCCGTCGTCGACCACGTCGACGGTGTCGTTCGCGGCGTTGATCGAGAAGGCGCCGGCGTCGAGGGTGGCCACAGCGGCGTCACCGTCTCGAGCGGTCTGGTAGTTGATGTTCGGGATGCCCTGTTCCGCTGCCGCCGGGGGTGCGGCGACGGGATCGGCGTACGACGTGGCTGTCCCGACCCCCATTGCCGCGATGACGAGCATGGACATGGCAGTAAACCGTCGGAGGTTCATCGAGACCCGTTTCGAGAGCAGCGCTGTGACTGACGAAGGTTAGCCTAAGCATTGGCAAACCTGGCAGGTCACCCCCACCGCTGTGACGAGGTTCACCTCCGGACACCGCGCACGACGACGAACCGCCCGCCTCCGAAAGGAGGGCGGGCGGGGTCGGAGGCACTGCAGCCGTGCGGCTACGTCACCCACTTCGCGGTGCCGAAAGGCCGTCAGAACAGTGTCGGACCGACTGTCACGATCGTGATCACGTAGCCGAAGATGTCGGCCAGGATTCCGAACAGTTCCACCATGAATACTCACACCTCCCCGGGGTGCACGCACCCCTGAAACCAGCTACTTCGCACCCTTGTCGTCCTTCGCCCAGACCGTGGTGCCATCGGGCGCCGTCAGAGTCTGCGCAAGCTGAATCCCCGCGATGACAAGGGTCGGCCCGCCGACGATGACGGTGCCGGCAACCGCACCGACCGCTGCGAACACGGGAACCGTAGCCAGCGCGACGGGCCCCGCGATCAGACCGACCAACCCGATCGCACCACCGACGACCGTGCCGGCCAGTCCCCCGACCGCCGAGGCCAGTGCGAGTTGCTGACCGAAATTGGCCTGCGCACGCGTGTTTTCCTCGACCGAAGCGACGTCGCTCAGCGGGAGATCGGTGTCCGCGATCGGTGTCGCCTTCGCGCGATCGACGACAGGAGTCAACGTGAGAGTCTTGCCGTCCTCGCTGACCTTCTCGTCGAAGGGGAACTGCAGTCCGTCGAAGCGGTACGCGAGGGGCAGCGAGAGGACGGCGTTTCCCGCGCCGTCTTCGAGCGCAACCGACTGCCGATCCGACGACACCACGAACGCGCCCGCATCGATCTTCGTGACGACTGCACGATCCTCCACCCGGGTCTCGTAGGCGATGTCGGCTCCGGGCTCGGCCGCCGGTTCCGCGACCGCCACCCCGGACCCGGCCGCGAGGGCACCCACCACAAGTGCCGAAGTCGTAACGAAACGACGCAACTTCATTCCATCCCCTTAAGGTTCCAACCCCATCCGTTGCTAAACAGTAACGTGCTGCTGTGACAGATCCCAATTGAGTTTCGACTCGAGAAAATGCACGTCACCAATAGTCGACGACGGTCATGAATTGCGCATCGAGAACGGCGCCGCGACCGAATTTCAAGAATGGCACCGGTCATTCATGCAGTAATTCCCACACAAAGCGGGGAACCGGTCGGTTTCTTCCCTGAGGGCGTCCACACACGACTCGGCCCCGCCGCGGTAGACGCGACGGGGCCGGGCGACCGCGGCGAGGGTTCTACTCGTCCCTGTCGGCGTAGATCGACGTCCCTGGGGCGGCGTTGTACGTTTCCCACAATTGGTATGCGCTGACGCCGAGAGTGGGACCGCCGGCAACGATGGTTCCCACCACCCCGCCGATACCCGCCCCGGCGACGAGACCGGGGACACAAGCAGGAAGTGTTGCAACACAGCCGATTCCGGCACCGGCCATCGTTCCGACCAGACTGCCAACCGTGACGGCGATACCCACCTGCGCGCCGAACTGAGCGAACGCCCTGTCGTTCTCCTCCCGGGACGCGACGTCGTGGAACGGCAGCGGGAGTACGGCCGGTGCCGACGCGGGCGCCACGGGAGCGGGTGCCGCCGCCGGCCCCGCGTGGGACACCCCGGCGGCAAGACCCATGGCGGCGACCGCCATGCCTGCCGTTACTGCAGCTCTTCTCACGATCATTGATGCCTCATTTCAGGACCGACGCGACGAAGTACCGATGTGATAGAAGCGGACTGCACGACCCCCGTTACGACCGCTGACCAGGGCCGGAAAACACGCTCAGAGTAACAGCGGAATCACGGCCGAATTGTTCATTGACGAAAAATTCATCAGGGCGAAGGAGACCCGTCGGCAGTTGGCCGAACACAACGTAATTCGCACGAATTACATGACGTGAATTACTCCCCTGGTGCCGATTTCCGGGAGCGGCGACATCGACGCACGGAATATTTGCACACCGTTATCCCGCCGCAACGTAACCGCGCCGAATTCGTGACCGAAAATGGCGGCCGAACCGCCTCTCGGGGTCTGCGCGAACGGACCCGCGCAGCCGTCGGCCGAAGTTAGGGCGACCTTGGGTGAACGCCGCAATTTCGACCCTTTAACGTGGCGAACAGAAAGTCCGATTGTGGCATGCATCACATGCCCCATCGGCGCCCCAGCTGCAGTTATCCCGCTCGAGCCCGGTAAGTTACCGGCAAGTAGACTAAATAAGTTACCAGTGGGTAACTTAGCAAGCGTTAGGATCACGAGCAGTCCCGAGGTGGCCGCCCTGCCGCCCTGAAACGAAAGGCCGCGACATGAATGCCCTGACGATCACGTTGGGCACCATCGGCGTGCTGCTGAGCCTCGTATGTTGGTTCTCCTTCATCACAGGCGCATTGAAGATGGTCAACGTCGTCCGGATCGGCCAGTCGGCCCCGGATCGATGGCACCCGTTCTTCCCGCGCTTCAAGCAGATGTGTGTCGAGTTCATCGCCCACACGCGCATGAGCAAATTCCGCACCGTCGGCTGGGCTCACTGGCTGGTCATGGTCGGCTTCATGCTCGGAGCCGTCGTGTGGTTCGAGGCGTACGGCCAGACGTTTAACCCGGAGTTCCACTGGCCGCTGGTCGGTAACACCGCCGTCTACCACTTCGTCGACGAGATCCTCGGCCTCGGCACGGTCATCGGTATCACGACGCTGATCGTGATCCGCCAGCTCAACCACCCCCGCGTACCCGCGCGACTGTCCCGGTTCGGCGGATCCGACTTCAAGGCCGCGTACTTCGTCGAGGCCGTCGTCCTCATCGAGGGCCTCGGCATGATCTTCGTGAAGGCCGGGAAGATCGCCACCTACGGCCACTCCAACCCGTGGACCGACTTCTTCACGATGAACCTCGCGAAGCTGCTTCCCGCGAGCCCGAACATGGTCGCGTTCTTCGCCTTCGTCAAGCTGATGTCGGGCATGATCTGGCTCTACGTCGTCGGCCGCAACATCACCTGGGGTGTCGCCTGGCACCGGTTCGCGGCGTTCGCGAACATCTACTTCAAGCGTGAGGACGACGGTGACGTCGCACTCGGTGCCGCCAAGCCCATGATGTCCGGCGGCAAGCCCATCAACATGGAGGACGCCGATCCCGACACCGACACGTTCGGCGCCGGCAACATCGAGGACTTCTCCTGGAAGGGCTGGCTGGACTTCACCACCTGCACCGAGTGCGGGCGCTGCCAGTCGCAGTGCCCCGCATGGAACACCGGCAAGCCGCTGTCCCCGAAGCTGCTCATCACGTCGCTGCGCGACCACGGTTACGCCAAGGCTCCGTACCTGCTCGCCGGTGGCCGCAAGGACATGGGCGGTGACGAAGTAGGCCTGGTGAACGGCGAAGGCGCCGTCGACGACGCCAAGCTGGCGGCGATCCCCGAGGCCGCACGCCGGGAGGCCGAGCGCAAGCTGGTCGGCGAGACCGTCGAAGGCGAACTGGCCCCGGTCATCGACACCGAGACGCTGTGGAGCTGCACCAACTGTGGCGCGTGTGTCGAGCAGTGCCCCGTCGACATCGAGCACGTCGACCACATCATCGACATGCGCCGCTACCAGGTGCTGATCGAGTCGGAGTTCCCGTCCGAGCTGGCCGGCCTGTTCAAGAACCTCGAGAACA
>JBCEBZ010000451.1:0-2928 GCA_039206675.1 Rhodococcus sp. (in: high G+C Gram-positive bacteria) | reverse complement strand
GGTCGAAGACATGGGTCGCGGCGCGGGGGTCCTTGTCGAGGATCCCGACGGGCCGGCAGTGGGCCTCGATTCCCGCGGCGACCGCATGGCCGGATCAGCGTGCCTTCGCCTGCTCACGCCGGTTGGCGCTGGCTGTGAGAAGGACCCGGTAATCGTTGCCTCGCCCGCGTGGTGTCAATTCCCGATCATCTGTGCGCGTAGTTCGCCGTCGGCGAGCAGCGCGGCGCGAAGGAGCGAGGCACCGGCTTGTTGATGAGCGTCGATCAGGCTGTTCCAGCGCGCCAGGTCTGCATGGGTTTGGATTACGAAGCTCTTGGCTGCCGGGTTCAGGGCACCGGGCCGGTGCACGATGCCGAACGGCGTGCGTATCGCCGGCCGGGTTTCGGTCACCCGCGCCCCCAATCGGTGAGCGGCCGTGGCCATCCGCAGTGGGAGGAACGCGCTGGCCGCGCCATTGAGGACGAGCGTCATCTGCGCGTGCCGGTTGGGGACCCGTGCGCTGATCCGGGGAACCACCGATGCGCGGCGCAGTGCGGTTGCGACGATGTCGTTCTCCCGCAGCGCCGCGCTGCTCGTCACCAGCGGGACCTCGGCGAGATGCGCAAGATCGAAGGGTGCTCCCTCGTCGACCGGTGGGGTTCCCGGCGGTCTCACCAGTAGCAGTCGCTGGACACCGAGCTGGACCGTCTCGAGATTGTCGGTCGGCACGGGGAAGGTCGTGAATCCCAGTTCGCACTGACCGGCGAGTACCTCGTCGCACAGGTCCGCGGCACTCGCGAACTCCGACAGATCGATGCGGATGTCGGGATGGAGACGGGTGAACGACCCACTCCACGCCGCCACCGCCTCGCTCGACATCTCGGGCATCGTCCCGATGGTGATCGACCCGACCTGGAGTTCGCGGGCGCCGCGCATGATGTCCTGCGCCGCCAGAAGGTCGTCGAGCACCTTGCGGGCGGGCTCGACCAGCAGCTGCCCGGCCGGATTGAGAACCAGATTGCGGCCCGTCCGGTGGAACAGACTCAGCTTCAGTTCACGTTCGAGTTGACGTATTCCCTGCGACAACGATGCCTGCGCCACGTGGAGATGCCCTGCCGCGCGGTTGACTCCGCCGTGCTCGACCACGGCGAGAAAGTACTCGAGTTGACGGATGTCCATGAATCCATCTTCCCCGTGGTCGGTGCCCGATCGCGCGGATCGGGCACCGACTCTACTCAGACGCGGTAGGAGTTGGGCAGCGTGCCGGTGTCGGCGACCTGGCGAGTCATCGCCTTGGCGAGATTCCGCTGGTGCACGGGTGAGGAGCCCTCGTAGATCCGCAGCGCGCGCACATCACGCCACATTCTCGGCACGGGGTGCGGGCCGACGATGCCCTCACCGCCGAGCAACTGGACACACCGGTCGGCGACCCGGCTCGCCATCTCGGAGTTGTACAACTTGGCGGCGGCAATGCGGTGCCGGGGGATCTCGCCGCAGTCGAAGGCGCGCGCGCTCTCGACGGCCAGGGCGCGTCCCGCCTCGAGTTCCGCGAAGCTTTCCCCCAGCGTGGCCTGCACGGCACCGAGATCGGCGAGTGGGGCTCCGAACTGACTGCGCCCGTTGACATGTGCCGTCGTCTCCTCGAGCATCCGGGTCGCCTGCCCGACACAGGTCGCGGCGACGTGCAGACGCGCATGGTTGATACCGCGCAGCGCCATCGTCAAACCTTGGCCCTCGACGCCGCCGAGCAGATTCTCCGCGGGCACGGTCACGTCGTCGAAGTAGATCTCGCCGACCGGTGCCTCCGCGTGTCCGTTCATGACGGTCGGCAAGACGGTGCGTACCCCGGGCGACGTAGCGTCCACGAGCAGCGCCGAGACCCCGCCCGCACCCGGGTCCGAGGTGTCCGTGCGAGCGAAGACGAGGAACGCGTCGGCCCAGGCCGCGTTCGTGATGTACCGCTTGCTCCCGTTGAGAACGTAGGTGTCACCGCGACGCTCCGCGGTGGTGCGCAGGTGCGCGGCGTCCGAACCGGCCTGTTCCTCGGTGAGTGCGAATGCGGTGACCAGTTCGCCTGCCGCCATGGCCGGCAGCATCCGCTGTCTCTGCTCCTCGGTGCCGTGGTCCAGGATCGCTTGCGAGCACAGGCCGATCACCGTCGAGAAACGTGATCGGTAGACACAGGACGCGCGCGTGAATTCGAGAGTGAGTTGCACCTGCTGTTCCATCGTCCACCCGAGGCCGCCGTATGCACGCGGGATCGAGATGCCGAAAAGGCCGAGGGCCGCCATGCGGTCGACGAGGCGAGCGGGGACCTGGCCCGCGTCGACCATCTCGTTCTCTGCCGGGACGAGTTCGTTCTCGGTGAAGTCGGCGATGGTCTTCAGGTAGGTCGGGAAGTCGTAGTTCAGGATGTCCGGGTCGATCATGAGGGAGCCCTTTCCGGGATCAGTGTGGCGCGGAGGCGGTGACGACGCGGCGGTCGATCAGGTCGGTGATGTCCCCGTCAGAGAGGCCGAGGTCGCGCAGCACCGAGACGGTGTCCCGCCCTACCGCGGGCGCGGAGGTGGAGACGGTGCGACGGCGGCCGTCGAGGGTGAAGGCCAATCCGGGGCTGGTGAACGAGGCCCCACCGGGCCCGGCGACGTCGACGAGGATCTCGGACGCCAAAACGTCCTTGTCCTCGGCGATGTCGTCGAAGGAGCGGATCGCCCCACACACGATGTTCGCGGACTGCAACCGGGCGACGGCCTGGTCTCGGGTCATGTCACCCAAGGCGTCGCCGAGAGCGGTCAGCATCTCGGTCCGGTGCGACACTCGCGCGGGATTGTCGACGAACCGCGGGTCGTCGATCATGTCCGGTCTCCCGACGAGATGGCAGAGTGCGGACCATTTTTCGGATGTGTAGGCGGAGAGCACGATCATCCCGTCGACTACCCGGATGACATC
>JBCEBZ010000450.1:0-11704 GCA_039206675.1 Rhodococcus sp. (in: high G+C Gram-positive bacteria) | reverse complement strand
TGCCGCCGAACAGCGGGTTGGCGGCGGCCGCCTCGGGGTCGGTGTGGGCGTAGAACGTGTCGCCGGTGAACTCGGCGAAGTGGTCGATGTCGGCGAGCGTGACCTGACGGGGGCCGCCGACGATGGTGTCGCCGATCCGCAACTGCGCGAGGTTCTTCCGGAACGGGTGGACGCCGTCGTCGTGCCGCTGTGCACCGGTGACCCACTTGTTCCCGACCGCGGTCAGGATGTCGGGGGTGGCCTGGACCGCGGTGCGCTGCATGTGGTGCAGGATGCCGCGGATGCCGCCGAGTTCCTCGCCGCCGCCGGCGCGGCCGGGACCGCCGTGCACGAGGACGGGCAGGGGTGAGCCGTGGCCGGTGGATTCCTTCGCGTCGTCGCGGTTGAGGACGAGGACGCGGCCGTGGAACGGGGCCAGACCGAGGACGACGGCGCGGGCGAGCGCGGCATCGCGGGTGACGAGGGAGGCGACGAGGCTGCCCTTGCCGCGGGCGGCGAGTTCGATGACCTGGTCGGTGCCGTCGTATCCGATGACGGTGCTGACCGGGCCGAAGGCCTCGATGTCGTGGGGTTCGGTGGCGTCCTTGTCGTCGGAGCGCAGCAGGATCGGCGGCAGGAACGCACCGGTCGCCTTGTCCGCGCCGACCACCTCGAAGTTGTCGGGGTCGCCGACGACGATCTGCGCCGACTTGGTGAGCCCGCGGAGCGACTTCAGGACCTCGTCGCGCTGCTCGAGGCTGGCCAGCGCACCCATCGTGACGCCCTCGGCGTCGGGGGCGCCGACGACTACCCGCGACAGCCGGGCCTCGACGGCGGCGATGACGTCGTCCATCAGGGCGGTGGGCACGAAGGCGCGGCGGATGGCGGTGCACTTCTGGCCGGCCTTCACCGTCATCTCGGTGACGAGTTGCTTGACGTAGAGGTCGAATTCCTCGCTGCCGGGCTCGACGTCGGCGCCGAGGATCGACGCGTTGAGCGAGTCGGCCTCGGCGTTGAAGTGCACACCCTCGCCGACGACGTTGGGGTGCGCCCGCAGGGTCGCGGCGGTGTCGGCGGATCCGGTGAACGCGACGGAGTCCTGCCCGCCGAGGTGGTCGAGGAGCCCGCGGGCGCTCCCGGACAGCAGCTGGACGGAGCCCTCGGGCAGCAGCCCGGACTCGATGATGCGACGGAACACGAGTTCGGTGAGGTACGCCGACTGGCTCGCGGGCTTCACGATCGACGGGACGCCGGCGATGAACGCGGGGGCGAGCTTCTCGAGGAAGCCCCACACGGGGAAGTTGAACGCGTTGATCTGGACCGCGACACCGCGACGGGACGTGTAGACGTGCTGGCCGAGGAACGTGCCCCGCTTGCCCAGCTGCTCGACCGCGCCGTCGAGGTAGACGGTGTCGTTGGGGAGCTCGCGGCGCGCCTTGCTCGCGTAGCTGAGGAGGGTGCCGAAACCGCCGTCGATGTCGACGCCGGAATCACGCTTCGTCGCGCCGGTGGCAGTGGAGAGGGCGTAGAACTCGTCCTTGCCCGCCATGAGGGTGAGTGCCAGCGTCTTGAGGGCGGCGGCGCGCTCGTGGAAGGTCAGCTTCGCCAGCGCCGGTCCGCCCACCTCGCGGGCGTAGGTCACCATCTCGCCGAGGTCGAGTCCGGTCGCGGAGATGCGCGCCACCTCGGAGCCGTCGACGGCGCTCAGCAGCGGCGTTCCTTCGTCGGACGCGGTGTACCAGCGTCCGGCGGCGTAGCTTTCCAGTAACTTGCTCACGACAACTCCATTTCACCGTACGTTCGGTCGGTTAACAGAATCGTCGTAGTAGTCGCTGGTTGTCAAGGACGGATCGCGAAGACCTGCCGCCACCTGCCCTTGCGCCCCGACCGAAGATTCGGTTATTAATAGACGGCACCCCCGTGAAGGAGAAGACTGTGGCCGAAGTGTTTCTGGTGGACGGAGCCCGTACCCCGCAGGGGCGATATGGCGGAGCGCTCGCAGGAGTGCGCCCCGACGACCTCGCGGGTCTGGTGGTGGCCGAGGCCGCCCGCCGGGCCGGCATCCCGGGCGAGGCCGTCGACGAGGTGATCCTCGGCGCCGCCAACCAGGCGGGTGAGGACAACCGCGACGTCGCGCGCATGGCCGTGCTGCTCGCGGGACTGCCCGACAGCGTGCCCGGCTACACGGTGAACCGGCTGTGCGCGAGCGGTCTGACCGCGGTCGCGTCCGCCGCGCACACCATCCGCAGCGGCGAGGCCGACATCGTGATCGCGGGCGGCGTCGAGTCGATGACCCGCGCGCCGTGGGTGATGGCCAAGCCGGGCACCCCGTGGGCGCGCCCCGGTGAGGTGGCCGACACCTCGCTCGGGTGGCGCTTCACGAACCCGCGGTTCACCGCCGCCGACCGCGACGTTCCGGCCGGTGCCGGACCCGACGTGCGCAAGGTGACACTGTCGATGGGTGAGACGGCCGAGGAGGTCGCCGCGCTCGAGGGCATCACCCGCGCCGAGAGCGACGCGTTCGCGCTGCGCAGCCAGGAGCGGGCGATCGCCGCCGTCGACGCGGGCCGCTTCGAACGCGAGATCGTCGCCGTGCCGCTGAAGGACGGCGAGCTGACCGCCGACGAAACTCCGCGCCGGGGAACCACGTTGGAGAAGCTGGGCAAGCTGAAGCCGGTGTTCCGCACGGACGGCATCGTGACCGCCGGTTCGTCGTCCTCGCTGTCGGATGGCGCCGCGGCGCTGGTCGTCGCGAGCGAGGCGGCGGTGGAGAGGTACGGGCTGACCGTCCGCGGCCGCATCGTCACCAGCGCGAGCGCGGGCATCGCCCCCAACGTCATGGGCCTCGGGCCGGTCCCGGCCACCCGGAAGGCACTGGCCCGCGCCAACTGGTCGATCTCCGACCTCGGCGCCGCCGAACTCAACGAGGCCTTCGCCGCGCAGTCGCTCGGCGTGATCCGGCAGCTGAAGCTCGACGAGAGCATCGTCAACGCCGACGGCGGCGCCATCGCCCTCGGTCACCCGCTGGGCTGCTCGGGGGCGCGGATCCTGCTGACGCTGCTCGGCCGGATGGAACGCGAAGGCGCCCGCCGCGGGCTCGCCACGCTGTGCGTGGGCGTCGGCCAGGGCGTCGCGATGCTGATCGAGGCGCCGTGAACACCCTGAAGATCGAGGACCGCGACGACCGGATGGTCGTCACCCTGCACCGGCCCGCGCAGCGCAACGCGATCAACGCGGAGATGATCGCCGAACTGCACGAGGTCTGCGCGGCACTCGAGGCCACGCCGAAGCCGCTGCTGCTGACCGGTGAGGGCGAGCACTTCGCCGGCGGCGCCGACATCGGCGAACTGCGCGAGCGCGGCCGCGACGAGGCGTTCGCCGGGATCAACCGCACCCTGTTCGACCGGATCGCGAAGCTGCCGCTGCCCACCGTCGCCGCGGTCAGCGGATACGCGCTCGGCGGCGGCGCCGAACTGTCCTACGCGTGCGACCTGCGCATCGCCACCGAAACCGCGGTGTTCGGGAACCCGGAGCCGGGCCTGGGCATCATGGCCGCGGCGGGCGCGAGCTACCGGCTGCCGGAGCTGGTCGGAAAGTCCGTCGCCAAGCAGGTCCTGCTCGGCGGCCGGAACCTCGACGCCGCCACGGCGCTGCGCTGCGGGCTCGTGATGGACGTCGTCGCCCCCGGCGAGCACGTCGCCGCGGCGCACAAGGTGATCGACCGCATCACCCGGTCGGCGCCGCTGGCGCTGAAGCTGACCAAGATCATCGTCGACGCGCCGGGCTCGCACCCGTTCGCCGACGACATCGCCCAGGCGGTGCTGTTCGAGAGCCGCGACAAACACGACCGCATGACTGCGTTTCTGGAGAAGAAGAAATAATGACGAGCACAGCACCGAAGAATGTCGGCGTCGTCGGCGGCGGCCGGATGGGCGCGGGCATCGCGCAGGTCTTCGCCACCCTCGGCTCCACCGTCACCATCGCCGAGAGCGGCGACCGGGAGGCGGCCCGGCAGCGGGTGTCCGACGGGCTCGACCGTGCGCACGAGCGCGGCAAGCTCGGCGGCGCCGACCCCGCGACCGTGCTGGGCCGGGTGTCGACGGTGGCCGCACCCGATGCGCTGCCGGCCGATCTCGACCTCGTCGTCGAGGCCGTCCCGGAGCTGGTCGACCTCAAGCTCGCCGTGCTGTCGGTGGTGGAGAAGACCGTGTCGCCGGCCACCGTGATCGCTACCAACACCAGCTCGATCTCCATTGCCGAACTCGGTGCCGCGCTCGCCGATCCGGCCCGCCTGATCGGCATGCACTTCTTCAACCCGGTCCCGGCGTCGACGCTCGTCGAGATCGTGCGTGCCCCGGCCACCGACGCCGGGGTGGTGGAGAAGGTGCGCGAGTGGGTGGCCCTGCTCGGCAAGACCGAGGTGCTGGTCAACGATTCCCCGGGTTTCGCGACCAGCCGGCTCGGGGTGTGCCTCGGGCTGGAGGCCATCCGGATGCTCGAGGAAGGCGTCGCCGACGCCGAATCCATCGACCGGGCAATGGAACTGGGCTACCGGCATCCGATGGGCCCGCTGCGGTCCACCGACCTGGTCGGCCTGGACGTCCGGCTCGCGATCGCCGAGCACCTCGCGAAGACGCTCGGCGACCGGTTCACGCCCCCCGCGCTGCTGCGGGAGAAGGTCGCGCGAGGCGAACTCGGCCGCAAGAGCGGCCAGGGCTTCTACACCTGGTCCTGAGCGGCCACCCACCACAACCAGCAGGAGGCACATTCTCATGAGCACCGACGACGTGATCGGACTTTCCGTGGACGCGGGGCTGGCCACCATCACCCTGCGCCGGGCGGGCGCGTCCAACGCGCTGGACCGCGCGGTGAAGGAGCAGTTGCTCGCCGCGGTGGAGAAGGTGGCCGCCGACGACAGCGTGCGCGCCCTGCTGCTGGCGGCGGAGGGGAAGAATTTCTGCGTCGGCCAGGATCTCGCCGAGCACGTGGCCGGGCTCGAGGCCGACCCGGCTCATGCGATGGACACCGTCGCCGAGCACTACAACCCGCTGCTGCGGGCCCTGGCCGGGGTTCGGGTGCCGGTGATCGTCGCGATCAACGGGGCGTGCGTCGGGGCGGGTCTCGGCATCGCCCTGGCCGGGGACATCCGGATCGCCGGCGAGGGCGCGAAGTTCGCGACCGCGTTCACCGGCATCGCCCTGGCCGGCGATTCCGGGCTGAGCCACACGCTCGTCGAGGCGCTGGGGCCGAGCCGCGCGACGGGACTGATGATGCTCGGCGACCGCTTCACGGCCGCGCAGGCGCTCGACTGGGGCCTGGTGCACCGGGTGGTGCCCGACGCCGAACTCGGGGAGGCGGCCGCCGCGCTGGCACGGCAGCTCGCGGACGGACCCACCGCTGCCTACACGCAGGTCAAGGGGCTGGTCGCGGCCGCGTCCGCCGGGCTGTCCGAGGCGCTCGAGCGGGAGCGGGTGGCGGCGGAGGAGCTGGGGCAGTCGCGCGACCACCGGGCCGCCGTCGACGCGTTCCTGGCCAAGCGCACGCCCACCTTCGAAGGGCGCTGATCCGCCCTCCGCACTTGTGCCGCGTGCCACAACCATGCATACTTGTACCAACCGATCATTCGGTAATAGAGGTAGGACATATGACCACGTCACACGCTTCCGACGAGCTGCAGACGCTCTTCGATGACACCATCGCCGCCGACCAGAGGGTCGAGCCCCGGGACTGGATGCCCGACGGCTACCGCAAGACGCTGATCCGGCAGATCGCGCAGCACGCGCACTCGGAGATCATCGGCATGCAGCCCGAAGGCAACTGGCTCACCCGCGCGCCGTCGCTGCGTCGCAAGGCGATCCTCATGGCGAAGGTCCAGGACGAGGCCGGGCACGGCCTGTACCTGTACTCGGCCGCCGAGACGCTCGGCGCCGACCGCGCCGACCTCACCGAGAAGCTGATCGAGGGAAAGCAGAAGTACTCGTCGATCTTCAACTACCCGACGCTCACCTATGCCGACGTCGGAGTCATCGGCTGGCTCGTCGACGGCGCCGCGATCTGCAACCAGGTGCCGTTGTGCCGCAGCTCCTTCGGGCCGTACGCCCGCGCGATGATCCGGGTCTGCAAGGAGGAGTCGTTCCACCAGCGCCAGGGGTTCGAACTGCTGATGACGATGATGCGCGGCAGCGACGCCCAGCGCGAGATGGTGCAGGAGTCGGTGAACCGCTGGTGGTGGCCGGCGCTGATGATGTTCGGACCGCCGGACGACCAGTCGCCGAACTCCGAGCAGTCGATGAAGTGGCGCATCAAGCGGCACACCAACGACGAACTCCGTCAGCGGTTCGTGGACATGTCCATCCCGCAGGCCGAGGTCCTCGGCGTGACGTTCCCGGATCCGGACCTGAAGTGGAACGCCGAACGCGGCGCTCACGACTTCGGGGAACCCGACTGGAGCGAGTTCATGCAGGTGATCAAGGGCAATGGCGCGTCGAGCGTCGAGCGCGTCGCCAACCGGCGCGCGGCACACGAGAACGGGGCGTGGGTGCGGGAGGCCGCGACGGCCTTCGCCCGCCGCGAGAGCAACAAGGAGAACGCACGATGAGCACGGACGACACCGCGGTGCGCGCGGACTGGCCCCTGTACGAGGTGTTCCTGCGGGGCAAGCGGGGACTCAACCACGTCCACGTCGGATCCCTGCACGCCGCCGACGACGAGATGGCCGTCCGGCACGCCCGCGACGTCTACACCCGCCGCAACGAGGGTGTGAGCATCTGGGTGGTGCGGTCGTCCGCGATCGTGGCATCGAGCCCGTCGGAGAAGGACCCGTACTTCGCGCCCAGCGGCGACAAGGTGTACCGGCACCCCACGTTCTACGAGATCCCCGACAACGTTCCCCACATGTGATCCGGCCCAAACCTTTTCGCAGGCCGACGAGACTTCCGAGGATGTACCGATGACCGACCACGACAACGCCTACGACGGCCTCGTCGACGAAGACAGCCACGGCCAGTGGGCTTTCGGCACCAGCTTCGACGACCCTCTGGCCGGCGTCGACACCACCGTTCCGGACGACGTCGACCTCGCCGCACTCGCGCACTACTGCCTGATGCTCGGCGACGACGCGCTGATCAGCTCGCAGCGCCTCGCCGAATGGAGCACCCGCGCACCGGAACTCGAGGAGGAGGTGGCGCTGGCCAACGTCGGACTCGACCTGCTCGGGCAGGCGCGACTGCTGCTCGCCCGGGCGGCCGCCGCCGACGCGTCCGTCGTCCCGTTCATCTCGGACACGAGCCCGATTCCCGCCGAGGACGCGCTCGCGTTCTTCCGCGACGAGAATCAGTTCCGCAACACCCGGCTGACCGAACTCGGCAACGGCGACTTCGCGCAGACCGTCACCAGGCTGCTGGTGTTCGCCACGTGGCGACTCGCCCTGTTCGACCGCCTGCGCACCTCCCGCGACCCGGTGCTCGCGGCCGTCGCGGTGAAGGGCGTCAAGGAACTGACGTACCACCGCGACTACGCCGCCCGGTGGGTGGTGACGCTCGGGTGCGGTACGGCGGAGTCGAAGTCGCGGATGGAGACTGCGCTGGCCCACGTGTGGCCGTACGTCGAGGAACTCTTCACCCCGACCACCGAGGAACTCGCCCTCGCCGCGGTCGGTGTGGGCGTCGACCCGCGGGACCTCCGCGAGGAGTTCGACACCGTGCTCGCCCAGGTGCTGAAGGCCGCGGAACTGACCGCCCCCACGGGCCGGACCGTCGGCACCGTCGGTGGCAGGGCCGGACGCCAGGGCCTGCACACCGAGGCCCTCGGACTGCTGCTCGCCGAGATGCAGAGCGTGGCCCGGGCCCATCCGGAAGGAGTGTGGTGACATGACCACCGCAGTGCGCAGCGACGCCCGCCGCCTCGCCGAGTCCGTCCTGGACCCGGAGATGCCGATGCTCACGCTCGCCGACCTGGGAGTGCTCCGCGACGTCGAGGAGAGCGCCGACGGATCGGTGGTCGTGACCATCACCCCCACGTATTCCGGGTGCCCCGCGATGGCGACGATGCGCGACGACATCGAGCACACGCTGCAGGACGCCGGATACGGCAGCGTCGAGGTCAGGACCGTCCTCACGCCGCCGTGGAGCACCGACTGGATCAGCGAGAACGGCCTCCGCAAGCTGCGGGAGAACGGCTACTCGACGCCGGGGCCTGCGCCCCTGCGCACGTCCGGTCCCGTGCCGCTGACGCTGACCGCCCGGCCGCGGGCGGTCACCTGCCCGGTGTGCCACTCCGCCAACACCCGTCTCGACTCGGAATTCGGGGCCACGCTCTGCAAGGCGCTGTACCGGTGCCTCGACTGCCTCGAGCCCTTCGATCACGTGAAGGAAATCTGATCATGACCACAGCGGTCTCCCCGAAACCCGGTGCGGCGTTGCGCAACAGGGCGTTCCACACCCTCACCGTCGCCGACGTCGAATCCCTCTGCGACGACGCGGTCGCGGTCACGTTCGACATTCCCGCCGAGCTCGCCGACGAGTTCGCGTTCGGCCCCGGCCAGTCGCTCACGCTGCGCCGCACCGTCGACGGCGTCGAGCACCGCCGCTCGTACTCCATCTGCGCGCCCGCCGGATCCGCGCCGCGCGTCGGTGTGCGCGAGGTGTCCGACGGACTGTTCTCCACGTGGCTGGTGAACCAGGTCCGCCCCGGCGACCGGATCGACGTGCAGGGGCCGAGCGGAACGTTCGTCGCCGACCCCGCCGCGGGCGGTCGCCACGTCCTGATCGCCGCCGGTTCGGGCATCACCCCGATGCTGTCGATCGCTGCATCGTTACTCGCCAACCCGGAGGCCGAAGTCGTTCTGCTGTACGGCAACCGGCGTACCCGCTCGGTGATGTTCGCCGAGGAGATCGCCGACCTCAAGGACACGTACGGGTCGCGCTTCGACGTCATCCACGTCCTGTCCCGCGAGCCGCGTGAGGTGGAATTGTTCACCGGGCGTCTCGACGCCGACCGGTTGCGGGCCATCTTCACGTCCATCGTGCCGCTCGCCGACATCGACCACTTCTGGTTGTGCGGACCGTTCGGGATGGTCACCGACGCGGAAACGGTGCTCGGTGAACTGCAGATCGACAAGAGCCGCGTGCACCACGAGCTGTTCTTCGTCGACGACGTGCCGCCGCCCATGGAGACGCACCGCGAACCCGGCGTCACCGGGCCGAGCAGCGAGGTCACCCTGGTCCTGGACGGCCGCTCGACCACGGCGACGCTGCCGCGGGACGAGTCGATCCTCGACGCCGCCGAGAAGTACCGCTCGGACCTTCCGTTCGCCTGCAAGGGCGGCGTTTGCGGCACCTGCCGCGCCAAGATCACCTGCGGTGACGTGGACATGCGCCGCAACTACGCGCTCGAGGACTACGAGGTCGACTCCGGCTTCGTGCTGACGTGCCAGACCTTCCCCGTCAGCGACACCGTGACCGTCGATTTCGACGCCTGACCTTACCCAGCCCGCCACCCCGGAGACTAGAATGACCAGTATCGCCACCCCCTCGCAGGACATCGAGTTCGCCACGCGCGACCGGATCTCGACGCTGCAACTCGAACGTCTGCAGTGGTCACTTCTCCACGCGTACACCAACGTTCCGCATTACCGGAAGGCGTTCGACGACGCCGGTGTGCACCCCAGTGATCTGAAGGACCTGTCGGATCTGGCGAAGTTCCCGTTCACCGCGAAGGCGGACCTGCGGGCCAACTACCCGTTCGGGATGTTCGCGGTGCCGCAGGAGAAGGTCTCGCGCATCCACGCCTCCTCGGGCACGACGGGCCGGCCGACGGTGGTCGGGTACACGGCGAACGACATCAGCAACTGGGCCGACCTGATCGCGCGGAGTCTGCGGGCGGGCGGGGTGAAGCCGACGGACAAGGTGCACGTCGCGTACGGGTACGGCCTGTTCACCGGCGGCCTCGGCGCGCACTACGGCGCGGAACGGCTGGGCTGCACGGTGATCCCGATGTCCGGGGGCATGACCGACCGGCAGATCCAGCTGATCGAGGACTTCGAGCCGGACGCGATCCTGGTGACGCCGTCGTACATGCTCACGATCGTCGACGCGATGATCAAGAAGGGCATCGATCCGTCGACGACGTCGCTGCGGACCGGGGTGTTCGGCGCCGAGCCGTGGACCGAGGAGATGCGCACCGAACTCGAGAAGCAGCTGAACATGGACGCCGTCGACATCTACGGTCTGTCCGAGGTGATGGGCCCGGGTGTGGCGATGGAATGCGTCGAGACCAAGGACGGCCTGCATATCTGGGAGGACCACTTCTACCCGGAGATCATCGACCCGGTCACCGGGGAGGTGCTGCCCGACGGTGAGGAGGGCGAACTCGTCTTCACCTCACTCACCAAGGAAGCCATGCCGATCATCCGGTACCGCACCCGCGACCTCACCCGCCTGTTGCCGGGGACGGCGCGGTCGGTGCGGCGGATGCAGAAGGTCACCGGGCGCACCGACGACATGATCATCCTGCGCGGGGTGAATCTGTTCCCCACTCAGATCGAGGAACTGATCCTCACCGTCTCCGCGTTGGCCCCGCAGTTCCAGTGCATCCTCGATCGTCCCGGTAGGATGGACGAACTGACCGTACGAGTCGAAGCCCGCCCCGACGCGTCCGCCACCGATCATCCCCGTTCCGCCGCCGAACTCCAGAAGCTGGTCAAGAACCGCATCGGAGTGAGCGTGAAGGTGGATGTGGTGGCGTCCGGCGCACTGGAGCGGTCGCTCGGCAAGGCACGGCGACTGATCGACAACCGCTCTGCTCTGTGAGGTGATCGAAGGTGCGTCTCGGTGGTGAACACGCGCGTCCGGGCGACGGCCAGTTCGAACACTGGCGGCAGGCCGTCTCCACGGCGTTCGTCCCGCTCGCCGTCGTGTCCACGGCCGAGGACGGCGAGGCGAGGTTCACCGGGACCCTGCGCACCACCGCGCTCGGCGGGTTACAGCTCAGCGAGGTCGGGGGACGTGCGGTGGACGTGCGGCGCACCCGCACGTCCATCAAGCGGTCCGACCCCGGACTGGTGAAGGTGGGCCTGCAATTGTCGGGCCGCGGCGTCATCGTCCAGGACGACCGTGAGGCCGTGCTCGGTCCCGGCGACTTCGCCGTCTACGACACCAGCAAGCCGTACGATCTGCACTTCGCGGACGACTTCAGCATGTTCGTGCTGATGTTTCCCCGCGAACTGCTGCGCATCGCCTCACGCGAACTGGGCACCGTGTCGGCGCGCCGCATCCCCGGCAGCACCGGCATGGGCGCGCTCGTGTCACCGTTCCTGAAGAATCTCCACCACTCCGTCGTGACCGGCACGATGCCCACGACACCCCTCGTCGAGGACGCGGTGGTCGACTTGCTCAGCGCGGCCGTGCAATCGGAGGCGCCCGCCGACGCCGCAACCCCTGGTGCGACGATGCTGCTCCGCGTGAAGTCGTTCATCGACGCCCACCTGCACGACCCCGCGCTCGACACCACTACCGTCGCGTCCCATCACCACGTGTCGACGCGGCACCTGCAGAAGATGTTCGAGGCCGACGGGCACACGGTCGCGGGGTGGATCCGGCACCGCAGGCTCGAACTGTGCCGACGGGACCTGAGGGACGACCGATTCCGGGGCGACAGCATCGGAACCATCTGTGCCCGGCACGGTCTCGTCAACTCTTCGCACTTCTCACGGCTGTTCAAGGACACG
>JBCEBZ010000449.1:0-11706 GCA_039206675.1 Rhodococcus sp. (in: high G+C Gram-positive bacteria) | reverse complement strand
TGCCGGGTTCAGGTATTCGGGGGAGGAACCATGAACCGTTCACGCGTCACACGTCAGCCGTCGTCTCTTCGGTTTTCGGCCACCGAGGTGATCATCGCGCAACTACTGGGGGTGACCGGCGGGGTCGTAGCCTCGCTGTGCGGGCTGGTCTGGTGGGGTGCCACCTTACTTGCCTGCGTCCTCGGCGTCGCGGGGCTCGTCCGGGTGGGCGGCTGGTCGACCCTGGACTGGGCCCGGACGTATTGGCGGTACTGCACCGGACCCCACCGGACGGAGTCCCGGACTGTCGGTTTCCAGGCGCCGACCGGCCAATCCGTCGGGCTCCGCTGGGACGGGGGGAACGTGGTCGCCGTCGTCGAGGTCCTTCCTCCCGCGGGCAGCCTCACCCAGATCACCCGTGAGGGTTTCCAGACGACGCACGAACTCCCCACCGACGCGCTCGCCGCGTGCCTCGTGCAGCACGACATCTCGCTGACCGGAATCGACATCGTCAGCCACGGTTATCGCGCCGCGGCGGGCACGCCCGCAACCGATGTATACGACAGGCTGGTCGGTCCGCTGCCGGCGACGGCGACCCGGATGGTCTGGCTCGCCCTGGGATTCGACGCCACCGAGAGCGTCGCGGCTGTGGCGCGGCGAGGCGGCGGCGAGGAAGGCGCCGCGCGCGCGATCACGATCGCGGCCGGCCGTGTCGTGCGCGCTCTCGCCGATTCCGGCTGCCGCGCACGGATTCTCACCGCCCCGGAGATCGAGTCCGCCGCGCTGCAGATCAGTCGCGGCGTCGACCCGAAGACGTTCACCCAGACCTGGAAGCAGGCACCGCTGCCCGGAGTGTGCAACACCGGCTACGGCGTCGACCCGCGGTACCTGACGAGGGATTTGCTCGCGAAGCTGTGGGTTCCGTCGAGCCTCGGTACGACCGTGACGATCCGGCTCCGTCCCAGCGGGCACGACGGACAGGTGAAGATCGGTGCGGCCTGCAGGGTGACCACCCGGACGATGCCCGAGCCGCTCGCGATTCCCGGGCTCGTCTCCATGCAGGGCAGGCACAGGGACGGGCTGCTGTCCAATCTCCCTGTCGCGATGTCGGATCTCGACGACGTGATGCCGTTGACCGACATGTCCGTCGAGGATCTGCGGGGCTTGCGGTTGCCACCGGCCGGGTGCGGACAGCTCATCGGCTCCGACGACTACGGCCACGGAATCACCGCCCGCATCGCAGGTCCCGGCGTCGGCATGGTCTATGTGGCGGGCGAACTGTATCTCGCGCAGCAACTCGTGTTCCGTGCCGTCGCGACAGGTGCCCGGGTGCTCATCCACACCGATCGGCCCGACGCGTGGTCGTCGTTGATCGATTCCATCGCCACACCCGACCGGTTGCGGATCGCCGGTCTGGGCCCGCAGTCCGACAGCAGGTTCAACACGGTGGTGTTCGACGGCGTCGATGCTCTGCCGCCCCGCGCCGGGGTCACGGCGATCTACCTGTACGGGGAGCCGAGTCAGTGGCCCGGGGCCGAACCGGACCTGTCCATCGTTCAGCCGAATGCGCTGGGCGACCGGATTCTCCTGTCGACCGGAGGGACGAGCATCGAACTGATGCTGGTCACGATCTCGTCCGAGACGGCGTTCATCGGCCGCCCGCGTGCGGTGGAGGAGTATCCGCCCGCCTACCAGTACTAGCCGGGGTACGGCGTCGTCTCGCGCTGTGCCCGGACCGCGCCGGCCCACCACACCAGCTGGGCCAGCATGCGGTCCGCCGAGTCGATGGCGGCGCCGTCGGTGGTCTGCCCCTGGTCGTCGAATCTCTTGCGCACACGGTGGAAGCTCACGCTCTGCCGGACCGACACCATGTGCAGTTCGGCCACCACCTGACGTAGCTGTTCGGTGGCCCGGAGCCCGCCGGCCAGCCCGCCGTACGACACGAAACCGATGGGCTTCGAACGCCACTCGTGTTTGAGACTGTCGAACGCGGTCTTCAGCGCCGCCGGGTAACCGTGGTTGTACTCGGAGGTGACGGCCACGAATCCGTCGGCTCGGCCCACCCGCTCGCGGAATTCGTCCGTCACCGGGGATTCGCCGAGATCCTGCGGCAACGGCGTGTCGGCGAGGTCGATGACCCCCACGTCCAGTCCCGGGTAGGCGCGCGCGCGTTCGGCGAACCATCCGGCCACGACGGGAGCGATCCGGCCGACCCTGACCGACCCGATGATGATCTCGAGGCGGACGGGCTGGACTGCGGTCATGAACACGCTCCTTCTTTCCGGGGCAATCCCGGAGGTCGACGATCAGACTTCAGTCGCCGCAGCAGCCGCCGGGCACGGTCCGAACATCCCGGGTGATCTGATTGCGCGCCGCCAGATCCGCGTCTTCGGGGTAGTCGACCCGCACCAGGGACAGTCCGTGCGCGGGGGCGACCAGAATCGAACTCGACCGTGACTTCTCGCGGAGGAGCCCGTCGATCCAGCCGAGATCGCGTCTGCCCTCCCCCACGGCGAGAACCGCACCGACGAGACTGCGCACCATCGACCAGCAGAACGCGTCGGCGCTGACGAATGCCGTGAACACGTCGCCGTCGCGTTCCCAATCGAAACGCTGCAGATCGCGGACCGTGGTGGCGCCTTCCCGGCGTTTGCAGAACGCCGCGAAGTCGTGCAACCCCAGCAGGGTCGCGGACGCCGAGCGCATGAGTTCGAGGTCGAGGACCTTCGGGTACGACACCGTGTCCCGGGCTCGGAGCGGGTCGGCACCGTAGACCGCCGATGTCAGGCGGTACTCGTAGTGCCTCCGCATGGCGGAGAACCGTGCGTCGAAGTGTTCGGGCGCGAGGGAGATTTGCTTGATCCGCACATCCTTCGGCAGAAAGCGCGCGAGTCTGCGGACCAGCCGGGACGGGTCGTCCGGCAGCGCGTCGACGGGAACGTCGACGTGCGCGACCTGACCGGTGGCGTGGACGCCGGCGTCGGTCCGCCCTGCCACCGTGAGCTGCAACGGCGTCCGCAGGACGGCGCCGAGCTTCTCCTCGATCTCCCCGCATACGGTGCGCAGGCCGTTCTGGCGGGCCCACCCGGAGAAGTCCGTTCCGTCGTACGCGATGTCCAGGCGCAAGCGGCAGGTCTCATACGAAACGGGCCCGCCGTCCCCCGAGGGGACGACGGGCTCGTTCGATTCAGCGTGTGCCGAAACCAAGTGGACTAGTCCTTCTTGGCCTCTTCGGCCTCGGGAGCGTCGGCCGCGGTGGCGGTCTCGTCCTCGATGGCCTCGACGACGGCGTCAGCGTTCTCGACCTCGGCGTCGGTAGCCTCGGCCTCGACGGCCTCGACGACGTTCTCCTCGGCGGGAGCAGCAGCCGGCGCATCCTGCGACGCCTTCACGCGACGAGCGCGGTCGGCCTCGGAGGTGACGGTCTTCTCCTTGACGAGCTCGATGATCGCCATCGGCGCGTTGTCGCCCTTGCGGGGGACCGTCTTGATGATGCGGGTGTAGCCACCGTCACGATCGGCGTAGAACGGGCCGATCTCCGCGAACAGGGTGTGCACGACATCCTTGTTGCGGATGACCTTCAGAACCTCGCGACGGTGCGCCAGGGTTCCGGCCTTGGCGTGCGTGACGAGCTTCTCGGCGTACGGGCGCAGGGCCTTGGCCTTGGACTCCGTGGTGGTGATGCGGCCGTGCTCGAAGAGCGCGGTAGCCAGATTGGCGAAGATCGCCTTCTGGTGCGAAGCCGACCCGCCGAAGCGGGCACCCTTCTTGGGCTTGGGCATGATGATCTCCTAGTAAAGGACCGTGAGCTACAGCTGTTCGGTCTCGGCGTAGTCCTCGGTGCCCTCGGCATCACCGAAGGAACCGGCGTCCGTGTCGCTCCACGTTCCGGTGGCGGCGTCGTAGCCGGCAACGGTGGTGGGATCGAAGGACGCGGGGCTGTCCTTGAGGGCCAGGCCGAGCGAGTGCAGCTTGACCTTCACCTCGTCGATGGACTTCTGTCCGAAGTTGCGGATGTCGAGCAGATCGGACTCGGTACGGCCGACAAGCTCACCGACGGTGTGAACACCCTCGCGCTTGAGGCAGTTGTAGGAACGGACCGTCAGGTCCAGGTCCTCGATGGGCAGTCCGAACGAAGCAATGTGATCGGCCTCGGCGGGCGAGGGTCCGATCTCGATGCCTTCTGCTTCGACGTTCAGCTCACGGGCCAGGCCGAAGAGCTCAACCAGGGTCTTGCCCGCAGAAGCGAGCGCGTCCCGAGCGGTGATGGAGTTCTTGGTTTCCACATCGAGCACGAGCCGATCGAAGTCGGTGCGCTGCTCGACACGGGTGGCCTCCACCTTGTAGGTGACCTTGAGCACCGGCGAGTAGATCGAGTCGACCGGGATACGGCCGATCTCGGCGCCGGACGCCTTGTTCTGGACGGCGGGGACATAGCCGCGACCGCGCTCGACGACGAGCTCGATCTCCAGCTTTCCCTTGTCGTTCAGGGTGGCGATGTGCAGATCCGGGTTGTTCACGGTGACGCCGGCCGGGGGCACGATGTCGCCTGCGGTCACAGCGCCGGGGCCCTGCTTGCGGACGTACATGGTGACCGGCTCGTCCTCTTCGGAGCTCACGACGAGGCCCTTGAGGTTCAGGATGATGTCGGTGACATCTTCCTTCACACCGGGAACTGTGGTGAACTCGTGCAGAACGCCGTCGATGCGGATGCTGGTGACAGCAGCGCCGGGAATCGACGAGAGCAGCGTGCGGCGGAGCGAATTGCCGAGGGTGTACCCGAAGCCTGGCTCGAGGGGCTCGATGACGAACTTCGAGCGGTTGTCAGCGATGACCTCTTCGGTCAGCGTGGGTCGCTGAGAAATGAGCATTGGATTTCCTCCTGTACGGGCGTCCGCTATTTGACGCCCACGATGGGAAAGGCACTTCGTGCCCGTGCGCCTTTCCGGTAGTCGGAACTACCGGAAAGGCGCACGAGCCGACAGGCCTACTTCGAGTAGTACTCGACGATGAGCTGTTCCTGCAGAGGAACGTCGATCTGCGCACGCTCGGGAAGCTGGTGAACCAGAACCCGGAGACGTCCACCGACAACCTGCAGCCAACCCGGGATCGGGCGATCGCCCTGGGTCTCGCGCGCAACCTGGAAGGGAAGCGTGGACAGCGACTTCTCCTTGACATCGATGATGTCGTACTGGGAGACGCGGTAGCTGGGGATGTCGACCTTCTTGTTGTTCACGAGAAGGTGACCGTGCGTGACCAGCTGACGGGCCTGGCGGCGGGTGCGTGCCAGTCCGGCGCGGTACACGACGTTGTCGAGACGCGACTCCAGGATGCGGAGCAGGTTCTCACCGGTCTTACCGGGGCGGTTGTTCGCCTCCTTGTAGTACAGGCGGAACTGCTTCTCCATGACGCCGTAGGTGAAGCGAGCCTTCTGCTTCTCCTGCAGCTGGAGCAGGTACTCGCTCTCCTTGATCCGCGCGCGACCGTGCTGGCCCGGCGGGTAGGGACGACGCTCGAACGCCTGGTCGCCTCCAACGAGGTCGACGCGCAGACGACGCGACTTGCGGGTGATGGGTCCGGTATAACGTGCCATTTTCTTCTACCTATCCTTCCCGCTAGACCCGACGCCGCTTGGGCGGACGGCAGCCGTTGTGCGGCTGGGGGGTGACATCGGAGATGGTGCCGACCTCGAGGCCTGCGGCCTGAAGCGAGCGGATCGCGGTCTCACGGCCGGAGCCGGGGCCCTTGACGAAGACGTCGACCTTCTTGACACCGTGCTCCTGCGCCTTGCGGGCTGCGTTCTCGGCGGCCAGCTGAGCGGCGAACGGGGTCGACTTACGCGAACCCTTGAAGCCGACGTGTCCCGAGGACGCCCAGGAAATCACGTTTCCGGCGGGGTCGGTGATGGACACGATGGTGTTGTTGAACGTGCTCTTGATGTGAGCAGCGCCGTGCGGGACATTCTTCTTGTCCCTGCGACGCGCCTTCTGGGTCTTCTTCGGACCGGTGCTACGTGACTTGGGGGGCATTACTTCGCCTTCTTCTTGCCGGCAATGGTGCGCTTCGGACCCTTACGGGTGCGGGCGTTGGTCTTGGTGCGCTGACCACGCACGGGCAGACCACGACGGTGGCGCAGGCCCTGGTAGCAGCCGATCTCGATCTTGCGTCGGATGTCGGCCTGGACCTCGCGGCGAAGGTCACCCTCGACCTTCAGCGACTCCTCGATGTACTCGCGGAGCTTGGCCAGATCCTCGTCCGAGAGATCCTTGCTCCGCAGATCCGGGCTGACGCCGGTGGCGTCCAGGATCTCCTTGGAGCGGGTACGGCCGATGCCGTAGATGTATGTAAGTGCGATCTCCATCCGCTTTTCACGGGGAAGATCGACACCTGCGAGACGTGCCATGTCGGCATTTCCTATCGGTGTGCGGAGGTCTGCTCCCAGTCCATCCCCTGTGCCTCTTCAAACGTCGGCGGTCTCGCGACCGGCAATGCTTCAACTAACTCAGTGGGGCCCCGGCCTCCGTGCCGGGGGTGAACCAGTACCTGCTCGAAAGCCGTGAGTACTGGCTGGTGCTGGGAGGTCATCTTTGCTTGTTGCCAAGCAGATCCTCGAAAAGCGGAGATCTAGCCCTGACGCTGCTTGTGGCGCAGGTTCTCGCAGATCACCATGACCCGGCCGTTACGACGGATCACCTTGCACTTTTCGCAGATCTTCTTGACGCTCGGCTGAACCTTCACGTCTTCTGATCTCCTGTTTTGTGGCAGCCCACTACGCAGAGCCGCAGCGGACGTACTTCTCCCCGACCTGGTCGGGCGGGGAAGCTTTTACTTGTACCGGTAAACGATGCGTCCGCGCGACAAGTCGTAGGGCGAGAGCTCTACGACAACGCGATCTTCCGGGAGGATGCGAATGTAGTGCTGACGCATCTTTCCGCTGATGTGGGCGAGAACCTTGTGGCCGTTCTCGAGCTCAATGCGGAACATCGCATTGGGCAGCGGCTCGACTACTCGTCCCTCGACCTCGATGGCCCCGTCTTTCTTAGCCATATCCTCCGCGATCCATGTGGTTTTGGCGTGCTTATTGCATCTGTTTCCGTTACCGTGGCGCCCAATGGGTTCTTCACCGGCCGAAACATGAACAATCCGGACCGAATCCGGCACTGGGCACGCAGACAACCGGCACGCATAGCGCACCGTTGATCCATGTTACGGGAAATTGCTCACCAGGCCAAATGCGGGTACTGGGCGGACCGCCCACCCGCGAGAATTCCGCTTCCCGACTCCACCGGTCACGACTCGAAGGATGGTGCACGTGCGCGCCCTGGTTCAGCGAGTGACGTCCGCGTCGGTCCGGGTGGACGGCGCCGAGGTGGGCCGGATCACTCCCCCGGCCGGCGGACACGGGTTGCTCGTCCTGGTCGGCGTCACCCACACGGACGACGAGGCGAAGGCGGCTCTGCTCGCGAAGAAGGTGTGGACCATGCGCATCCTGGAGAACGAGCAGTCCGCCGCCGACCTCGACGCCCCGGTGCTCGTCGCCAGTCAGTTCACGCTGATGGCGGACACTCGCCGGGGCAGGCGCCCGTCCTGGTCCGCCGCGGCGCCGAGGCCCGTGGCGGAACCACTGGTGGACGAGTTCACCGGCGCCCTGCGCACGCTGGGCGCAACCGTCGAGACGGGAGTCTTCGGCGAACACATGGAGATCAGCCTCGTCAACGACGGCCCGGTGACGCTGCTGATCGACGTGTAGGACCGCACCCGCCCGCGGTCGTTACTCCGGCCGCAGGGTGAGGATGCGCGGTCCGTCCTCGGTGACGGCGACCGTGTGCTCCCAGTGCGCGGCACGAGTGCCGTCCGCGGTAACGACGGTCCAATCGTCTTCGAGTACAACAGTATCCGTGGTGCCGAGGGTCAGCATCGGTTCGATCGCGAGAACGGATCCGACCACCAGTTGGGGTCCCTTGCCCGGGGCTCCCTCGTTGGCGAGGAACGGCTCCATGTGCATTTCCCGGCCGATGCCGTGACCGCCGTAGCCGTCGACGATGCCGTACTTGCGGTCGTGCGTGACCTCGGCGGCGCGGGTGCCGAGTTCGATCGCGTGCGAGATGTCGGTGAGCCGGTTGCCGGGCAGCATCGCCGCGATCCCCGCCTCCATCGACAGCCGGGTGGCCTCGCTGAGCTGCTCGTCCGCTTCGATGATGTCGCCGACGCCGAAGGTCCACGCAGAGTCGCCGTGCCAGCCGTCCAGAATGGCGCCGCAGTCGATGGAGACGAGGTCTCCCTCGGCGAGAATGTCTTCTGCCGAGGGAATCCCGTGCACCACGCGATCGTTCACGGACGAACAGATCGACCCGCTGAACCCGTGGTAGCCCTTGAACGACGGCACGGCGCCGGCGCCGCGGATGACCGACTCGGCCACCTCGTCGAGTTCGAGCGTGCTCACACCCGGCTTCGCCGCTTCGCGGACCGCCACCAGAGCAGCACCGACGATGGCACCGGCGGCCGCCATCGCGTCCAGCTCGCCCGCGGTCCGGAACGGAACGACCTTGCGCTTACGCCCGAAGCCCATTACTTGCCCAGCGCTGCCAGTGCGCGCGCGTTGACCTCGTCGACCTCACCGAGGGCGTCGACGGTCACCAGCTGCTCCTTGTAGTGATCGAGCAGCGGCGCGGTCTCCTCGCGGTACACCCGGAGGCGGTTGCGGATGACGTCTTCCTTGTCGTCGGCGCGGCCACGGGCCAGCATCCGCTCGACCACGACGTCTTCGTCGACGATGAACGACAGCACTGCGTCGAGCTTGGTGTTCAGCTCGGCGAGGATCGCCTCGAGCGCCTGGGCCTGGTCGACGGTCCGGGGGAAGCCGTCGAGGAGGAAGCCGTTGGCCGCATCCGGCTCGCCGACGCGGGCCTTCACCATGTTGTTGGTGATCTCGCTGGGAACCAGGTCCCCGGCGTCCAGGTACTTCTTCGCCTCGAGGCCGAGAGGCGTGGCCTGGCCGATGTTGGCGCGGAACAGGTCGCCCGTGGAGATGTGCGGGACGCCGAGCTTCTCGGACAGAATCGCGGCCTGGGTGCCCTTGCCTGCACCGGGAGGACCAAGGAGGACAAGTCTCACTTGAGGAACCCTTCGTAGTTACGTTGCATCAATTGACTTTCGATCTGCTTGACCGTGTCCAGGGCGACGCTGACGAGAATCAGCACGGCCGCACCACCGAAGATGCTGCTGGAGGTCTGACTTCCGGACAGGAAGAAGTGGGGCAGCACCGCGATCAGACCCAGGTAGATCGAGCCGGGAACGGTGATGCGGTTGAGCACGTAATTCAGGTAGTCCGCGGTGGGGCGACCCGGGCGGATACCGGGGATGAACCCGCCGAACTTCTTCATCTCGTCGGCGCGCTCTTCCGGATTGAACGTGATCGCGACGTAGAAGAACACGAAGAACACGATCAGCGCGAAGTAGATGACGATGTACACCGGGTTGTTCGGATTCACCAGGTACTCGTTGATGATCCGCTGCCACCAGCTGGGATCGGCGGAGGACGTGGCACCGGTGAGCTGCGCGATGAGGTTCGGCAGGTACAGCAGCGAGGACGCGAAGATGACCGGGATGATGCCGGCCTGGTTGACCTTGAGCGGCAGGTACGTCGACGAGCCGCCGTACATCTTCCGGCCGACCATGCGCTTGGCGTACTGCACCGGGATGCGCCGCTGACCCTGCTCGACGAAGACGACGCCGGCGATGATGGCGAGCGCCGCGACGCAGATGATCGCGAAGATCAGTCCCCCGCGGCTGTCCAGAATGGCCTTGCCCTCGGACGGCAGGCGGGACGCAATACCCGAGAAGATCAGCAGCGACATGCCGTTGCCGACTCCGCGCTCGGTGATGACCTCGCCGAACCACATGACGAGGGCAGCGCCCGCGGTCATGACCAGCACGATGATCACGAGGCCGAAGATGCTCTTGTCGGCGATGATCTCTTCCTGGCATCCCTGCAGCAGCTGGCCGCGCGACGCGAGCGCCACGATGCCGGTGGCCTGCAGGATCGCCAGGGCGATCGACAGATAGCGCGTGTACTGCGTCATCTTCGCCTGGCCGGACTGGCCTTCCTTCCGGAGTTCCTCGAACTTCGGAATGACGACCGTCAACAGCTGGACGATGATGCTGGCCGTGATGTACGGCATGATGCCGATCGCGAAGATCGACAACTGCAGCAGTGCACCGCCGGAGAACAGGTTGATCAGCGAGTAGATGCCCGCGGAGTCGCCGCCCGACAGCTGATCGACGCAGGCTCGCACGTTGCCGTAGTCGACGCCCGGCGACGGGATCACCGCGCCGATGCGATACAGCGCAACGAGACCGAGCGCGATGAGGATCTTCCGCCTCAGGTCCGGGGTCCTGAGGGCCGAGACGAAGGCGGAAAGCAAAGATCCTCCTGGCACGACGGTGGGGAGACGAAGTCGTAGGCGACTTGTCCGTGAATGAACTCTAGAACTCTAACAGTGGCAACTGAACGCACAGCTGGGAGACCTGCGGCAGTGCCGCCCGTACAGCCGCAAATGGCCGCAGTACAGCGCGAGGCTGTACTGCGGCCATCTACTGGCTAGCGGTGATAGCTCACAGCTCGGTGGCGGTACCACCGGCAGCAGCGATCTTCTCCTTGGCGGAGCCGGTGAACTTGTCGACCGTCACCTGGACGGCGACAGTCAGGTCGCCGTCGCCGAGAACCTTGACGAGCTGGTTCTTGCGAACGGCACCCTTGGCAACGAGGTCCTCGACCGTGACCTGTCCACCCTCGGGGAACAGACGGGCGATGTCGCCGACGTTGACGACCTGGTACTCGGTGCGGAACGGGTTGGTGAAACCCTTGAGCTTGGGCAGACGCATGTGCAGCGGCATCTGTCCACCCTCGAAGGCGGCGGGCACGTTCTTGCGGGCCTTGGTGCCCTTCGTGCCGCGGCCGGCGGTCTTACCCTTGGAACCTTCACCACGACCGACGCGAGTCTTCTCGGTCTTGGCTCCCGGCGCGGGGCGCAGGTGATGCAGTTTGATGGTCATGGTTAGACCTCCTCAACTGTGACGAGGTGGCGCACCACGTTGATCAGACCGCGGTTCTGGGCATTGTCCTCGCGGACAACCGTCTGACGGATGCCCTTCAAGCCGAGGGTGCGCAGCGAGTTCCGCTGATTCTGCTTGGTACCGATGGTGCTCTTGATCTGAGTGACCTTGAGTTCGGCCATTACTTCACGCTCCCAGCCTGTGCGCGCGCACGCAGCATGCCGGCGGGGGCAACGTCCTCGAGGGCGAGACCGCGGCGAGCGGCAACTTCCTCGGGGCGCTGCAGGCCCTTGAGCGCAGCAACGGTCGCATGCACAACATTGATGGCGTTGTCGCTACCGAGCGACTTCGACAGAATGTCGTGGATGCCGGCGCATTCCAGCACGGCACGCACCGCGCCACCGGCGATGACACCGGTACCGGGGCTTGCCGGACGCAGCATGACGACGCCCGCTGCGGCCTCACCCTGAACCGGGTGCGTGATGGTGCTGCCGATCATCGGCACGCGGAAGAAGCTCTTGCGAGCCTCCTCGACGCCCTTCTGGATGGCCGCAGGAACTTCCTTGGCCTTGCCGTAGCCGACGCCGACCAGTCCGTTGCCGTCGCCCACGATCACCAGAGCGGTGAAGCTGAAGCGACGACCACCCTTGACGACCTTCGACACGCGGTTGA
>JBCEBZ010000448.1:0-11795 GCA_039206675.1 Rhodococcus sp. (in: high G+C Gram-positive bacteria) | reverse complement strand
TGTTCAGATGCAGATAGCGCCCCACGATGTCCTCGAAGTGGGCGACGTGATCGGTCGAGGTCATCGACGTCCTTCCGTTTGCGCGGCGATCCGGAAGATCGCCAACAGCACCCGCAGGTGCTTGATCAACACCTCCCGGCCTTCGGTGACGTCGAAGTCGGGGTCGTGTCGGTCCAGGGCCAGCACGTCGTTGCACCGCGGCGCCGGATGCGGCACCAGCATGCTGTTCCAGGCCCGGTCCGAGCCGGTGAACACTACTCGGTCGCGCGTGGTGGTCAGACCGGCCGGTACCCGGCGGAGGGAGCCTTGGTCGAATTCCAGTGTCACGTCATGGAACCCGCATTCGAGCACCAGATGCAGGCGGGTCCACCGGCCGATCACCTGGACTTCTGGGTTGGTGTTCACCGCGTCGAGCCAGTGCTCGACCCACGCTGTGGGAAACGCGTCCTGGGTGCGCGTCGAAGCTGTCATGTCGGCCTTCCGGGCGTTGTCGTGTCGGCTTGTCGTGCCTCGAGCGGATCGGCGGTGGTGGTGCCGATGGTGGCGGCCAGTCCGGGCAGCACCGGGCTCGGCGTGAACCGTTCCAGGGTGCTCGGATCGTGCCCGGACACCAGATGCGTGACGCCACCATCGAGCAGCTGCCGGATCCGCGCATAGCCCTGATACATCCCAGCCAGGTCGGTGATGCCGCTGAACGGCATCTCTCGCTCGAACTGCTCGTATAGGTGCATCGAATCGGAGGCCAGCAGGACGGTGCCGGCATTGGTATCGACGGTGACCACACTCATGCCTGGCGTGTGACCGCCGAGTTCGTGGACTTCGATGCCGGGGGCCGGGCGGGCGGTGCCGGTAAAGGTGGTCAGCCGCCCGCTTTTCCGCGCCGCGACCAGCTCGTCGATTTCCACGCTCTCGCTGAACGCCGCGAATTGGCGCCGGTCTGCCAGCGGTCCGGTCCAGAACTCGAGTTCCCGCTCGGCGAGCAGCACGGCACTGTACGGGAACAACCCGACGTTGCCGACGTGGTCGTAGTGCGCATGGGTGAGCACGATGGTGTCCACCGCGGCCGAGTCGACCCCGAGCGCGGCCAGGGCCTGGGACGGGTGCATCAGCATGGTGCGGCCGCGGGCCTGACCGGCCGCCGACGAGAAACCGGTGTCGATGACGACCGTGCGGTGCTGGTTGCGAGCGATCCAGAAGAAGTAGTCGAGTCGGGCCGGTCCGTCGGGTTCCCCGTAGAGGTCGTAGTTCAGGAACAACTCACGTCGTCGGGTTTCGCGGGTGCCGTACTTGACGATGGACACGGTGTATTCGTCGTCGCGGTCGGACGGTGCCGGAGTGGGAATGGAATGCATTGTTCAGCTCTCGGTCAGGTTCGACTTGTAGGTCTCCGGCATCCACTTCGCGATGGCCAGCAGCGCCGGCAGCGCCACCGCCACCACGTACCATGCCGGCGACACCGGGTTCGAGGTGGACGCAACGAGCGCGGCGGCCACCAACGGGCCCGGACCAGCGATCAGGGCCAGACCGAGGTTGTAGCCCAGGGCGCTGCCACTCGACCGCGTCGACGCCGGGAACAACTCCACCAACAGCGCCACATTGGTGACACTGCACAGCGCCTGGCACACACCGAACAGGGCGAGCCCGACGACGATCGGGACGCTCGAGCCGGTCGAGAGCAGCATGAACGCGGGAATGGTCAGCACCACGAAACCGGCCGTGCCGGTGAGGTTGACGATGCGGCGCCCGTATCGGTCCGACAGCGCTCCGGCGACCGGGCACATCAACATGTACAACGACAACCCGATCACACTGAGCAGTAACGCATCCGGTCGGGACAGACCAGCTGTCACCGACAGATAGTTGTTGATATAGGTGGCCAGGAAGTAGATGCCCAGGCCGCTGACTGCGGACAGCGCGAACGTGATCAGGACGGGCTTGAGGTTCTTGGTGCCCGCCGCCTTCAGCGGGGCGTCCGCCACATCACGCTCGGCCTTGAGGGCCTCGAAGACCGGGGTGTCCCCGAGCCGCATCCGGATGAACAACCCGATCAGCGACATCGGGGCGGCTAGCAGGAAGGGGATCCGCCAACCCCAGGCGTCCAGTTGCGCCGCGTCGAGGCTGTTGTTGAGCCACAATGCGAACAGGCTGCCGGCGACAAAGGCCAGGGCTGCGGTCCCGGAGATGAGGCTGGCGTACACCCCACGCCGGTTGTTCGGGGCGCTCTCGAGCAGATAGGCCGCCGAGCCGCTCCATTCCCCGCCCGCGGCGACGCCCTGGATGCAGCGCAGGATCAGCAGCAGCACCGGTGCGACGACGCCGACCGTGGCATAGGTGGGCAGCACGCCCATGATGGTGGTGGCGCCGCCCATCAGCAGCACCGACAACACCAGGGCGGTTTTACGCCCGTGCTTGTCGCCAATCGGTCCGAGGATCAATCCACCCAGGGGGCGCATCAGGAAGCCGACGGCGAACACCGACAACGAGGCTAGGAGCGAGACCAGCGCGGTCGACTCCGGGAAGAACAGGCGACCGATGATGGTGGCGAAGAAGCCGTAGACGGCGAAGTCGAACCACTCCATGAAGTTGCCGATCCCGACCGCGGCTGCCGTTTTGACGCGGGTGGCCCGGGACAACTCGACCGAGGACGAGTGCGCGCTCTGCTGAACTGACATTGCTTTTCCTTCGAAGATGGGCGCGGCGTCCAGACGCCGCCTGCGAGAAGGTGCCTACCGGCGCCGCCGACTTTCGTGCGATCGGTCAGGAGATCGGCTCTGGCGCGGACTCCCCGAAGGTGACTCCGTTCTTCTCCTCGTAGAATCGCGCCATCTCGGTGTGGTCGAGACCATCGCGATCGAACCAGGCCCGCGCCCCTTCCACGGAACCGAGCACACTGGTGAGAATCGGCGAATACGTGCCCTGCTCACCGGCCAGCTCGTTGCCGATCCGCAGGTCCTTGAGCATCAGGTCGAAGTCGAATCCCGAATCGTAGGCGCCGGAGAGGATGTGGTTCGGGTACTTGACTTCGGTCGCCTGACTGCGGCCGGTCGAGGCGTTGAGCGTGGCGATCATCGCCTCGGGCGCGATACCGCTCTGCACCGCGACACTGAGAATCTCGGCGGCCGCGGACAGATTCGCCGCCGACAGCCAGTTGTTGAGCGCCTTCGCCGCGTGCCCCGACCCGGCCGGACCGAGCTCGAGCAGATGCGCACCCAGCGGACGGACGTGTGCGGTGGCCCGCGCCAAGGCCTCTTTCGTGCCACCGAGCATGATCGACAAGGTGCCGGCCGCGGCTTTCGCCACCCCACCGGAGACCGGCGCGTCCACCAGGTCGATGCCGCGGGCCGCCGCGGCGGCCGCCAACATCCGGGTACTGGCCGGCCGCGACGAACCCATGTCGATCACCAACGCCCCGGCGGGCAGCTGCGCCAGCACCCCGTCCTCGGAGCCGTCCCCGAGAAGAACGGACTCGACGATGGTGCTGTTGGGCAGCATCAAGATCACCGTGTCGATCGCAGCGGGCAGCTGAGCCAGATCGGTCAGCCGAGTGCCTCCGACATCGGCGGCGACACGTGAGGCCGTCGACTCCGACACGTCGTACACGAATGTCGGCCGAGTGGGGCCGTACCGCCGCACCATGGGCTCGCCCATCTTGCCGAGTCCGACGAAAAGGGTGGCCGAGTCTGCGCGAGCGTCAGGCGCCATGAGAACTCCCAGTGGTGTAGAGGCGGATAGAGGACCCGGTGTGATCGATGGCACCAGGATCACTTCCAGAATAAGCGCGGCACTTTCCAGGAATCAAGGCGGAATGGCGCCAATCTGGCCTGCAGCATGATCCGTCTGTGGGCGAGTTCGTGGTACGCGGGCGGTCCCCGGCGGGGGTATCGCTCGCCTCTAGTGTCTGAAAATTGTGGGTTCGAACTGCCAATATAGTGATTCTTAGGGGCCTGATCCCCGCCTTCTCTCGGTGCCGATCGGGGCCCGTGAGTAGCGTGATTTAGATCATCAAAAAAAGCCGACTATTTAGCGAAGAGTGGAGATTTGATCGACGCACGAAGGGGCGATGGTCGGGCACGCAAAAGCCGCCCTCGCCTCACCGTCGTCGGAGGTGGACACCCGACAAGACAACGGAAAGGCGAGGACGGCAGTTCGGGATCGACCGATGTGCCGGCCGACCTGCAGAGAGGTGGGGCAGCTACTCGCTGCCGGACCCGCCCTCGTGCACGAGTACGCGCGGCTCGAGGCCGTCGGCGCCGACCACCTCGCGCCATGCCTCCAGGCCGGCCTGGAATGCGACGATCCCGGCCTCCGGCAGCGAGATCTCGATCGCTTCGAGGATCTCGGCGGCGGTCAAGCCGAGATCGAGAGCGACCCGAATATGACTCTGGATATGACCCTTCGAGGCGCGCATGACCGTCAAGCTGACGATGAAGATGAGCTCCTTCGTCTTGCGGTCGAGGGTGCGCTGGTTCAGGTACGCCGCACCGACCATGGCATTGGCGGCCTGCAGGACAGGGAAGTCGTGCTTGGCCATCACCTTGTGATAGTCGAGAACGTAGCCGCGCTTCTCGGCCATGTCGTCGATGTATTCCTGTGGCGTCGTCATCTTTCGGTCCTTTGGTCGTTGCAAACTTTGCGATTCTCGTCCGAGTCGAGTGCGCCCAACGTGGTCCTCGGCAGTGGTCTGACGCGCGGTCAGCAGGGGCGCCGAGCCTGCTATGAGGTCTCAACAATAAGCACGGCACTTTCCCGATTGCAAGCGAATCAACGTCACTTCTCGTTGTGGAGCGGTGGGTGACACCTTATCGGGCGCTCGGATCCCAGGCCGGTATAGACGTCCTGAACTGCGATGATGTCCCTGAGGTATCGTCGGCCGAAAACGGTGAGCGGCCTGGCAAAAAGATTCGGCGTTTTCGCCCAAGTCCGCTTCGGGAATCGGGGGGCGGAGCTGCATCATCAACCTTGAGGTCGCCGACGACGTCGGCATGCCGAACCATGCGGTGTCCTGCGGGCGACGAAGACCTGCGTTTCGGGGGGTCTGCGACAGGCGGTCGGCGAGCACAAACGGATCGCGGTGTCGCCCCCGAATCTGTGAAATCGCACGTGGCCGAGACCTTGACGCGACAAGTCGAAGGTCCGCGCATCGCGGTCGGAGCGGCAGTGATGCGATGGCCTTCGTGATCTGTCGGCTTGCCGAGCTGGATGTCCACGAAGTCCCGGTCCGTCCGACCGTCCAGCCATCCCTGATGCCGCTGCCCACCGGGAGTCGGGATATCCAGCACCGTCATCCATGGTGACGACGTCATGCGCGAGCGTAGATACCTGCGGCGTAACAGTCAGGGCGAGCTCGCGAATGTGCTGGTGGTCGACCCGGAGACCCGAGATCCGAAGCCGGATCGGGCCGGTCGGGGTCGATCGACCATCTGACCGGGGGGCATCCAGCCCTTCGGGCGGCGGAGTGACGGAGCCCCGGGTGAGCGTGACGATCGGCGCTTACAGATCAATCAACAGATGATCGCAGATTCCGAGGAGGGATCAGGCGCGCACCGTCCGGTCTCCGGCCGGCCGAACATCGCGGGAGGTCGCGAGTTGCCGACCCACAGGCGCGGACCAGGGCACACGCGGACAGTGTGGGAAGACTGCTGTTCCTGTGGTTCGGCGAAGGACTCGTCCTCAGCAGCACATGAATGACCCGTGGCTAGGTCAGTGACTCCGGACCCAGCCGGCAGGTCACCCCGACGCTCCGCGACTACACGAAAAGGTGGAAGGACTCGGCTGACGCCACCGGAGGCTCCTGATCTCGAATAGACCTCGTCTCGTGTTCTCACGGAACAGGAGAGACCTTGGCGGCATCCTCATCGATACCGCAGACAGTGGATCGATGGCGATCGGCGGTAGGCGTCGAACCCGAACAGAAGTACGGCAAGTATCGTAGTACGATTCTGGTCAGATTACCTGAGTGGCGATCGACACGAGAGAGTGGGGCGATGCGTACCCTCGACCATCCGGACGCCGGCGAGATCCAGCTCGATGCCCTGCTGTCCGCGCTGGCCGATCCCATTCGGCGTCGGATCGTGTGCCAGCTTGCCGACGGTCACGACGACCAGGCATGCATCGCGTTCGAATTGCCGGTCAGCAAATCCACTTCGACGCACCATTTTCGAGTGTTGCGCGAAGCTGGCGTCATTGACCAGCACTACTGTGGAACGGCGATCCTCAACAATCTCCGAAGTGAGGATCTCGACAGCAGATTTCCCGGCTTGCTGCAGTCGATCATCGACGCCGAGCGGGCAAGTCCGACGGCGGGGGCGATTCCGGGCACTGACGGCTGACGATTAGGCACCAGCCGCCTACAACGACCGCGGTCTGTGCCACCAGAGAACTCGGGTGCCCTTAGGAGTGGCGGGCCGCGGCATAGCCGTACTGCACCGGCCACTGCGGTTCCTCGTCGAGTTCGACCGCAGCACGCAGTGCCCAATAGGGCTCACGAAGTAGTTGGCGTCCAAGCATGACAGCATCCGCCTGGCCGGATGCGATGATGTCCCGAGCCTGATCGGGTTCGAGGATGAGGCCCACCGCGGCTGTGGGGATGCCAGCTTCATTGCGCACCCTGTCGGCGAATGGCACCTGGTAGTTGAGCCCAGCAGGGATCCGCGCATCACGAACCAATCCTCCCGTGGACACGTCCACCAGGTCCACCCCGTGCGCCTCGAGTTCCTTCGCAAGGCGGACGGTGTCGTCCCCGGTCCAACCCGCACGCGGATCGTCGGAATCTTCGGACAGCCAATCGGTGGCCGAAGTCCGGAAGAACACGGGAAGTTCGTCAGGCCAGACCTCTCGAACAGCGTCGACAACCTCCAAGGGGAAACGCAGGCGATTTTCGAAGCTGCCGCCGTACGCATCGGTCCGCCTGTTGGAGGCGGGAGAGAGGAACGAATTGATCAGATAGCCGTGCGCGCCGTGTACCTCGACTACTTGGAACCCCGCTGCCAACGCACGTTCGGCGGATTCCGCGAAATCGCCTACCAGCTCTTGAATCTCGTTCTCCGTCAACTCCATCGGTTCAGGGAGGCCAGCAAATGCCTGCGCGCTGGGGGCGATGGTGCGCCAACCGCCTTCGGGCTCGGCCAGGTAACGGTCACTGAGCCAAGGCTTGTCCACGGAAGCCTTGCGCCCGGCGTGGGCGAGTTGAATCGCCGGCACCGAACCGTACGACCGGATCGCGCCGGTGATGCGGGTGAAGGCGGCCTGCTGGTGGTCGTTCCACAGACCCAGATCCCATGGGCTGATGCGGCCGTCGGGACGCACACCCGTTGCCTCGACCATGATCAGTCCAGCACCGCCCGCCGCACGGCTTGCCAGGTGGCCGAGGTGAAAGTCCGTGGGAGCACCCGTTTCGGCTCCGTTACTCGCGGCGGAGTACATGCACATCGGAGACATCCAGATGCGATTAGGAATGGTGAACGACCGCAAAGTGAGCGGGGCGAACAGGCTGCCCATGATTGTCTCCTGATACTGGAACTGACGGGGGAGGGGGCGGGATCGCGTGAATCGACATTAGTACGATAACAAACGTACTACGACAGATGTCAAACTATTGGTGCAAACACAATCCCGGCGTTCTCGCCCCGGCCCCCCAGTCCGACCCTTCCGGCGTCGCCGGCCCCCGCTGCGGACACCCAACGCGCCGAGTGCTGCCGGTTCGTCGAACCTGCCGGGCCCGGGCGTATCCGCGAAACGCAGCCGCTGTCCGAAAAGCGACGAGCAGATGGTCGACACTTGTTGGAAACAAACGGTTTTGGCATTCTATCAAGGCAGTATGCGGCGATATCCGCATCCTGTGAAACCTCGATACTCGCGGGTAAGCGCCCAGCGGTGTCGCACGTTCGGAAGAGAGCCGGTTCATGACGAAGCAAGCAGCACGAGAGTTCGGTGCCGTGCGCGCCGATCTGGATCAGATCATCGCCACCCTCTCACTCGAGGAATGGGAGATGGAATCAGCCTGCGCGGGATGGCGGGTGCGGGACGTAATCGCGCACCTGGCCGCCAACGCGCATCAAGCGGTCGACCCCATTCCGGAGCCGCCCGGCGCCGCGCCGCTGCCGGCCAATCGGGAGCGTCAGCACGATGTCCGCGTGGATCGGCGGCGAGCGAACTCCGTTGCGGAGATTCTCGACGAGTACCACACGTACGTTCCGTTGTTCGAGGCAAAACTGCTCGAGCAGCAGCAAGAGCCGACCGCATCGAGCCCGGTCTCGCTCGGGCAGTTGGGAACGTACCCGGCGCATGCCCTCGCCAACGCGCAGGTGTTCGACTACTTCTGCCATCTGCGTCATGATCTTCTGCAGCCCTACGGCCCGATTGATCAGACGACAGCTGGTCGATCTCTGGGTGAGGTGAGCCATGCGGCTCTCTACGCGGCCGTGCAGTGGATGATGTGGGGCCTGCCGCAGATGCAGGGTTCCGATCTCGATGACACTGTCACCGAACCGGTCACCTTCGAGTTCACTGGGGCCGGCGCAAGCACGTGGACGGTAACCAGGGGGAGTGACGGGTTGGTGGTGACCGAGGATGACGCAGGTGCCGTGCGAGTGGTCTCGGATGCGGCTGCCTTCGTGGCATGGGGAACGACGCGACAGCCGTGGGCGCAGCACTGCAAGATCGAGGGTGACCAGAACCTGGCCGTGCCGCTGCTGGACGCCCTCGACATCGTCTGAAGCCCAGTGAACCGCCCCAGCCGGGGCAATGGCGGTCTGCTCGGCTGCCCCCGGCTGCGGCGTCAACTCCACTCCAGTCCGAATCGGGCGCGCCGCCGGACCGGTACTTCGCTTTTCGGATAGTGACTTTGTTTTTTTGATAGTGACACGGGTCACATTTTGTTTTACTCATGCAACCGCGCCCAGTAGATCGGGCGTTAGAGTGGAGTTGTAGGAGTGACCTGAAATGTCATTGACCAGCGGTGATGGACGTCGGTTCTTGCCGGCGGGGTGCGGGGAACCGGTCCCGGCCAACCGAGCGGAGTCCGCATGAAACCGCAGAATGCCACGTCGGGGCCACCCGACCTGCGCCTCCGTCCGGACATGATTCGAACCCGAGATTTCGATGAAGCGCACAGCCTCATCTCCTCGGTCTACGTCCCTCACGAGCTGAAATCTCGCGACGGCCAGCCATTGGACTTCAAGTTCCACTTCCTGCAGTCGCATCAGCTCACGATCGGCCACCTCAACTACGGGGCGGACGCGGAACTGCTGGTGCCGGCTATGCGGCGGCACTACCACCTCAATCTCACGCTGCACGGCGCGACCCTGGTAACGCAGTCAGGGCAGCGGGCGACCACCGCGGCGCTGCGACGGGGCGTGGTCTTCCGTCCCTTCGAGGACTTCACGGTCCGCTGGAGCCCGGACGCGCTGCAGTACGCGGTCCTGGTGCCGAGTGCAGCGATCGAAAGTCATCTCGGTGGGTTGTTGAATCACCCGATTGAGGGGCCGATCGACTTCCAGCTCGCCTTCGACATGACGACCGCGGGAGGTCAAGGCCTGCTCAGTGCGATCAGCTTCCTTCGTTCGGAGCTGGCGCGTCCGGGTGGCCTCGCAGAATCGCCCCTGGCCCGCGGACAGTTGGAGTCGTTTGCCATGACCCAAATGCTCCTGGCGGTGCCGCATCGGTATTCGGATGAACTGCGGGCCCCGACGAAACCGGCCAACCGCAACCGAATCAAGAGCGTCATCGACCTCATCGACTCCCAACCCGAGTCCGATCTGTCCATCGGGCGTCTTACCGAAGTGGCAGGCGTCAGCGCGCGCGCCCTGCAGGTGGGTTTTCGGCAAGCTGTCGGGCTCACACCCCTGGCATACGTCAGGAAAGTCCGTCTCGATCGCGTGCGCGACGAACTGATCGTGCTCGCCGGCCAGCGCTCGGTCACCGACGTAGCCGTCCAATGGGGTTTTGTCCATCTGGGCCGTTTTTCGGCGTACTACAAACAGCAGTTCGGTGAAACACCCAGTGACACAGTTCGAAACGCGCTCCGAAATTCGTAGCACAAGTCGGATAGTGCCGTTGCTTTTCGGATAGTGACGGTGGTCTCACCGGGGTTATCTTGTGAGTGTCTTCATGGCGGTACCGCTTCAGCCGGTTCGCTTCTCAAATCCTTGATCGGAGTCACTCATGACACTGCCCATGCACCAGCAGGACACGTTCGGCGTTTCGGACGTCGACGTTGCCAACTCTCCGATGCTCAACGACCAGAAGTTCAAACTCGGCCTCTTCGCCTTCAACTGCAGTGGCGGCATGGTCATGAGCCACGCTCCCACCTCCTTCCGCATCACCTGGGACCAGCAGAAGAAGATCGCCCAGTTGGCCGACCGCATCGGCTTCGAGGCCATCGTCCCCGTCGCACGCTGGCGCGGCTTCGGTGGCGAAACCAACTTCAACGGAATCTGCTATGAAACCTTCACCTGGGCAGCAGGTTTGGCAGAAGCTACGGAGAACATTCACATCTTCACCACCTGCCACGTGCCGACCGTGCACCCGATCGCCGCCGCCAAGATGGCCACCACCATCGACCACATCTCCGGCGGTCGCTACGGCATCAACATGGTGATGGGCTGGTTCACGCCCGAGATGGAGATGTTCGGCAAGAAGCAACTCGAACACGACGACCGTTACGGCTTCGGCGGCGAGTGGATCGAGTTCGTGGAGGAGTTGTGGGCCAAGGGTGACGAATTCGACTTCAACGGCAAGCACTTCCAGTCCAAGGCCGTCGAGTCGTACCCGAAGCCGCTGTCGAACCCGCGGCCACTGCTCATCAACGCCGGAACCTCCAAGGCTGGCCTGGACTTCAACGCGAAGTACATTGATGTCAACCTCACCGCGCTCGACTCGCATGAGAGCATGAAGTCGCACTCGGACCTCATCAAGGCGCGTGCCTTGAACGAGTACGGCCGCAAGATGCAGGTCATGACCCTGGCGCTGGTGGTCTGCCGGGACACCGAGGAAGAGGCGAAGGCCGCCCATCAGGCGATCATCGACCAGGGCGACTGGCCGGGTGCCCGCAATGTGATGAGCGTGCTCGGAATGGAGAGCCAGTCCTCGACTCCTCAGATCGAAAAGTACAAGGAGCGGTTCATCGCCGGCTGGGGTGGCATCAACCTCGTGGGAACTCCCGAGCAGGTCGTGGAGCAGTTCCAGCAGCTCTCCGACGCCGGCATGGACGGTGCCATGATCGGATTCCTCGACTATGCAGAGGAACTCGCGCACTTCAACGAGAAGGTCATGCCGCTCCTGCGCGAAGCTGGACTGAGGCACTGACAGATGGGTGCCACGATCTCCGGCGAGGCAATCGTCGCTCCCGCGGCGTTTCCCGACACCTGGATCGACGGCTGGCTCGCCTCGGCCGAAGCAGACCGCGAACTCCGGACGATCGGCCGCTGGACGTCGTTCACTCTCGTACTGCGCAGTGGTGATGAGGAAGTCGTCGTCGATATCGACGGAGGCCGGCCCCACAGAAGGACCGACGCAACCACCGAAGCGGTCGACCTCGAGGTCATCCGTCTGGAGGGTTCGCCGGCCGCCTGGGACAGCATGTTGGTGCCTTGCCCCGCTCCGCGATGCAACGACGTCCTCGCGCTCGACCGGCACCACCCCGAGTTCTCGATCGCCGAGGGACGGACCAGTCTGATCCGCCATCTCCGAATCCTTCTGCTGCTCTTGCGTATTGCAGCACATACCGAAGGGAGGGTCGATGCCCAGCACTGACGGCGCCGTCGAACCCATCACGGGCCGGTACGTCCATGTCGAGG
>JBCEBZ010000447.1:0-11801 GCA_039206675.1 Rhodococcus sp. (in: high G+C Gram-positive bacteria) | reverse complement strand
TCGGGGTGATCTACGTGCTGTGGGGTTGGTCGATGTCCTATGGGACCGACGACATCGGGGGAATCTTCGCGAACCCGTTCGAGTTCTTCGGACTGAAGGACAGCATCACCGATGCCGACGGCAACTTCATCGCCGGCGCTTTCGGCTACCCCAACGTGATCGACATCGCCTTCCAGGTGACGTTCGCGATCATCACCACCGCGCTGATCAGCGGTGCACTGGCCGAGCGCGTCAAGTTCGGCACCTGGCTGCTGTTCTCCGGCGTGTGGGTCACCATCGTGTACTTCCCGCTCGCTCACATGGTCTGGGGTGGCGGACTGCTGTCCGGTTCGGAGAACGGACTGGCGGCGAAGATCTTCGGAACCACCGACGACGGCGAGGGTGGGCTGGTCGCCTCCGTGGCCCCGATCGACTTCGCCGGTGGCACCGTCGTCCACATCAACGCCGGTATCGCCGCGTTCGTCCTCGCCGTGATCATCGGCAAGCGCGCCGGCTTCGGCAAGACCGCGTTCCGGCCGCACAACCTGCCGTTCGTGATGCTCGGTGCCGCTCTGCTGTGGTTCGGCTGGTTCGGTTTCAACGCGGGCTCCGCCTTCGCCGCCGACGGCAACGCCGGACTCGCCTGGGTCAACACGACTTCCGCGACTGCCGCCGCAATCCTGGGCTGGCTCCTGACGGAACGCATCCGCGACGGCCACGCCACCAGCCTCGGCGCCGCGTCCGGTGCGGTCGCAGGCCTCGTCGCCATCACCCCGGCCGCCGGTGCCCTCAGCCCGGTCGGCTCGCTGGTCCTCGGCGCGATCGCCGGCATCCTGTCCGCGCTGGCCGTGGGCCTGAAGTTCAAGTTCGGCTACGACGACTCGCTCGACGTCGTCGGTGTCCACCTGGTTTCCGGCCTCTGGGGCACCGTGGCCATCGGATTCTTCGGAACGTCGACCGGTTTGTTCTACGGTGGTGACTACAAGCAGTTGGTTGTCCAGATCGTGATCGCACTGTCCGCGCTCGTGTTCACCGGCATCCTGACCGCTGTCATCGCGTTCGCTCTCAAGCCGCTCGGCTGGAGGGTGTCCGCCGAGGAAGAGGCTCAGGGCATCGACGAGGGCGAACATGCGGAGACCGCCTACGACTTCGCCTGATCGGCTAGTGATAAGAGTGAACATCGAGTACCGAAGCGCTTTGGAAGGGACAACGAAATGAAGCTGATCACGGCAATTGTCAAGCCGTTCACTCTCGAGGACGTCAAGACGGGACTCGAGCAGGCGGGCGTCCTCGGCATGACCGTCAGCGAGGTCCAGGGGTACGGCCGCCAGAAGGGGCACACCGAGGTCTACCGCGGAGCCGAGTACTCGGTCGATTTCGTACCGAAGGTCCGGGTCGAGGTCGTCGTGGACGACGCTGCTGTGGACAAGGTCGTCGAGGTGATCGTCGAGGCGGCACGCACCGGCAAGATCGGTGACGGCAAGGTGTGGGTCTCGCCGGTCGAGTCGGTCATCCGGGTACGCACCGGGGAACGCGGCGCGGATGCGCTCTGACCCCAACGGGTCCGGTAAGACCGGCCCTGGTCCCGTCGCCAAGGCGACGGAACCAGGGCCGGTTGCGTCAGGCGGATCGGACGAAGCGGCGGACCTGGCCCGCGCACGCAGGCAACTGCTCACCGGCGGCTCCGAGACCGGCCCCGGCACAAGGAATCCGGCAGGCCACGGACGCCGGCTCGATGCGGCCGCGCTGCGGCACGCGCTCGTCGACCTGCACGAGTTCTGGTTGACCACAAAGGGTGCCGAACTCGGCATCAAGCCGGACAGCGGTTTCGCGCTCGTCGCGGTCGGAGGGCTCGGCAGGCGGGAGATGCTGCCGTACTCGGACCTCGACCTCCTCCTGCTCCACGACGACATGGATCCGGCGGTGGTCTCGCAGGTCGCCGACCAGCTCTGGTATCCGTTGTGGGACGCGCACATCAAGCTCGACCACAGCGTCCGCACCATCCCTCAGGCACTGCAGGTGGCCGACACGGACATCACCGCGGCCCTGGGGATGCTCGAGGCGCGCCACATCGTCGGCGACGTCGAGCTGACCAACCTGCTCATCAGCGGGGTCCGCAGGCAGTGGCGCACCGGCATCCGCAACCGCTTCGACGGCCTGATCGAGCAGACGCGGGCCCGCTGGGAACGCAGCGGCGAGATCGCCCACCGCGCGGAGCCCGACCTCAAGAGCGGTCGGGGTGGACTGCGGGACGTGCAGTTGCTCAACGCGCTGTCCATCGCGCAGCTCACCGACGGCATGCCCGGACTCGGTCCGGAGTCGCCCGGCGGGGGACTGGCCCTCGCGCACCGGCGGCTCCTCGACGTCCGCACCGAACTGCACCGCGTTGCGGGCCGCTCGCGTGACCAGTTGCGGGCGCAGGATGCCGACGAGATCGGCGCCGCACTCCGGATCGGTGATCGGTTCGACCTCGCGCGCATGCTCAGCGATGCCGCGCGCACCATCAGCTACTCCGTCGACGTCGGTGTGCGCACGGCAGGCCATGCACTGCCGCGGCGCGGCCTGGCGCGGTTGCGCCGCCCACCGGTACGGCGGCCCCTCGACGAGGGAGTCGTCGAGCACGCCGGCGAAGTGGTCCTGGCCCGCGACGCCCGGCCCGCGAAGGACCCCGGCCTCGTGTTGCGGGTCGCGTCCGCGTCGGCGACGACGGGAATGCCGATGTCGGCGTCCACTCTGAATCGCCTGGCCGACAACGCCCCCGAGCTGCGGGAGCCGTGGCCGAAGGAGGCACTGAACGACCTGTTGGTGATGCTCGGCTCCGGTAGCCGCGCCGTCGCCGCGATCGAGGCTCTCGATCGCACCGGACTGTGGGGCAGGCTGCTCCCCGAGTGGGGTGCCGTCCGGGACCTGCCGCCGCGGGACGCGGTGCACACGTGGACGGTGGATCGCCACCTCGTCGAGACCGCCGCCTACGCCAGTGGGTTCACCACCCGTGTCGCCCGTCCGGACCTGCTGATGCTCGGCGCACTGCTGCACGACATCGGCAAGGGCCGCGGCGGCGACCACAGCGTGGTCGGCGCGGAACTGGCCACCCAGATCGGCAAACGGCTCGGATTGTGGCCGTCCGACGTCGCGCTGCTGACAGCGATCGTGCGCCACCATCTCCTGCTGCCGCACACCGCGACACGGCGCGACCTCGACGATCCCGAGACGGTCGAGAGGGTGGTGGAGGCGCTCGGCGGTGACGGCGTTCTGCTGGAACTGCTGCACGCGCTGGCGGAGGCGGATTCACTGGCGACCGGTCCCGGGGTGTGGGGCGACTGGAAGTCCTCGCTCATCGGCGAACTCGTCCGCCGCTGCCGCCTGGTCATGGCGGGGGAGGTGCTTCCCGCACCCGATCCGCTCGACCCGGAGCACGTCGCTCTGGCCGCGACGGGGGGCGTGCACGTCGCACTGGTCCCCGCCGACAGTCCCCACACGTACGTGGTGACGGTCATCGCGCCCGACGAGAGGGGTCTGCTGTCGAAGGCGGCGGGTGTGCTCGCGCTGCATTCCCTGCGCGTCTACTCCGCCTCGCTGGGCGGTGCCGAGGGCTCCGCGGTCAACTCGTTCGTCGTGTCCCCGAGCTTCGGGGCGCCGCCGCAGGCGGGACTGCTGCGGCAGGAGCTGATCCGCGCGCTGGCGGGGGAGCTGGATCTGCTGGAGAGGCTGACCGCCAAGGAGGAGGAGGCTCGCGAGAGCCAGCGCGTGGCCGCCGTCGAGGAACGGGGCGAGGCCGCGGTTCCGGTGCAGTACGCGCAGGCGCCGCCGCGGGTCATCTGGTTCGACACGGCGACGCCCGGCGAGGTCATCCTCGAGCTCAGGGCCGAGGACCGGCTGGGGCTGCTGTGCAGGCTGGCCGACGCGTTCGACACGTGCGGCGCGGACGTCCGGTGGGCGCGGGTGACCACTCGCGGTTCGTCGGTCATCGACTCGTTCTGCCTCGATGTCGGCGGCGGGGACACCCGGGCGAGCAGGGAACAGGTCGAGAGCGCGATCCTCGGCGTCGTTCCGCTCACGAAGCCGAAGAAGCAGGAGGGCAGCGGGGGAGAATGAACGACCGGACGTGAGCGGCTAGGCTGGTGCCCGAGAATATCCACCGCACACTCGTATGACTTCAGGAGCGCACTCGGTGTTCGAATCCCTTTCCGACAGGTTGACCGGAGCCCTCAAGGATCTGCGTGGCAAGGGTCGCCTTTCCGGAGCCGACATCGATGCCACCTGCCGTGAGATCCGGTTGGCCCTGCTCGAGGCAGACGTCGCGCTGCCCGTCGTCCGCTCGTTCATCGCCAAGATCAAGGAACGCGCCAAGGGCGTCGAGGTCTCGGCGGCGCTGAACCCGGCGCAGCAGGTCGTCAAGATCGTCAACGAGGAACTCGTCGGAATCCTCGGTGGCGAGACCCGCCGGCTGGCGTTCGCGAAGACGCCGCCGACGGTCATCATGCTCGCGGGTCTGCAGGGTTCCGGTAAGACCACCCTCGCCGGGAAGCTCGCGAAGTGGCTGCGCGACCAGGGGCACACCCCGCTGCTCGTCGCCTGTGACCTGCAGCGCCCCAACGCCGTCACCCAGCTGCAGATCGTCGGTGAGCGCGCGGGTGCCACGGTGTTCGCGCCGCACCCGGGCACGTCCATCGGCGGCGGCGACAACGAACTGGGCATCACCGCGGCCGACCCGGTCGAGGTGGCGCGGGCCGGTGTCGAGGAGGCCCGCAACAAGCAGTTCGACGTGGTCATCGTCGACACCGCCGGTCGCCTGGGTATCGATGCCGACCTGATGGCGCAGGCGGCGGGTATCCGCGACGCCGTGAACCCCGACGAGACGATCTTCGTTCTCGACGCGATGATCGGTCAGGACGCGGTCAGCACAGCCGAGGCGTTCCGCGAGGGTGTCGGGTTCACCGGTGTCGTGCTCACGAAGCTCGACGGCGACGCGCGCGGTGGCGCCGCGCTCAGCGTCCGCGAGGTCACCGGGCAGCCCATCCTGTTCGCGTCCACGGGTGAGAAGCTCGAGGACTTCGACGTCTTCCACCCCGACCGCATGGCCAGCCGCATCCTCGGCATGGGTGACGTGCTCAGCCTCATCGAGCAGGCGGAGCAGGTCTTCGACCAGAAGCAGGCCGAGGCGACCGCGCAGAAGATCGGCTCCGGCCAGCTGACTCTCGAAGACTTCCTCGAGCAGATGATGGCCGTCCGCAAGATGGGCCCCATCGGCAACCTCCTGGGCATGCTCCCGGGTGCGGGGCAGATGAAGGACGCTCTCGCGAACGTCGACGAGAAGCAGCTCGACCGGGTGCAGGCGATCATCCGCGGTATGACCCCCGCCGAGCGCGACGACCCGAAGATCATCAACGCGTCCCGCCGCCTGCGGATCGCGAACGGTTCCGGTGTCAAGGTCTCCGACGTCAACCAGCTCGTGGACCGCTTCTTCGAGGCCCGCAAGATGATGGCCGCGATGGCCGGCCGCATGGGCATGCCGGGTGCGCGCAAGCCGCAGCGCAGCAAGAAGGGCAAGAAGGGCAAGAAGGGTGGCAAGGGACCGACGCCGCCGAAGGTGCGCGGAGGGTTCCCCGGCGGCCTCCCCGGCGGATTCCCGGGCATGCCGCCCGGAGGGCTCCCCGCGGGGATGCCCGATCTGTCGAACATGCCGAAGGGGCTCGACGAGTTGCCGCCGGGTCTCGAGGGCATCGATCTGTCCCAGCTGAAGTTGCCGAAGAAGTAACCGATGGCTGCACTGCACTTCCGGGGAACCGGTCTGCCCGACGAACAGCCGGTCGAGTTCTGGGTCGACCGCGGGGTGATCTCGGCGGAGCCGATTCCCGGCGCCGAGACCGTCTGCGAGTCGGGGTGGATCGTTCCCGGTCTCGTCGACGCCCACTGCCACGTCGGCATCAGGTTCGGCGGCGGCGGTGGCGAGAGCGTCGAGGGGCTGATCGCGCAGGCGGAGACCGAGCGCGACTGCGGGGTCCTGCTGATTCGCGACGCCGGCTCGCCGGTCGACACCCGGTTCGTCGACGACCGCCCCGACCTGCCGCGGATCGTCCGCGCCGGGCAGCACATCGCCGCCCCCAAGCGGTACATCCGCGGGCTTCCGGTCGACCTCGAGGACGAGTCGCAGTTGCCGGACGAGGTGGTACGCCAGGCCCGGGCCGGCGACGGGTGGGTCAAGCTCGTCGGAGACTGGATCGACCGCTCCGCGGGCGACCTGGCGCCGTTGTGGAGCGACGACATCCTGGTCGAGGCGATCGCGGCGGCGCACCGCGAAGGGGCGCGTGTCACCGCGCACGTCTTCGCGGAGGATGCGCTTCCGGGCCTGATCAACGCCGGAATCGACTGCATCGAGCACGGCACCGGGCTCACCGACGAGACCATCGAGTTGATGGTGTCGCACGGGACCGCGCTCGTCCCGACGCTGATCAACATCGCGACGTTCCCGGAGATCGCCGAGTCCGCCTCACGGTTCCCGGTCTACGCCGCCCACATGCGCGACCTGCACTCGCGGGTGAAGGACACGATCGGTGCCGCTCACGACGCGGGGATCCCGATCTACGCCGGCACCGACGCGGGCGGATCGATCGTCCACGGGCGCATCGCCGACGAGGTCGAGGAACTGAAGGCGGTCGGGCTGACCCCGTCCGAAGCGCTCGGCGCCGCGTGCTGGGATGCACGCGCCTGGCTCGGGCATCCGGGTGTCGAAGCGGGTGCCCCCGCGGATCTGCTGGTCTTCCGGAACGACCCGCGCGCGAGCAGCGACACCCTCGCCGCGCCCGACGTCGTGGTGTTGCGGGGCGCCGTCGTCAAGACCCGGTGACCTGGTTTCCCCCCGACGGGGTTCGTCTGGCAGAATGAACCGCTGTTCGTCGCATCCGGTTACGCACCGCGCGGCGGTCACAGATTAGAGGCAAAACCGGGCGCGCTATTCCTGCGCGTCGCCGAATTGCACGTGACACGTGGGCACATTCGTGTGCGCACTGAAGGAGAAGTACAGCAGTGGCTGTCAAGATCAAGCTCACCCGGCTCGGCAAGATCCGGAACCCGCAGTACCGCATCGTCGTCGCCGACTCTCGCACCCGCCGCAACGGCCGTGCGATCGAGACCATCGGCAAGTACCACCCCAAGGAAGAGCCCTCGCTGATCGAGGTCGATTCCGAGCGCGCGCAGTACTGGCTCGGCGTCGGCGCCCAGCCCACCGAGCCCGTCGAGGCCATCCTCAAGATCACCGGTGACTGGCAGAAGTTCAAGGGCCTGCCGGGCGCCGAGGGCACCCTCCGGGTCAAGGAAGCCAAGCCCACCAAGCTGGAGCTGTTCCAGGCTGCGCTCGCGCAGGCCGAGAACGAGCCCGTCGGCGAGGCCATCACGCCCAAGAAGAAGAAGGCGAAGGCCGAGGACGCCGAGGCTGCTGCCGACGCTCCCGCCGAGGCTGCTGCAGAGTCCGAGGCTGCTGACAAGTGAGTGCCGTCGTCGCCGATGCCGTGGAGCACCTCGTTCGTGGCATCGTCGCCAACCCCGACGACGTTCGTGTCGAGCTGATCACCGGGCGTCGGGGGCGCACTGTCGAGGTGCACGTCAACCCTGACGATCTCGGCAAGGTCATCGGCCGCGGTGGTCGCACCGCGACCGCTCTGCGCACGCTGGTCTCCGGTATCGGTGGCCGCGGGATCCGTGTCGACGTCGTCGACACCGATCAGTAGAGGCCTTTCGGCAGTGGAGCTCGTGGTCGGCCGTGTCGCCAAGTCACACGGCATCAAGGGTGAGATCGTGGTCGAGGTTCGCACCGACGAACCCGAGGATCGATTCGCCGTGGGTGCCGTGCTGCGGGGACACAAGCCGCGCGAGCAGACTGTGAACACGTACACGGTGGAAGCCGCCCGGGAGCATTCCGGGCGGCTTCTGCTGCGCCTCGAGGGTGTCCCGGACCGCACCGCCGCGGATGCGTTGCGGGGCACGCTGTTCGTCATCGACAGCGCCGAACTCGTGCCCTCCGACGACCCCGACGAGTTCTACGACCACGAACTCGAGGGTCTGTCGGTGCGCCTCGCGGACGGCACCGAGGTGGGCACCGTCATCGAGGTATTGCATTCCGCGGCAGGCGAATTGCTTTCGATCCGTCGAGCCGGTGGACAGGCCGGCGAACTTCTGGTCCCGTTCGTGGCGGCGATCGTCACGTCGGTGTCCGTGGCAGACGGCATGGTTCTGATCGATCCGCCGGAAGGGTTGCTCGACCCCGACTTCGGTGAATCCGCCGACGGGAAGTGAGTCGGTAGCCATGCGCCTCGACGTGGTCACCATTTTTCCCGAATACCTCGAGCCGCTTCGCGCGGCGTTGCTCGGCAAGGCCATCGACAAGGGCCTCATCTCCGTCGAGGTGCACGATCTGCGGGAGTGGACGCACGACGTCCACAAGGCGGTCGACGATTCTCCGTACGGCGGCGGGCCGGGGATGGTCATGAAACCCACCGTGTGGGGGCCCGCGCTGGACGACGTCCTCGCCGCCGGTGGCGACGACACCGACACGTTGCTCGTCGTCCCCACCCCCGCGGGTGTTCCGTTCACGCAGGCCACCGCCGAGCGCTGGGCGGGGGAGCAGCACATCGTCTTCGCCTGCGGGCGTTACGAAGGCATCGATCAGCGGGTGTTCGACGACGCCGCCCGCCGGGTCCGCGTCGAAGAGGTCAGCATCGGCGACTACGTCCTCATCGGCGGAGAGGCGGCCGTGCTGGTGATGACGGAGGCGTTCGTGCGCCTGATTCCCGGAGTGCTCGGCAATCAGCAATCGCACCAAGAGGATTCGTTCTCCGATGGCCTCCTCGAAGGCCCCAGCTACACCCGTCCCGCCACGTGGCGCGGACTCGACGTCCCGCCCGTCCTCCTGTCGGGCGATCACGCGAAGGTGGCGGCGTGGCGACGCGAGCAGTCCCTGCACCGCACCGCCGAACGCCGTCCGGACCTGTTGCCCTGAAACGATTTCCGGGGCCTGGGCGCTAACCCTGGGGCTGCGCCCAGTCGTCGACGACCCCGGTGGGGAACAGGGACTTCACGATCCCGGTCATGGTGTCCCGCGCGTGCCGCGCACTCGAATCCTCGGTGACGTCCGTGATCGCGGTGTCCGGGTACGACTCCTCGTCGTCCTCGTACCGGATGTCCTCCCGCGAGGCGACGGCCACGATGTAGCGGTTGTCCTCCCCGATCACCCCGGTCGACACGTGGATCCACCGGTCACCCACGCAGCACATCCAGCCCTGTTTCACCCCGACGACGGTCTCGCCCGGCAACCCGTCGGGGATGCCGAACCGCTGGTCGTAGCCGTCGATGCCCTCGGGTGTCGACCCGCGCAGGTAGCCCACGAACTCGGCGATGCGCCCGGGGCCGAGACCGTCGCGGTCGTCGAGGAGCCCGGTGTAGAACGTCACGAGGTCTGCCGCGGTCGTCTCGGTGTTCCACCACGACCCGTCCCACGGCGGCGTGGTCGCGGCGAGTCCGTACCGCCGCGCGACGTCGACGACCACGGCCGAACCGTCGAGATCGTCCCAGAGAGTGTTGGCCGCGTCGTCGTCGGAGGATTCGAGCATCCGTTCCAACAGGAGACGGTCGAAGTCGGACAGCGGCCGCTCACCGAGCGCGTCGAGGTGATACATCTGGGCGGCGATGAACAGCTTGGCCAGCGACGCCGTTTCGACCGGTTCGGTTGCGGCAGCCTCCAGATAGCTGCCGGCGTCACGGTCCAGGACGGCGATCGACACGTCGGCGCCGCGCTCGGCGGCCGCCGTCGCGACCGCAGCCGAGATGCGGTCGGCCAGGGGTGCGGACACGGGGACCCGCGCGGAGGGGAACGGTTCCGGGCTCACGGTCACGCCGTCACCGGCGGGTTCGCCTGCGGGGAGAAGGTCGGGGGTCGCGACCGCCGGCGAGGTCACCGGGATGTCGACCACGGAGTTCGTCTCGGTCGGGATGGTGCAGGCCTGCGTCGCACCCAGCAGGAGGACCATGACCGTCAGGCAGCGGATCAGCCTGGACATGAAATTCTCCCGAGATTTCCGTGACGGCCTCACCGCCGACGATATTGTCTCAGCGTAGCGGTAGGGTCCATTTCCGTGACCCTCAAGACCGTGAACCAGCGCATTGCCGAGGAACTCGACGTCCGGGAGGGACAGGTCGCGGCCGCCGTGGACCTCCTCGACGGTGGAGCCACCGTGCCCTTCATCGCCCGGTACCGCAAGGAAGTCACCGGAACGCTCGACGACGCTCAGCTGCGCCAGCTCGAGGAACGCCTGCGGTACCTGCGGGAACTGGACGAGCGCCGGGACGCCGTGCTCGAGTCGATCGACTCGCAGGGCAAGCTCGACGATCAGTTGCGCGGGCAGATCATGACCGCCGACACGAAGGCGCGTCTCGAAGACATCTACCTGCCGTTCAAGCCGAAGCGTCGCACCAAGGCGCAGATCGCGCGCGAAGCCGGTCACGAGCCCGTCGCCGACGCGCTGATCACCGATCCCTCGACCGATCCCGCGTCCTACTCGGCCGAACAGCTCGAGGGTGCGCGCGCGATCCTCGTCGAACGCTTCGCCGAGGACGCCGACCTGGTCGGCGAACTCCGCGAGCTGATGTGGACGCGCGGGCAACTGGTGTCCGCGGTCCGCAAGGGCAAGGAAACCGAGGGCGCGAAGTTCGCCGACTACTTCGAGTTCTCCGAACCGTTCGGCAAGCTCCCCTCCCACCGGATCCTGGCGGTTCTGCGCGGTGAGAAGGAAGAGGTGCTCTCGCTCACCCTGGCGCCCGACACGGAAGAACCCGTCCCGGGCGAGGCCACGGTCTACGAGGGCCGGATCGCCGGACGGTTCGGCATCGCCGACCGCGGCAGGCCTGCCGACCGGTGGCTCCTCGACACCGTGCGGTGGGCGTGGCGCACCAAGATGATCGTCACGCTCGGCATCGACACGCGGATGCGGCTGCGTCAGTCGGCGGAGAAGGACGCCGTCGACGTGTTCGCCACCAACCTGCGCGACCTGCTTCTGGCGGCCCCTGCCGGGACCCGAGCCACCATGGGCCTGGACCCCGGTTTCCGGACCGGCACCAAGGTCGCGGTCGTGGACGCCACCGGCAAGGTGGTGGCCCACGAGACGATCTACCCGCACCAGCCGCAGAACAAGTGGGACGCCTCCCTGGCCACTCTGGCCGGTCTCGTCGCCAAGTACGGCGTGGAGCTGATCGCCATCGGGAACGGCACCGCCTCCCGGGAGACGGACGCGCTCGCGAGCGAGCTGATCGCCAAGTCGGGCGCCACCAACCTGACGAAGATCGTCGTGTCCGAAGCCGGCGCGTCCGTGTATTCGGCGTCCGCGTACGCCTCGGCGGAGCTGCCCGACCTGGACGTGTCGATCCGGGGCGCCGTCTCCATCGCCCGGCGTCTGCAGGATCCCCTCGCCGAGCTGGTGAAGATCGACCCGAAGTCGATCGGCGTCGGCCAGTACCAGCACGACGTGTCGGAGACCCTGCTCGCGCGTTCGCTCGGCGCCGTCGTCGAGGACGCGGTGAACGCCGTGGGCGTCGACGTCAACACGGCGTCCGTGCCGCTGCTGGCCCGCGTGTCCGGCATCGCCGGGTCCCTGGCCGAGAGCATCGTCGCGCACCGCGACCAGAACGGCCCGTTCCGCAGCCGCAAGGGGCTCAAGGATGTCGCGAGGCTCGGTCCGAAGGCGTTCGAGCAGTGCGCCGGCTTCCTGCGCATCCTCAACGGCGACGACCCGCTCGACGCGTCCAGCGTGCACCCCGAGGCCTACCCGGTGGTG
>JBCEBZ010000446.1:0-41246 GCA_039206675.1 Rhodococcus sp. (in: high G+C Gram-positive bacteria) | reverse complement strand
TGACCGACGACGACGTCGCACAGTTCTTCACACCCCTGGGAGACCTCGAACTCGGCCTGACGGCCCCGCAACCGCAGCACTGACCATCAGCATATGCGTCCAGGAGGGACTTCTATGAGCACTACCGTCGGATTTCTGGGACTCGGCCACATGGGTGGCCCCATGGCGGCCAACCTCGTCAAGGCGGGACACACCGTGGTCGGCTTCGACCTCGCACCCGCCGCACTCGAGCAGGCGGTGAAAGACGGTGTCACCGTCGCTGATTCGGCCGTCGAGACCGTGCGCGAGGTGGACGTCGTGATCACGATGCTGCCGAGCGGCAGGCACGTTCTCGGGCTCTATGCGGAGATCCTGCCCGCCGCGAAGCCGGGCACCCTGTTCATCGACTCGTCCACCATCGACGTCGCGGACGCCCGCGCGGCGCACGACGAGGCCGTCAAAGCGGGTCACCGTTCGGTGGACGCACCCGTCTCCGGTGGCGTCGTCGGCGCCACCGCGGGCACGCTCGCGTTCATGGTCGGCGGCGCGGCGGACGACTTCGAGTCCGCGAAGCCGCTGCTCGACGTCATGGGCAAGAAGGTCGTCCACTGCGGCGACCCGGGCAACGGTCAGGCCGCGAAGATCTGCAACAACATGATTCTCGGTGTGTCGATGATCGCCGTCAGTGAGGCGTTCGTCCTCGGCGAGAAGCTGGGCCTGAGCAACCAGGCCCTGTTCGACGTCGCATCCAACGCGTCGGGTCAGTGCTGGGCGCTCACCACCAACTGTCCTGTGCCCGGACCCGTTCCGACGAGCCCGGCCAACAACGACTACCAGCCGGGCTTCGCGGCCGCGCTGATGGACAAGGATCTCGGTCTCGCCGCGAACGCGCTGAAGACCAACGGCGTCGAGGCCGAACTCGGGCTCCGCGCTGCCGAACTGTACAGCCGGTTCCACGCCGCCGGCGGTGGTGGCCAGGACTTCTCGGCCATCATCAACGACATCCGCGAGCGTTCTACCGAGGGAGAGCAGTGACCGACTTCGAGACCATCCTTCTGGAGCGCAAGGGCCGGGTGGGGATCATCACCCTCAACCGTCCGAAGGCGCTCAACGCACTGAACTCCGAGCTGATGTGCGAGGTCGTGTCGGCGGTGGAGGAGCTGGAGAAGGATTCGGAGATCGGCGCCATCCTGATCACCGGCTCCGACCGGGCCTTCGCGGCGGGTGCCGACATCAAGGAGATGCAGCCCAAGTCGTACATGGACGTCTACCTGGACGACTTCTTCGCCGCGTGGGATCGCCTCGCCGCGGCCCGCAAGCCCACCATCGCTGCTGTCGCGGGCTACGCTCTCGGCGGCGGATGCGAACTGGCGATGCTCTGCGACATCCTGATCGCCGCCGACACCGCGAAGTTCGGTCAGCCGGAGATCAAGCTGGGTGTCATCCCCGGCATAGGCGGATCGCAGCGGCTGACGCGCGCGGTGGGCAAGGCCAAGGCGATGGAACTGTGCCTGACCGGCCGGAACATGGACGCCGAGGAGGCCGAACGCGCGGGGCTGGTGTCGCGGATCGTGCCCGCCGCCGACCTCCTGGACGAGGCGCTGCAGACGGCGACCACGATCGCCGAGATGTCGCTACCGGTCGCGATGATGGCGAAGGAAGCGGTGAACCGCTCCTTCGAGACCACGCTCACCGAGGGCGTCCGCTTCGAACGACGGGTGTTCCACTCGACGTTCGCCACCGAAGACCAGAAGGAGGGCATGGCCGCGTTCGTCGAGAAGCGTTCGCCCGTCTTCAAGCACCGCTGAGGGTCCTGCTCGTCACCACTTGGTGGGCGCGTCCCCGGTGTCGAAATCGCCTGCCTCGCGACGCAGTTCGGCGAGGATGGTGACCAGTTGTTCCAGCTTGTCGCCGGACACGCCGGGGTGGGAGAACACCTGGGCGTTGAGCCGCTCGGTGGACTCGACTGCCAGTTTCCTTCCCGCGTCGGTGATTTCGATCAGCGTTGCGCGGCGGTCGCTCGGATGCGGAACACGCCGCACGAGGTTCGCCGTCTCGAGCCGGTCCACGGCGTTGGTGACGCTCGTCGGGTGAACCTGTAGGCGCGCGCTGGCCTTCGCCATCGGGAGCGCGCCCGTGCGCGTGAACGTCAGCAGTGTGAGCAGCTCGTACCGGGCGAACGTGAGCCCCGACGGTTTGAGCACCTCTTCCACCCGCGCGATCATGATCTGATGGGCGCGCATCACCGAGGTCACCGCGGCCATGCCGTCGGCGACATCACCCCAGCCGTGCTTGGTCCACTGCCGGTGGGCCTCTTCGATGGGGTCGAGATGAAGTGGTGACGGTGGTGGCATGCGTCGATCATCCCATGACGGGTGATGGGCCGTGAAAGTCTGCCGAGCGTGTCGTCAGCGGGCTTCCGCCTTCGCTGCGGCCGCGAGCGCCACCAACCCGAGTCCCGTGCACGCGGTCATCGTGACCGCGAGTGCGACGCCGGTGTTGCCGAGCACCCCGACGAGGGGCGCAATCAGGGCGCCGACACCGAACTGCAGGGCACCGAGCAGCGCGGCAGCCGTGCCGGCGGCCTCCCCGTGCCTGCCCAGCGCCAGGGCCGGGGCATTGGGCAGCACGAAGCCGACACCGCCGAGGAGGAACCACAGGGGGACGACGAACCCGACGAGCCCGCCGAATTCGAAATGCGCGGTGATGATCAGCGCCAGCCCGGCCACCGTTGCGAAGCCGAGGGACGACACCGTGATCTGGAGCGGTGACCAGCGTGCGAGGGCTCGGACGTTGAGTTGCGAGGCCCCGATCAGAGCGATCGCGCCGGAGCTGAACAGCAGCGCGAACTGCTGCTCGTCCAGGCCGTACTGGTCCTGGAAGACGAACGATGCACCGGAGACGTACGAGAACAGCGATCCCATCGCCACGCTCGACACGAGGGCGAGCACCATGAACGCCCGGTCCCCGAGCAAGCTCCGGTAGGTGCCCAGCACGGCGCGGATATTGCTCTTGCGGCGGCGCTCGGGCGGCAGCGTCTCCGTGAGACCCCACGCGCCGATCACCGCCGTCAGCGTGCCGATCACGGCGAGGACGACGAAGATCCCGCGCCAGTCGAGGGCGATGAGAAGTGCGCCGCCGATACTCGGGGCGAGCACGGGGGCGACGCCGAGAACGAGCATCAGCCGCGACATCACGACGGCGACGGTGTTCCCCGAGAACAGGTCGCGGACCACGGCGAGCGCGACCACCGCAGCGGCGGCGGCGCCGATGCCCTGGAAGACGCGGAGCACGCCCAGCACGGCGACGGTCGGCGCGAACACCGCGAGCACGGACGCGGCGACGTGCACACCGATACCGGCGATGAGGGGGCGTCTGCGCCCGAGGCTGTCCGCCAGCGGCCCGACGATCAACTGCCCCAGTGCGAGGCCGAGCAGGGTTCCGGTGATGGTCAGCTGGACCGCGGACGAGGATGCGCCGAGGTCGGTTCCGATGTCCGGCAGCGCCGGCAGATACATGTCGATGGTGAAGGGGCCGAGGGCCACCATTGCGCCGAGTACGAGGATCACCCGAAGGCTGGGCCGAGTGGTTGTCCGCTCGCCGGTCGGGACGGCGCGTTCTTCGGTGTCGGTCATGAAGCAACACAGCAACGAGGGCATCTGGTTTGTTCCCGCCCCGGCGTGTCGGTTTCGAATCACCGTGAGCGCAACCCTCGCGCCCTCGGCGCCGGCCGGGCATCGTGGTCATCGATGCGGGTGTGACTGAGTGGTTGAGGTACCGGCCTGCAAAGCCGTTCACACGGGTTCGAATCCCGTCACTCGCTCGACGAGAACCGGCAGGTGATGCACCTGCCGGTTCTCTGCGTGCTCGCCGGGGAACTATCCGCTGTAGCCGGACAGGTCGTACACGGTCGTGCCGCCCACCGTGACGGCGGTGAAGTTGGCGGCCACCCATTCCTCGATCGCGCCGGACGTGCTGTCGCCGCCGCGACCACCCCCACCACCACCGGCGATGTAGTAGTGCACCTGGCCGTTCTCGACGTAGGAGATGAACTGGTCGAGTGTCGGCGTGGGGTCGGAACTCCATCCGCCGATGGCCATCACCGCGGTGTTCGCGGCCAGTTCGTAGGTGGCCGCGCTCTGCGATCCGTTGGTCGCGGCAGACCACGTGGTGCCTGCCTCCGCGAGCAACGTGGTGAGCTCGGAACTCGTCCCACCCTCGTTGCCGCCCAGGCGACCGCCGGGCGCCGGGCCACCGGCTACGTCACCACCGGGTGCCCGGCCACCGCCGCCTCCCATTCCGGTGTCGGTGACTGCCCCGGAGGGTCCCGCCGTGGGGATCGATCCGCTGTGCGCGGTGGCTGCGGTGGCGATCGCGTAGGACGCGGAACCCCCGATCCCGGCGAGCGAGCCCAGCAGCAACCCGGCCGCGGCGAGCTTCCGGACGCGGTTCCCGTCGCCGAGGGCGATCAGGCAGGCGCCGAGAACGGTGCCGGCGAGCAGGACCCACTTCAGGGCGGGCATCCACTCGGTATTGCGGTGCAACAGAACCCAGCTCCACATCCCTGCGGCCACCATCGTGAATGCGAGGCCGAACCGTCCGACAATGCTGCCGCGCTTCTGCCACAGTGCGTACCCGCCGGTGCCGATCATCCCGGCGATCGCGGGGGCGAGCGCCACCGTGTAGTACGGGTGGATGGTGCCGGACATGTAGCTGAAGATCAGGCCCGTGACGAGGAACCATCCACCCCACACGATCAGGGAGGCCCGCACGCGGTCGGTCCGCGGAGCGCGTCCGCGGGCGAGCAACCCGAAGACCAGGGCGACCAGCGCAGCCGGAATCAGCCACGAGATCTCGATGCCCATCTCGCTGCCGAACAGGCGGTCCAGCCCGGTGCTCCCACCGAAGCTCGATCCCGCGCTGCCGCCGGCCATTCCTCCGCCGCCACCACCGGTGTTGCCGAAGATCCGGCCGAGTCCGTTGTAGCCGAGCACCAGATCCATGACGCTGTTGTCGGTGGAACCACCGATGTAGGGGCGAGAGTCGGCGGGCCACAACCACACGGCGAGAACCCACCATCCCGCGGCGGCGACGACGGCGGCGACACCCCCGGCCAGGTGCAGCAGACGCACCCGCAACCGGGCTTGCCCGGCAACCAGATATGCCAGACCGAATGCGGGCAGGACCATCAGGCCCTGCAGCATCTTGGTGAGGAATGCGAAGCCGAGCGCGACCCCGGTGAGGGCGATCCACATCGCGGCGCGGCGGCCGGCCTCCGTCTCGATCGCGCGGACCACGAAGTATCCGGCCGCGGTCATCAGGAGCACGAGCAGCGCGTCGGGGTTGTCGAAGCGAAACATCAAGGCGGCCGCGGGAGTTGCGGCCAGTACGGCACCGGCGATCAACCCGGCGCCCCTGTTCGTGACGCGGGTGACGGCCGCGTGGACGAGGGCGACCGAACCGACCCCCATCAGGGCCTGCGGGACGAGGAGGCTGGCGCTGGAGAACCCGAAGATCCGCCCGGACAGTCCCATCACCCACAGCGACGCGGGCGGCTTGTCGACCGTGATGAAATTCGAGGTGTCGAGGGATCCGAAGAACCAGGCCTTCCAGCTCTGCGAACCGGCCTGCGCCGCTGCGGCGTAGAAACTGTTGGCGTAGCCGCTGGACGTGAGATCCCACAGGTACAGGGTCGCGGTGGCGGCGAGTAGTGCGGTGAGGGCGAGCGCGGAACCGCGTCGGCGGATCCACGATTCCGACTCGGCGCGGTGGCCGGGCGGTCCTGTTCTCCGTGGCGGAGCCGGAGTGAGAACGGCAGTCATCAGGTGGTCCCTTCGCGAGTTGCTGTCCTGGCAACGTTCTCGCGCGGGGGCGTCACCCGGCTGGGAGGCAGCTGGAAGATTCCTGTGAACCTCGACGCGCTACGGCACGCCGAAGGCGCCGACGTCGACGCCTGCGGCGGGAAGCAGGTGATAGAAGGCGCGTTCGCAGAGGTCGATCATCTCGGTGCGTTCCATGGTCGGCTCGTCGAGCCAGGACAGCACGATCTCCTCCATGAACGCCTGCCAGCCCGAGATCGCGGCCTCGAGCGCGGGTGTCGTCGGCACGCCGAACTCGGCCAGTGACACGACTGTCCATCGGGTGAACATCCTTCGCATGCCGCGGTAGATCTGCCGCATCCGCTCGTCGCCGCTACCGGCCATCCGCATGACCGCGAGGTAGATGGTGGGGTGCTCGATCACCGCGTCCGCGAACGTTTCGACGCCCGCCCGGAGTTGTCCGTGCACCGGGAGCGTCGCGTCGGGTGTCATCCGCCGCTGCAGTTCGTACGCCGAGGCTTCGAGGACGGCGTTGCGAAAGCCCTGCTTGTTCTTGAAGTAGTGGAACAGCAGTGGCGCGGAGACGCCTGCCTCGGCCGCCACCCCGTCGATCGACAGGTCGTCGAACGGCACCGTCTCGAGGAGTCGGACGGCGACGTCGAGGATCTGCGCGCGCCGATCTTCGGGCGAGCGGGGTGCGGCGGCCACCCCTGCACTCTATGGAGCAACGCTCGCACCGTCCATTGACTTTTACTCAACCGCATACGTAACCTCGGGTAACACATACTGAGTGTGAGGAGTGCAACAATGTCGGATTTCGATGTGGTCGTCAATGGTGGGCTGTGGTTCGACGGAACCGGATCCGCGCCGCTGCGCCGCAATCTCGGCATCCGCGACGGGGTCGTCGTCCGGGCGTCGGCCCGCCCGCTGCCCGTCGGACCGGACACCGAGGTCGTCGATGCCGCAGGCAAGTGGGTGCTCCCCGGGTTCGTCGACGTGCACACCCATTACGACGCGGAGGTGCTTGTCAGCCCCGGCCTGCCGGAGTCGGTGCGACACGGTGTGACCACCGTCGTCCTCGGAAACTGCTCCCTGTCCACCGTGTATTCGACACCACGCGAGTGCGCCGACCTGTTCAGCAGGGTCGAGGCCGTGCCGCACGACTCCGTGCTCGGGATCCTCGAGGAGAACAAGATCTGGCAGAACCCGGCGGAATACGTCGAGGCACTCGAGTCGCTGCCGCTCGGCCCCAACGTCGCCGGATTCATCGGGCATTCCGACATCCGCACCCACGTCCTCGGCCTCGGCCGGGCCACCGACAAGCGGATCGAACCGACCGCCCGCGAACTCGAGCAGATGGGTGCGATGCTCACCGACGCCGTGGACGCCGGCTTCCTCGGACTCTCGTCGATGACGAACGCGCTCGACAAGATCGACGGCGACGAATATCGTTCCCGCTCACTGCCGTCCACGTACGCGCGGTGGAAGGAGTTCCGCTTCCTCAACCGCATCCTGCGCGATCGTGGCAAGATTCTGCAGAGCGCACCCACGATCAACCTGCACCCGAACATCGCCGGATTCTTCGCGGAGAGTTCAGGCCTCGGGCGCCGCAAACCCCTCAAGACGTCGCTGCTGTCGGCCGCGGACTCGAAGGCGTATCCGCCGATCGTCTACTTCATGCTCGCCGCGGCGCCGCTGCTGAACCGCTTCGCCAAGACCGATTTCAAGTGGCAGCACCTCCCGGTACCGTTCACCGTCTACGCGGACGGGATCGACCTCGTGGTGTTCGAGGAATTCGGCGCCGGCGCGGCGGCCCTGCACCTCAAGGACCAGGTGGAACGAAACGCCCTGCTGCAGGACGAGTCCTACCGACGCCGGTTCCGCAAGGATTACGACAACAAGTTCAGCCCACGCATCTGGCATCGCAATTTCTACGACGCGGTGATCGTCGGGTGCCCCGACGAGACGCTGATCGGCAAGACGTTCGGCGCCGTGGGCGACCTTCGTGGCGTGCACCCGGTCGACGCGTACCTCGATCTCGTCGTCGAGTACGGGACCGACCTGCGGTGGCGGACCACCATCGCAGGCCATCGCCCCAAGTTCGCGAAGAAGCTCGCGGCCAGTTCCGGGGTGCAGATGGGATTCGGCGACGCCGGTGCCCACCTGCGCAACATGGCGTTCTACAACTACCCGATCCGGTTGCTGAAGAAGGTCAAGGACGCGCAGTCCGACCGAAAGCCGTTCCTGACCGTCGAGCGGGCCGTTCACCGGCTGACCGGTGAGCTCGCCGACTGGTACGGCATCGACGCCGGCCACCTCCGCGAGGGTGACCGCGCCGATCTGGTCGTCGTCGACCCGGCGGGTCTCGACGCCACGGTGGACGGATTGTTCGAGGCGGAGGTCCCCGAATACGGCGGGTTGCGGCGGATGGTGAACCGCAGCGACGGCGCCGCGGTCGCGACGGTGATCAACGGCAGGCTCGTCTACCGCGACGGCGAATTCACCGGGGGATTCGGCGTGACCAAGACGGGACGCTTCCTCCGGGCCGGAGAGTCGACCGCAGACCGCACCGAGCGTGAGACGATCGTCGGATGAGTCGCACGGAGCGGATCGGCACGTTCACCCGCGACGGACTGGTGTTCGACGTTCGCGACGAGGGCCCGATCGACGGCACACCGGTGGTGCTGTTGCACGGGTTTCCGCAGGACTCGCGGTCGTGGGACGCGCTGGCTCCGCTGCTGCACCGGCGCGGTTTCCGCACCCTCGCCCCGGACCAGCGCGGCTATTCGCCCGGTGCCAGACCCCGCGCCCGGCGGGCGTACCGCACCACGGAACTGATCGCGGACGTCGTCGCGCTCGTCGACCGCGCCGGCCTCGGCCCGGCGCATGTGGTCGGACACGATTGGGGCGCGGCGGTGGCGTGGGGCGTCGCAGCCGAACGCCCGGACCGGGTGCGCACGCTCACGGCGCTGTCGGTGCCGCACCCGGCGGCGTTCGTGCGGGCGATGCTCACCAGCCGTCAGATCCTGCAGTCCTGGTACATGTTCGCGTTCCAGTTGCCCTGGATTCCGGAGCGGGTGCTCACCCCGGACGGCGTCGGCTACCGGGCCCTGGTCGCCAGCGGTCAGTCGCCGGACGACGCGAAGCGCGACCTCGGGCCCATGCGCGACCGGGCGCGGGCCCGGGGCGCTCTGAACTGGTATCGCGCGATGCCGTTCACCTCGCCCCGCTCGGCCTCCCGGAAGGTCCGGGTGCCCACGCTTTTCGTCTGGAGCGACGGCGACACGGCGATCGGTCCGGTGGGGCCGAAGCTGACCTCCCGTTTCGTCGACGCCCCGTACACCTACGAGGTGCTTCGCGGCGTGAGCCACTGGATCCCGGACGAGGCCGCCGAACGCGTCGACGAACTACTCGGCAACCACCTGCTCGATCAGCCGTGACGCCGATCGATCGGTCCGCGCCACATCGCCGGTGACCAAGCGGTCCAGGAGGATTCCCCGCAGCCCGGATACCACGACCGTCGCATTTTCGCGGGCGTCTCGGGCAGGGATTCCGCATCGGACCATCGCGTCGGCGACTGCGTCGATCAGCGTGTGAATGGCCGTGGTTGCGAACTCGGCGAACGGTCCCCGCTGCACGCTTGCCACTCCCATCACCTGCAACAGGATCTTCGTGCTGACGGACGACTCGCCCTGCGTGGTCGACGCCCACAGCCCTGTGAGACCCACACGCAGCCCGGCGCGGTCCGAGACCCCGGAGAACAGCGACGAGAAGCCGGGATGCTGCGTGGCCAGCGCCTGGACCAGCAACTCCTCCTTGGTGCCGAAGTAATAGATGAGCATGCGCGAACTGGTGCCCAGCGCCGCGGCGAGCGGACGAAGGGACAGGTCCGCGAGTCCGTGCTCGGCGATGTAGCCGACGACATCGGCGAGGAGTTGCGCGCGTTTGGCGTGGTCGAGGGGGCGGGCCATGCGGTTGACTGTAGCGGACGGTACAGGTATTCATGACGCCATGACTGTAACGACTGCTTCAGAAACGCGGAATGCCGGCAGGCCGGTGGTGGTCACGGCGTTCGCCGCCACCACGTCGATCGCCGACGACGTCGACGGCACGTGGGAGGGGCTACTGCGCAACCGAACCGGCATCGGCGTGCTCGACGAGGCGTTCGTCGACCGTTACGTCCTTCCCGTCCGGATCGGCGGCAAGCTCACGGCGCACCCGGCCGACCAACTCACGCGCGTCGAGCAGCGTCGGCTGTCGTTCGTCGAGCAGAGTGCGCTGGTCCTCGGTCGGCGCGCCTGGTCGAGCGCGGGCTCACCCGCCGTCGACGGTGAGCGGCTCGCCGTGGCGATCGGCACCGGCCTGGGTGGCGGGGACGCTCTGGTCGGCGCCGTCGACGCGATGCGCGCGAACGGGTACCGGACGGTGTCGCCGATGTCCGTTCCCATGGTCATGCCGAACGGTCCCGCCGCCGTCGTCGGGCTGGAGATCGGCGCGAAGGCGGGGGTGTTCGCGCCCGTGTCCGCGTGCTCGTCCGGATCGGAGGCGATCGCGCACGCCTGGCGGCTGATCGCCACCGGCGAGGCCGACGTGGTGGTGGCCGGCGGGGTTGAAGGGCAGATCGATGCGGTGCCCATCGCGAGTTTCGCGATGATGCGCGCGATGAGCACTCGCAACGACGAACCCGGGCGGGCATCGCGGCCGTTCGACCGGGACCGGGACGGGTTCGTGTTCGGTGAGGCCGGCGCGGTGCTCGTGCTCGAATCCGAGGAGCATGCCCGCTCTCGCGGCGCGGAGATTCACGGCAGGCTCCTGGGGGCCGGAATCACCTCGGACGCTTACCATATCGTAGCCCCCGATCCGCAGGGTGCCGGAATTGCTCGCGCCATGCGGAAGGCACTCGACACGGCGGGACTGAGCGGCGCGGACGTCGACCACGTCAACGCCCACGCCACCTCGACCTCCGTCGGCGACGCCTCCGAGGCTGCCGCGATCGCTGCCGTCGCCGGACAGGCATCGGTGTATGCACCGAAGTCGGCACTCGGACATTCGATCGGTGCGGTCGGTGCTCTCGAAGCGATCCTCACCGTCCTGACGGTGCGCGACCAGATCGTCCCGCCGACGCTCAACCTGGACAACCAGGACCCCGCGATCGACCTGGACGTCGTCGCCGGGTCACCCCGCAGCCAACGCATCAATTGTGCACTGAGCAATTCGATCGGTTTCGGCGGGCACAACGTCGCGCTCGCTGTCGGGCGGTACTGATCCGCTGTCCGCTGTCGGCGAACTGTGCGGCGCCGGCTCCGTGGTTCTGGAAGACTCCGGAGGTATGGACGCGCAGCGCAGACTGACGCTGGTGGTGGAAGCTCCCGAAGGCTCGGGGGAGGAGCCGCTCGTGCGCGAGCTCTACGGACGGGTGCTCCGCGAGGCGCGCCGAGACCAGGACCGGAGTCTCGAGGACGTCGCCGCCGCCGTCGGCATGTCGAAGCAGTACCTCTCCGAGATCGAGCGCGGGAAGAAGGAGCCGTCCTCGGAAATACTCCGCGCGGTGTGCGGTGCACTCGGTATGTCGGTGGAACACCTGCTGTTCCGGTCCGGGCGCCGGCTCGGTGCGGCGAACCGCACGTCGGTGACCCGGACAGCGAACCGGCAGGTGCCCACCCTGCTCGCCGCCTGACGTCGTCCGTCAGTCCACGACGAGCGTGTCGGCCAGGCCGTAGTCGATGGCCTCCTGGGCCGTGAAGATGCGGTCCCGGTCGGTGTCGCGGCGCAGGCGTTCGACGGTCTGCCCGGTGTGTGTGCTCAGGATCGCCTCGGTCTGCGAACGGACCCGCATGATCTCGGCGGCCTGCAGCGCCAGGTCGGAGATCGTGCCGTTGCCCTGCGTGGACGGCTGGTGCAGCAGCACCCGGGAATGCGCCAGGACGTGCCGGTGTCCCTTGGTTCCCGCCGCGAGGAGCACCGCCGCGGCGGACGCGGCCTGGCCCATGCAGTAGGTGGCGATGGTCGGGCGGAGGAACTGCATCGTGTCGTAGATGGCGAGCATCGCGGTGGTGGAGCCGCCCGGCGAGTTGATGTACAGCCCGATCTCCTGGTCGGAGCTGTCCGCCTGCAGGTGGAGCAGTTGCGCCATCACGACATTGGCGACTCCGTCGTCGATTTCCGTGCCGAGGAAGACGATTCGCTCGTTCAGGAGGCGGCTGAAGATGTCGAACGACCGCTCGCCTGCCGGGGTGCGTTCGATGACGTGGGGAATCGTGTAGGAAGACATGTGTCACAGTCCAATTCTCGGGGCGGTGGTGTGCGGGGCGATCTCGGCGAACGAGGACACGACACGATCGACGATCCCGTATGCACGGGCCTCGTCGGCGGTGAACCAGCGGTCCCGGTCGCTGTCCTCGGCGATCTGCTCGACCGGATGCCCCGTCTCCGCGGCCAGGATCTCCTGCGACTGACGCTTCATCCGTTCGAGGCTCTCGGCCTGGATGGCGATGTCGACGGCCGTGCCGCCGATGCCCGCCGAGGGCTGGTGCATCATGATGCGGCTGTGCGCCAGGCTGATCCGCTTGCCGTGGGTTCCCGAGCACAGCAGGACCTGGCCCATGCTGGCGGCGAAACCCATGGCCACGGTCACCACGTCGTTGGGGACGAGTTTCATCGTGTCGTAGATGGCCAGGCCTGCGAAGACGGACCCGCCGGGCGAATTGATGTACAGCACGATGTCGCGTTTGGGGTCGGCGGCGGCGAGCAGCACCAGTTCGGAGCAGGCGCGCTCGGCCATGGCGTCGTCCACCTCGCCGGTGAGGAGGATCGTGCGCTGGCGAAACAATCTGTCCGCCAACAGGTCGCGGTAGTTCAGGTCGGGTAGTGCGGCTGTGGTCATGCCTCCAGTACTACCGCCGCGCCGGCGCGGGACCGGCAAATGTCTGCTGTGGGCAGACGGCGGGCACCCGGGCCCTGGTGATTCGAGGTGACCGCGAGGAAACGGGAAGATGAACGACCCACCACCGGTGGGTGAACTGTGAGAACAGACCGCTCGGCCAGTGGAATCGGACTCGCGTGGAGGCGAAGTCGCTGGTTAGGGTTCCCTCATGCACGTTCTGTTCGTCTGCAGCGGGAACGTCTGCCGCTCGCCGATCGCAGAGCGGCTGACACACGCGTACGCGCTCGCCCACGATCTGCCGCACCTCACCGCGGAGAGCGCCGGCGTCCGCGCCCTCGTGGGCTTTCCGATCGAACCCGTCGCCGCCCGCGTCATCGAAGGACTCGGTGCGAGCGTCGACGATTTTCGGGCGCGCCGCCTGCGTCCCGAGATGATCAAACGCGCCGACCTCGTCCTCGCCATGACCGAGCAGATCCGGGACCGTTCGATGGAACTGCTTCTCGGGACGAGCCACTGCACGTTCACGCTCCGGGAGGCCCGCCGGATCGCCACCGACACCGGCGCCCGCACCGTCGCCGAACTCGCCGTCGCCCGCCGCGACTACGGGACGGTCGAGGAGCCGAACATCAGCGACCCGGTGGGTCTGGCCGAGTCGGCGTTCACCGAGGTGGGCGACCGGATCGCCGCCGAGTTGATACCGCTGCTCGACGCTCTCGATCTCGACAGCGGTACGACGTGGTCGGAACCGGAACCGGAACCGGAACCGGATCCCCGACCCGAGCCCGAGCCGCCGCCCCCGGTCGTCCTCCTGCCGCTGTCGCCCAGGCCGCTGATCGCGGCGCGGGCGGCGTCGTCGATCCTCGACTATCCGGTCAGCTGGACGCGCTGAACTGGTAGTCGGCGAATCTCTCGTCCACCTGCTCGGCCGTCAGCCCGAACTCCTCGAGCGTGTACTTGTGCGAGGGTCGCCGGTCACCGCTGCGGCTCTCGGCGTGCATCGCCTCCATCGCCGCCCGGGCGGGCCCGCCGAGATCGAGTCCGAAGTGCGTGTACACCCCCTCGACGCTGCCGAGCGGGTCGGCCACGAAATCCCGGTAGTCGACATCGATGAACTGGGCCGGGTCGTGCCGGGCGCGGGCCGCGGTGAACTGCTCGAGCCCCCGGGCCCACAACTCGAGCTGGCTCTCGCCGATGACGCTGCCGCGGAACTTCTCGGACCATCCGTCCGTCGCCTGTTCCGCCAGGCTGCAGACCGACGGGACGATCGTGCGCGGTGGCCGGTGGGTCTGGACGATCAGCGCGTCCGGATAGACCGCGAGCAGTTCGTCGAGCGCGAACAGGTGGCTGGGGTTCTTGAGCACCCAGCGGCGGTCCCGGTCGGGAAGCCCGATCAGCTGCAGGTTCTTCTTGTGCCGCTGATACGCGTTCGTCCAGTCCTGGCCTTCGAGCCACCGGGAGTACGTCGGGAGAGACGCCAGGCATTCGTAGGAGATCGACTTGAACGTCTGCCGCAGCAGTTGCCAGCACTCCTCGACCTCGCTCGCCGACATGTAGTGCACACCCATGAATTCGGGGCGTTCGACGTGGTGACGGCTGAAGCCCTCCTCGATCTTCTGGAACACCGGATTCGATTCCCAGGTCTCGCGCGGCGGCCGGGGCTGCGGCATCTCGGTCAGCCACATCTCCAGGCCCTGATGCGACGGGTCCGCGGTGAGCAACCGGTGCAGCGCGGTGGTCCCCGTGCGGGGAAGGCCGGTGACGAAGATGGGCCGCTCGATCCGCACGTCCGCGTGCTCGGGGTTCTGTTTCCACGCCGCCTCGCTCAGCAGCCGGGCCACCAGGGCGCCGCGGAGGAACACCCGGGACACCTTGCTGCCGAGCGGGGTCAGCTGCTCGTCGGTGTGATACGAATCCAGCAGGACGCCGAGGGCTTCGGTGTAGTCGTCGACGCCGAAGTCGGTGAGGCCGGTCAGGCGGGTGGCCGAGGCGTGCAGGTCCTCGACCGTGCCGACCGTGGTGCGCTCGCTCATGATGCTCCGGTTCTGTTCGCTAGTGGTGGAATTCGCCGCAGTTGACGTCGAGGCACTGCCCGGTCACGGCGCTCGCCCACGGTGAGGCCAGGAAGATCACGGCATCGGCGACCTCCTCGGTCGTCGGGAGCCGCTTCAGATCGGTGTTCGCGGCGGTGTGTTCGTAGATCTGTTCGACGGTCGTCCCGTATTTCTCGGCCTGGTGGGTGAAATACTGTTTCAAGGTGTCTCCCCAAATGTAGCCGGGAGCAACGGAATTGACGCGGATACCCTGCGGTCCCAGTTCCGTGGCGAGCGACTGCGACGTCGCGAGCAGGGCGGATTTGGCCATCTTGTAGCTGCCGTACCGTTCCTGGGAGTGCCGGAGCACCATGGAGTTGATGTTCACCACCGCGCCGTTCGCCTCGGCGAGTGCCGGAGTGAACAGCTGAGTCAGCCGCAACGCCCCGAGTACGGTCAGTTCGAAACTGCTGCGGATGTGGTCGAACTCGGTGCGGGCCAGCGGTTTCATCGACGGAACCGAGAATGCGTTGTTGATCAGCACGTCGACCTTGCCGTACGCGTCGACTGCCGCGGACACCAGGTTCTCGGCCGAGGCCTGGTCGGTGATATCGGTCGGGACGGTCACCGCGCGCCGCCCGGCGGTGATGATCTCCTTGGCCACTTCGTCGAGGCGCGACGCGGTCCGGGCTGCCAGCACCACGTCGGCGCCGGCGTCGGCGCAGCGCACCGCGAGCGTCCGCCCCAGGGCCGGTCCGACGCCGGAGATGACGACCACCTTGTCCTGCAGCAGTTGTGGAGTAGTCATGGCGGTCACCCCAGCATCCGGTCGGCCACCGCGGCCTGGCGTGCGGCGATGCGTGCGGCGAAGTCCTCGGGCGAGATCTTGTTGGAGTCGTAGTACGGCAGTGTTCGATGGATCTCGTCGAACTTCACGACCTCGATCCGGGGGCCGTCGTCCGGGGTGAGTTCGCGGGAAACTCGCTGCCAGCGGAATTGCAGGTAGCCGCGGAGGTGCCCGACGGTGGCGATCCAGTTGGCGACGCCGGGATTGCGCTCGCACACGACGAGCCGGATGTGATCGTCGGGATCCACCTGCGACTGCGCGACGTTCAGCGACGTCTGGTGGTTGACGTAGTCGAGGGAGATGTACCACATGCTGCCGAGTTGAAAGCCCTGGTAGGGCACATCGGCTTTCGGAACGGTGACGACGACGGCCTCGTCCTCGGCGAGTTCGTAGTGCCCGACGGACGAGTACTGGGTGGCGAGACCGCCCGGAGTGAGCCGGGGTTCGGTCATCGTGTTCACCGGCAGATTCAGGTAGAACCACTCCGGGAACTGCAGCCACGTCTTCACCCGCGAGACGAGTGCCTTGCCCGCACGCGCGTACCGCTTCTCGACGGCCTCGCGGGTGAGCGGGCCCGGGGCGGTACCGACCGTATCCGCCCTCGCGATGCGAATGGTGCCGCGTCGCTGACTCCAGTCGCTGTACACCTCCCGGACCACCAGCTGAGACGAATCCGGCGCGAGAGTGAAGTAGTTTCGCCTGCCCGCACTCTCGTCGGGGCCGAACCGCACCTCGAACGAGCCGTCGGGCGCGATGTCGATCTCCCTGTCGTCGAAAGCGGTGACGCTGCCGGGAACGTGTGCGGCCGTGTAGTTTCCGTTCAGCACCTGGAAGCTCAGATCTGCGGTGGTGCCACGACGCCCGGTGACCACGTATTCGACGTCGTCGTCGATCCGCGCGCCGAAGTAGAGAGTGTCCGGGTTGTCCAGGCCCATCTTCATGTACGGGCCGGTGCCCGAGATGAACGTCGGGTGCGACCGTTCGGTGGCCCAGGCGGCGTGCGTCGTGGCGAGGATTCCGCCGGCGAGGTACTGGTAGCCCTCCAGCAGATCCTGTTCGGTGCGGATGTGGGGGGCGCTCTCGATCAGTTTCTCGGCCTCGGCCATGGCGTCGGCGAATGGGTCGGTCAGCACACCGTGCTCCTCACGAGGGGTGGTACAAATATGTACCTGCGTGGTAGAACATTGATGAACCGACAATAGAACGTGTTCTAAGGAGTGGTCAATGGGGCGCGAGGACGAGATGCCCGACCGGGCGCAGGGCCGCCGGTCGCCGCCGACCGAACGGGTGGTGCAGGTGCTCGACTTCCTGGTGGCGCGCAAGGAGCATCGGTTCGGGTTGTCGGAACTGGCCCGGCAGCTCGGCATCAGCAAGCCGACGTGCCTGGGAATCCTCACCGAACTGGCCCGCGGCGGTTACCTCGTCCGGGATCCGGCGACGAAGACGTACGGCCTCGGGCCCGCCCTCGTCGCGGCGGGCCGCGCTGCCCAGCAGGGGTTCGCGGCCGGGCCGGTGGCGCGCAGGCATCTCGCCGCGCTCAGTGAGGAGTTCCGGACCACGTGCACGGCGTCGGCGGTGGTCGGCGACCGCATCGCCGTCCTGGAGCTGACCAGTCCGCCGGGGGTGCGGGCCGCCGCCAAGGTGGGGGAGATGTACCCCTTCGCGCCGCCCGTCGGCCTGATGTACGTGCTGTGGGACGGCGACGACGCGCTGCAGTCGTGGCTGCGCCGGGAGCCGACGCTGCCGGTGCGCCTCGACCGGGACCGGTTGCGCACGGTGGTCGAGGAGTGTGCGCGCACCGGGTACCTCGTCGAGACGCTCACTCCGGTCGGGCAGCGACTGCACACGCTGATGGCCGGCGTCGCCGCGCACGATCTGCCGCCGGAGTTGCGCGACGTGCTCGGCGAGATGGTGTCGAGCCTGGGGGAGCGGGTGTATCTGGACGCCGAGCACACCGACCCGTCTTCGCCGCACCCCGTCAGTCTCATCGCGGCCCCGACGTACGACGCCGAGGGCCACCAGGCCATGGTCCTCACCCTGTACGTGGGAGCCGAGCTCGCGCCGTCCGACATCGCGCGACGGGGCAAGGCTCTCGCGGCGTCGGCGGACGCGATCACGACGGAGGTGGGCGGGCGCAGGCCCCGGTGACGATCGGGCATTGACCATCATCTGAAACACGTTCTACTCTCGGAGGTGCATCATTTTCGACCGGACTGGTCCAAATATGAACCAGTGACCGGTAAGGCACTCGCGACGAGGAGTCGCCCATGACCGCACCGCCCGTGTACGAGTTGTCCCACCTCGGCGCGCTCGAAGCCGAAGCCGTGCACATCTTCCGAGAAGTGGCCGCCACGTTCGAGCGTCCGGTGCTGCTGTTCTCCGGCGGCAAGGACTCGGTGGTGATGCTCCACGTGGCGGCCAAGGCGTTCTGGCCGGCGCCACTCCCGTTCGCCGTCATGCACGTCGACACCGGCCACAACTTCGACGAGGTCATCGAGTTCCGCGACCGGACCGTCGACCGCCTGGGCCTGCGGATGGTGGTGTCGAGCGTGCAGGACGACATCGACGCCGGCCGGGTCGGCGAGGAGTCGGGGCCGCGGGCCAGCCGCAACCGGCTCCAGACGGTGGCCCTGCTGCGCGGCATCCGCGACAACGGGTTCGACGCCATCTTCGGCGGCGCCCGCCGCGACGAGGAGAAGGCCCGCGCGAAGGAGCGGGTCTTCAGCTTCCGGGACGAGTTCGGGCAGTGGGATCCGCGTGCGCAGCGTCCGGAGTTGTGGAGCCTGTACAACGGCAGGCACCGCAAGGGCGAGCACATCCGGGTGTTCCCGCTGTCCAACTGGACCGAACTCGACATCTGGCAGTACATCAGCGAGGAGAAGATCGAACTGCCTCCGCTGTACTACGCGCATCGCAGGGAGGTCGTGCCGCGTGACGGAATGCTGTTGGCGCACACCCGGTTCCTGACCCTGCTGCCCGGTGACGAGCCGTACGAGGCCCTCGTCCGATTCCGGACCGTCGGCGACGCCACGTGCACGGGCTGCGTCGAATCGTCCGCGACCAGCGCCGAGGCCGTCGTCACCGAGGTCGCCGCGAGCAGGCTGACCGAACGCGGGGCGACCCGGGCGGACGACCGGATCTCCGAGGCAGGCATGGAAGACCGCAAGAAGGAAGGGTACTTCTGATGCCGCAGCTACTCCGGGTCGCGACCGCGGGCAGCGTCGACGACGGCAAGTCCACCCTCATCGGCAGGCTGCTGTACGACTCCAAGGCGATCTTCGAGGATCAGCTCGAGGCGGTCGAACGCACCAGCCGCGAACGGGGCGACGAACACGCGAACCTCGCACTGCTCACCGACGGCCTGCGCGCCGAACGCGAGCAGGGCATCACCATCGACGTCGCGCATCGCTATTTCGCCACACCGCACCGCAAGTTCATCATCGCGGACACGCCGGGACACGAGCAGTACACGCGGAACATGGTGACCGGCGCGTCGACCGCGGATCTGGCCCTCATCCTCGTCGACGCGCGCAAGGGGATCCTGGAGCAGACACGCCGTCACGCCTTCATCGCCAGCCTCCTCGGAATTCCGCACCTCGTGCTGTGCGTCAACAAGATGGATCTCGTCGGGTGGTCCGAGGAACGGTTCGAGGAGATCAAGGAGGAATTCCGGCAGTTCGCGATCAAACTCGAGGTCCACGACCTCACGTTCATCCCGGTGTCGGCACTGCGCGGCGACAACATCGCGCAACGCACCGCCAACATGCCCTGGTACGAGGGGGCGTCGCTGCTGCACTACCTCGAGCAGGTGCACGTGGCGTCCGACCGCAACCTGATCGATGCACGGTTCCCGGTGCAGTACGTGGTCCGGCCGCAGCGCCAGACCGATTCCGCGTTGCACGATTTCCGCGGCTACGCGGGGACGGTCGCCAGTGGGGTGTTCAAGCCGGGCGACGAGGTGGTGGCACTGCCGTCGGGATTCACCTCCACCGTCAGCGCCATCTGGGGCCCCGGCGGAACCCGTCTCGACGAGGCGTTCGCGCCGTCGGCGGTGTGCGTTCAGCTTGCCGACCAGTTGGACGTGAGCCGCGGGGACGTGCTGTGCCGTCCCAACAACCGTCCGCTCGTCGGGCAGGAACTCGACGCGATGGTCTGCTGGTTCAGCGAACAGTCCACGCTGACGCCGGATGCCCGGTACACGCTGCTGCACACCACCCGCGCCACGAAGGCGTCGGTCGTGCGGCTCGACTACCGGCTGGACGTGAACACGCTGCACCGCGACGAGTCCGCACAGTCGCTGTCGCTCAACGAGATCGGCCGCGTCCAGCTGAGAACGTCGCAGCCGCTGATGTTCGACCCGTACCGCCGCAACCACGTGACGGGCAGTTTCATCCTCGTCGACGAGTCCACCCACAACACGGTCGCCGCCGGCATGATCACCGGGCCGACGTTGTCGCGGTCGAAGGTGGTGTGGCACGCGGCGGCCGTGTCGAGGGAGGAGCGGGCGACGCGGGGGCGCACCGTGTGGCTGACCGGGTTGTCGGCGTCGGGAAAGTCGACCGTCGCGGTGGAACTCGAGCGCCGCCTGGTCGCGTCCGGGGTGCCCGCCTACCGGCTCGACGGCGACAACCTGCGGCACGGTCTCAACGCCGACCTCGGGTTCGGTGCGCAGGACCGCGCGGAGAACGTGCGCCGCGTCGGTGCCGTCGCTCAGCTGCTCGCCGACTCCGGGGTGGTCGCGATCGCGTCGCTGATCAGCCCGTACCGCGAGGACCGGGACCGCGTGCGGGAACAGCATCGGGCCGCCGGGCTCGACTTCGTCGAGGTGTTCGTCGACACGCCGGTGGACCAGTGCGAGGCCCGCGACCCCAAGGGGATGTACGCGAAGGCCCGCGCCGGGGAGATCACGGGATTCACCGGGGTCGACGACCCGTACGAGGCCCCGGAGAACGCCGAACTCGTGCTCCGGCCCGAGGACGGCACGCCGACCGAACAAGCCGCGAGAATTATGGAATTGTTGACACGTGATCACTGACGCACGACTCGCGGCCGACATCGCCTCCGGTGCCGGTGCCCTGCTGCTGGACATCCGCACCGCGGGACTGGGATCGGCCGACGGCCGTGAACTCGGCAGGCGCGGCGACGTCGCCGCCGATGCGTTCATCCTCGGCAAACTCGCGGCGGAGCGACCCGAAGACGCGATCCTCTCCGAGGAGTCGGCCGACGACCGGTCGAGGCTGGATCGATCCCGGGTGTGGATCATCGACCCGCTCGACGGTTCCAAGGAGTACGGACTGCCCGGGCACTCGGACTGGGCGGTGCACGTCGCGCTGTGGGAACGCGGTCGCGGCATCACGGCCGCCGCGGTCGCGCAACCGGCACTGGGCGCCGTGTACGCCAGCGACGACGACAGCCACGCAGTCCATGCCGAACAGTTGCCGGCGCGCCCGCGGATCGTCGTGTCGGCCAGCAGACCGCCTGCGTTCGTCGACGCCGTCGCGACGGAGATCGGCGCCGAGGTCTCCACCATGGGTTCGGCGGGCGCGAAGGCGATGGCGGTGCTGCGCGGCGACGTCGACGCCTACGTCCATGCGGGCGGGCAGTGGGAATGGGACTCCGCGGCTCCGGTCGGCGTCGCCGTGGCCGCGGGCCTGCACTGCTCGCGCATCGACGGAACCCCGTTGGACTACAACGAATCCCACCCCTACCTCCCCGACCTGCTGATCTGCCGGCCGGAACTGGCCGGCCCCCTGCTCGCGGCGATTGCGAAACACGCCACCGACACGGCCGACAGCGGACGCGTCGCGATGGCCAGGGCCTACATCGACGCCCTGGTCAGTCACGACGCCACCAAGGTGCGCCTCGCGGACAACGCGTGGCGGGTGGAGAACGGGCAGCACACGGGCGAATCGGGGGCGTTCATCCGGGACGAACTCGAGAACGGGCTGCAGTACCAGGCCATCCAGGCCGTGCGCGACCTCTCCTTCCACGAATGGGGCGACAACGTGGTGGCCCGGTTCGTACTCGACCTCGGGGCCACACCCACCGAGGTGACGTCGGTCCGGATCACGGAGCATTTCGACATCCCGGCCGGGGCGATCCGGTCCGTCATGGCCATCATCGAACCGTTCGCGATCGAGAGGGAGAAGCGATGACCCCGGATGAGCTGGTCACCCAATTCTGTGCCGAGTGGATCGAGCCCGATCCGGCGAAGATCGCCGAGTATTTCGCGGAAGACGCCATTTATCACAACATTCCGATGGAACCGGTGACCGGGCGTGACGCGATCCGTGAGTTCATCGCCGGTTTCATCGTGGCCTTCGGCGGCATCGACTTCCGCGTGCACCGGCAAATCACCGACGGCGGGCAGAGCCCCAACGCCGAGGAATCGAGCGGAGTGGTGATGAACGAGCGGATCGACGTGTTCACGCTGAACGGCACCGTCGTCGAACTGCCTGTCGTCGGGGTCTTCGAGATCACCGACGGCAAGATCACCACGTGGCGCGACTACTTCGACATGGCGCCGATCCAGGCCGCGGCCGGTGGCGGATAGGGGCCCCAGGACTCACCGGTAAGCCACTTCCACGGCTTGTCCCAGTGTCCGGGCGGTGGGACGAACGGCAGCTGTCCCAACTGCCCCGGCGGTGGGACGAACGGCAGCTGACCCAGCTGTCCGGGTGGTGGAACCAGGTCGGGTACCGAGATGCCGGGAATCGGCGGCGGCCATGGGTCGGCATTTGCCGTACCGGTGCCGAGTCCCAGGAGGCCGAAGCCCAGGGCACCGGCGATCACGGCTCCCGTCGCAGTCTTCTTCAGATTCATCGTGAACTCCTTCCGCGCCTGCTCTGCCACTCGCTGTGGATGGGCACGCCGGTATACACCACTTACAGTGTGCGCGTGTGCGTACTTCTGTGGGTTACGCATGGGAGTAGATGTTGACGTCAGATTCAAGTTAGCTCTACGCTGGGCTCGGGGTATGACGACGGTCACACCCGGAGAGGGTGGGTCTGCATGAGTCAGGTCAACACGGTCCGCGGACCGATCGACAGCGCCGAACTCGGACGCACGTACATGCACGAGCACATATTCGTGCTGACACCCGATGTGCAGCAGAACTACCCGGACGAGTGGGGGAGCGAGGACGATCGCGTCGCCGACGCCGTCGCCAGGCTGCGCGCGCTCGCGGAGCAGGGAGTCCGGACCATCGTCGATCCCACGGTCGTCGGCCTCGGCCGGTACATTCCGCGCATCCAGCGGGTCGCCGAACAGCTTCCCGAGCTGAACATCGTTGCGGCCACAGGGCTGTACACCTACGACGACGTGCCGTTCTTCTTTCACTACCGCGGTCCCGCGCTGGATGCGATGGTGGGGGCCGAGGTGCCCGACCCGATGGTGGACATGTTCGTCGAGGACATCGAAGAGGGGATCGCCGGCACCGGGGTGCGCGCGGGCCTGCTCAAGTGTGCGATCGACCATCAGGGGCTCACGCCGGGGGTCGAGCGGGTGATGCGGGCCGTCGCGAAGGCGCATCGGCGCACCGGAGTCCCGATCACCGTGCACACCCACCCTGGCAGCGAGGCCGGGCTGCACGTCAAACGCGTGATGTGCGACGAGGAGGGCGTGCGGCCCGACCGGATCGTGCTCGGGCACAGCGGCGACAGCACCGATGTCGACCATCTGACCGGTCTCGCCGAGGCCGGCTTCGTCCTCGGCATGGACCGGTTCGGGATCAACCTCGAGACCACGTTCGAAGCGCGCGCCGACACGCTCGTCGAGATGTGCCGCCGCGGATTCGCGGGGCAGATGGTCCTGTCGCAGGATGCCTCCTGCTACATCGACTGGATCGACCCGAATCTGATGGCGGCACTGCCGCAGTGGCACTACCTGCACATCGAGAACGACGTGCTGCCCTACGTCCGCGAGCGAGGTGTCACCGAGAAGATGATCACCGAGATGCTGGTCGACGTGCCCCGGCGGTACTTCGAGAACGTGGACGCGTACTGACATGTCGCGCCCGCGAACCGCACCCACGCCACCGGTCACGGCCCGGGGCGTCCGCACCCGCGATCGCCTCGTCGCCGCGGCCCGGGTGGTGTTCGAGCGCGAGGGGTACCTCGACGCCCGCCTCGTCGACATCAGCAAGGAGGCCGGACTCTCGACCGGCTCCTTCTACACCTACTTCGCCGGCAAGGAGGAAGTGTTCGCGGCGGTCGTGGAGGTGACGCAGAACGACCTGCTCCACCCCGGGATGGGGCGGGTCGAGGACGAGGACGACGTGCACGCGGTCGTGGAGGCGAGCATCCGGGCATACCTGCACGCGTGCCGCCGGAATGCGCGTCTGCTGGCCCTGCTCGAGCAGGTCGCGCACGTCGACCCCGCATTCCGTGAACTGGAGCGCTCGCGGGACGAGACGTTCTACCTGCGCAACGCGCGGGCGATCGCCGATCTGCAGGACCGCGGTCTCGCGGACGCCGCGCTCGACCCGATGCTGACGTCGAAGGCGTTGTCCGCCATGGTCGGGAGGATGGCCTACGGCTACTTCGTCGGACCACCCAGCGAGCGGCGATCGCTCTCGTTCGACGAGTTGACCGCCGGGCTCGCGCGAATGTGGACGAACGGGCTACGCGTCCCCGACCGCGTCTGAGGCCCGTCAGTAGCCGGGGGCGTGGAGGATGCGCAGCACCAGATCGGCGTTGATGTCGCCGAGTTCCTCCGGCGTGAATTCGCCGTCGGGGCTGTACCAGCGGCAGATGTCCACTGCGAGAGACATGATCGCCAGAACGGCGACGCGGGGGTCGGGAATCAGGAACACGCCCTGATCGAGCCCGTTCTGCACCTCGCGCATCGCGGCGACCCGGATCTGGAGCCGGGTCTCGGCCACCGTCTGGTGGTGTTCGGGGCTGAGATGCCTGCTCTCGTACTGCGCGATGCGCGCCCGCCGGAAATTCCGGGCGTGCATGATGCTGAACTCGCGGACCAGTGCCCGGACGCGGTCGATCGGATCGGTGAACGGTGCGACCGCGCTGAGCACCAGCGCGAGGGCGCGTTCGTTCGACCGGCGGACCAGTTGGAAGAGCAGATCCTCCTTGGACGGGAAGTGCACGTACATCGCGGAGGGGCTCATGCCGGCCGTCGTGGAGATGTCCCGCGTGCGCGTCGCTTCGAAACCCTTGTCGGAGAACAGCGTCGTCGCCGCGCGGAGCAGCCGTTCCTCGGATGTCGGCGGACCCGGGATGGGCATCTCGGTCGCGGACGCGTCGTCGTGCAGTTCGGTCATCGGTGGTCCTCTCCGCCGCATCGAGCTTGGTCCGCACCGGCGGGATTCGGCAAGATCAATCCCCTCGAGTGATTGACATCACACCGACATTCCAACACACTAAGCAAGCGCTCACCAACTTGAAGTTGGCGTCATGTTCTGAAAAATCTCGTTCCCCCGCCCACCCGTAGACCTATCTCGAGGAGTGATCGGATGACTACATCCGCGGTGCAGCCGAGTAAGGACGCGGCCGGCGACACGGCCGTCTCACGCACGCGTGCACATCGGAAACTGCTGGCGGCGGGACTGGTCGGCAGCTCGATCGAGTGGTACGACTTCTTCCTGTACGGAACCGCTGCGGCACTGGTCTTTCCCCACGTCTTCTTCCCCGGCTCGTCGGCGCTGGTGGGCACCCTGCTCTCGTTCAGCACGTTCTGGGCCGGCTTCGTCGCACGCCCGCTCGGCGGCCTCGTCGCCGGCCACTTCGGCGACAAGTACGGCCGCAAACCGGCCGTCGTCACCTGCCTGCTGTTCATGGGGCTGGCGACGTTCCTCATCGGCTGCCTGCCCGGCGCCGCGACCATCGGCGTCGCGGCCCCGATCCTGCTGGTGGTCCTGCGGTTCGTCCAGGGCCTCGCCTGCGGCGGTCAGTGGGGTGGGATCGTCCTGCTGCTGACCGAATCGGCGAGTCCCAAGCGCCGGGGATTCGCCGGCACCTTCGGCCAGATGGGCGTCTCCTTCGGTGTCCTGCTCGGCAACCTCGTGTTCCTCGGCGCCACCGCCGCGATCTCGAACGACGCGTTCCTCAGCTGGGGCTGGCGGATTCCGTTCTTCGCCAGCGCACTCCTGTTCCCGGTCGTGCTCTACATCCAGACCAAGGTCGAGGACACCCCCGAATTCCGGGACCTGCAGGAAGAGGCGCAGAAGAAGAACGAGACCGTCGTCCGCGCACCGCTGACCCAGGCGGTCAAGGACCACTGGCGCAAGATCCTGCTCGGCTGCGGGTTGCTCGCGGCCACCAACTCCCTGTTCTACATCTCCATCGCCGGTGTGCTCAGTTACGGCACTGCGGAACTGGGACTGGAACGCAACGACCTCCTCGCGATCTCGCTGCTCAGCGCCGCACTCACCGTCGGTGTCGTGCTGTGGTCGGGGCACATGTCCGACAAGATCGGGCGCAGGCCGATGATCCTGATCGGCGCGGCGATGATCATCGTGTGGGCGTTCCCGTACTTCTGGCTGATCAACACCCGGAACCTGGTGCTGTTCTTCGTCGCCGTCACGGTCGGCAGCGTCTTCCAGTCCATGACGTACGGGCCGATCGCCGCCTACATGGGTGAGCTGTTCGCCCCCAACGTCCGCTATTCCGCCGCCTCGCTCGCGTACCAGCTGGCCGCGATCACGGTGAGCGGCGGCACCCCGTTCATCATGACCGCGCTGATCGCCGAGACCGGGACCACCACGTTCGTCGCCGTCTTCGTCGCGCTGATGGGACTGGTCACGTTCCTCTGCGCGTGGAGGCTCCGCGAGACCAATACCGCCGAGGTCCGGAACGATCCCACGGCCGTACCCGGCGCCCAGTTCTACTAGGTCTACTAGGCAAGTGCTTCCAGGTTCTGCCGCATCTGCGGCCGCATGTCCTGGTGCTGCGGCTGCAGATGTGAGTAGAGCGAGAGCAACGGGCGGTACGGCAGTACGTCGATCCGATACGCGTGCGTCACCCGGGTCACGTCGCCGTCCGCCCGGAAGGTGTACGACCAAGTGGTCGAATCGCGGTACAGCGGGTTGCGCCGGTCCGAGACCGTGCGGAACTCGAACTTTCTGCCCGGATCGGCGGCAGTCACCTCGCAGACCCGGGACCACCGCATGTGATGTGCGCGGTTGTGCCCACGGAATCGGGCGCCCACGGTCCCCGGCGACGGTCCCGGTAGCCACTCGCAGCGGCGGCACTCGGGGCTGCGTTCGTTGATGCGGGTGACGTCGGCGACCGCGTCGTACAGCTGCCGGGCGGGGACGTCGATCACGAGTTCCACCGAGCCGGCGGTGCGGAGCGGCCGGTGAAGCCGCGGGCTGACGTCGAGATCGGCACCCCATCGGGCGGCGCACGCCCGCCTGTACGGTCGTTTGAACGCATGGAGCAGCATGAACCGGGTGGCGGGATCGACCTTGCGAACGGTGACGTCGTAGTCTTCCCGATCGGCACCGTCGATGATCCAGTGAGCTTCGATCCCCAGCTCCCGCTTGGTCTTCGATGCGATGAACACCTGCTGCTCCACGTCGTCCCATTGACGACGGGTCAGGGTCCGGGCGACGACCGGCATCATCTCGTCCTCTTCGCGCTGCAGATGCGGCAGGAGAACCCGTTCGAGCGACGTGAGGCAATGCGAAAGATCTTCCCGGGCAGCCGGATGTGCACGGTAGTCGGCTGCCGCCGCGGTAACCCGCTCCATCTCGGGGCCGATTCGCGCATGGTCGGCGTCCATCGCGTCGAGCAGCGCTCCCGCGTCCGGGTTCAACTCGCGGATCAGGGGCCAGAGCCCGCGGTCCTCGCCGCTGTGGTGCAGATGCAGGAAGTGCATCATCCACACGAGATGATCGGCGAGGGCGACCCGCTGGGGCTGCGCGGGCGGAGGTGGGGTGCGCAGCACGTGCGCGGCTCGAGAAATATCGCGGCGCAGCGCGTTGTGCACGATGCGCATGATGCGCGTGTCGGCGGGAGGGAGAGTGTCGGTTGTCATGACCTACTCCAGACATGGGCGCCCAGGTGTCACACCGGGCGGTCGAGGATTTCTTCGATACGGTCCATAAGCCATGACTCGTAGCGGGCGCGACTCCACCCGCAGTCGTCCACGAGCAAGGCGTACACCTGGTCACCGGTCTGGACCCACAGTTCGTCGACCTGACCGGAATCGGGGCGACGGCCCGTGATCAGGCCCGCAACGTCGGCGAGTGAGCGCCTGCGCTGCCCCTCCAGGTCGGCGACGACCGCTGCGAGTGTGTCATCCGCCGTCGCACCCTGGCGGATTGCCATCGCCAGGCGATAGATGCGTTCGTTGATACCGGCAATCATTCGAGCGCTCATCTCGATGCGGTCACCGGTCGTGCGTCCCGTACCGATGGCTGTGTAACCGGACCGGTCGGCCAACGGCACCTGAACGTCGTCGCCGACGACGGCGATCTCGATCGCCGACTTCAACAGGTCGGCCTTCGATCCGAACGTCGTGTAGACGGTTTCGACGGATACGGCCGCGGCTCGCGCGACATCCCTCATGGCAGTGCCGACCCAGCCGCGTTCGGCGAACAACCGTGTGGCGGCGTCGAGTACGACCGTCCGCGTACGAGCCGCCTGCACCCGGCGCAGCGGAGATCGGTACCGGCGGGTCCCGGAATCGCCCGGCACCGCCGAGTCGGACTCGACCCTTGCCATGACCCAATCGTAGAACGCTCATGTTTTCAATACAACATCGTTCCACCGATTTCTGTCCCCGGACGCGAACGCGGCCGCCACCGGGATACGGTGACGGCCGCGAACGAGCCTTCCGAGCGGTGTAATCGGTGGTCAGCTGATCTTCAGCACCAGCTTGCCGGTGTTGGCGCCGTCGAACAGCAGGTTGAGGGTGCGGCCGAAGGCCTCGACGCCCCCGGTCTCGACCTGCTCGCGGGTCACGATCTTCCCGGCGCGGATCCACTCCGACATCGCCGCCATGCCCTCGGGGAACCGGTCGAGATAGTCGAACACGATGAACCCCGTCATCGAGGCGCGGTTGACCAGCAGTGACAGGTACCGGGACGGACCGGGCTGCGGGTTGGTGGCGTTGTATCCGGAGATCGCACCGCACAGCGCTACCCGGGCGTTCTTGCGGAGCCGGGCCAGTGCGGCGTCGAGGATCTCACCGCCGACATTGTCGAAGTAGATGTCGATGCCGTCCGGTGCGGCGGTGCGCAGCGCCTTGCCGACCGATTCGGACTTGTAGTCGATCGCCGCGTCGAAGCCCAGTTCCTCGGTCAGCCACGCGCACTTCTCGGGGCCGCCGGCGATGCCGATCACGGTGGCGCCCTTCAGCTTGGCGATCTGCCCGGCGATGCTCCCGACCGCTCCCGCCGCGCCCGAGATGAGCACGGTGTCGCCCTTCTCCAGCTTGCCGACGTCGGTGAGGCCGAAATAGGCGGTCATGCCGGGGAACCCGAGCGCGCCCAGCCACGTCGGCGCCGGGGCGAGCGACTCGTCGACGGCGAGAGCGCCGCGGCCGTCGGAGAGCGCGAACTCCTGCACGCCGAACTGCCCGGACACGAGCTGCCCCTCGGGGAACTTCGCGTTCCTCGACGCCACCACCCGGCCGACGGCGTGGGTGCGCATCACCTCACCGATCGCCACCGGCGGCACGTACGACTTCACGTCGTCGAGCCACCCGCGCATCGCGGGATCGAGGGACACGTAGTCCACCTTCACGGTGAATTCGCCGTCCGCGGGTTCGGGGATCGGTTCGGACGTGATCTCCCAGGTGGAGTCGTCGGGACGGCCGACCGGACGCTTCGCCAGTCGGACCTGTGAGTACTTGTTAACCGCGGGCGGTTGATAAGTACTCACGGCTACTGTCCGGCCTCGACGACGCGGGCGACGGATTCGGACACGACCACCGGTTTGTCGGAGCCCTCGCGCTCGACGACCTGGCTCATGGTCACCTGGATCCCGCCGCCGACCTGTTCGGCGGACTGGACGGTGGCGCGCATCCGGATGCGTGACCCCACCGGCACCGGCGCGGGAAAACGGACCTTGTTGTAGCCGTAGTTCAGGCTGTGCGCGAAGCCGTCGAAGCGCAGCAGGGTCGCCGACAGCGCCGGTCCGAGCGACAGGCTGTACAGGCCGTGCGCGATGGTGCCGCCGAGCGGGCTGGCCGCGGCGCGCTCGGGATCGATGTGGATCCACTGGTGGTCGCCGGTCGCATCGGCGAAGGCGTTGACGCGTTCCTGGGTGACGTCGTGCCAGTCGGTGGGGCCCAGCTCCTTGCCGATCAGGGCGGTGAGCTCGTCGAAGCTCGCCGGACGGACGGGCAGTGCGGTGGTGTCGGTCATCTGTCTCCCTCAATTCCGAGTGGTGCGGGGCCTGGATGTGTCACGTTGGCTGGGTCGGAATTCGAGGTGTGATCTGAACCCCGACACTTGAACTTGACGACAGATTCAACTATACAAAAGAGAGATGCGAGTCACAATGCACGGCGAAGGAGAGGACACCTCGTGAACGTTGCACGGAAGGTTGCCATCGTGACCGGCGGTGGGGGCGGCATCGGCGGGGCGATCGCGGACCGTCTCGCCGAGCAGGGGGCCAAGGTGCTGGTCGCCGACCTCGACCAGGCGGCGGCCGCCGCGGTCGCGGACCGCATCAACGCCCGCCACCCGGGATCCGCCGTCGCCGAAGGTGGCGACGTCGCGGACGCCGATCAGATCCGGCGCATCATCGACCGCGCGGAGACCGAGTTCGGGCCCGTCGATCTCTACTTCGCCAACGCCGGCATCGCGGGAGCGCCCGGCCTCGACGCCGGCGACGCCGACTGGGACCTCGCGTTCGATGTCAACGTCCGCGCCCATATCCGCGCCGCCCAGCAACTCGTGCCGAAGTGGATCGAGCGCGGCGAGGGGTACTTCGTGTCGACCGCCTCCGCGGCCGGGCTCCTCACCCAGATCGGATCGGCCACCTACGCGGTCACCAAGCATGCGGCCGTCGCGTTCTCCGAATGGCTGTCGGTCACCTATGGCGACAGGGGGATTCGGGTCAGCTGCCTCTGCCCGATGGGGGTCGAGACGAAGTTGATGCGCTCCGGCCAGAACTCGGGCGATCCACTCGGCGTCGCGGCCACGAAGGCTGTCGTCTCGGCAGGCGACGTGCTGCAGCCCGAGCAGGTCGCCGACATCGTGCTCGATGCCGTGGACCGGGAGACGTTCCTGATCCTGCCCCACGAGAGCGTGCTCACCATGTACCGGCAGAAGGGTTCCGACTACGACCGCTGGCTGCGCGGGATGCGCCGCTACCAGAGTTCGCTGCTGGAGCACGCGTGATCCCCGACCCCGCCGACCTGGTCCTCGCCGAGCGGCGCGGGCAGGTTCAACTGCTGACCCTCAACCGGCCGGACAAGCTGAACGCCTGGACCGACGAGCTCGAGGACCGGTACTTCACGCTGTTGTCCGCGGCCGACGACGACCCCGGCGTACGCGCGATCGTCGTGACCGGCGCCGGGCGCGGGTTCTGCGCCGGCGCCGACCTCGGGCGGCAGCAGGCCGTCGGCGACGTCTCCGAAGCGGACCTCCTCCGACCGCGGCCCCGCGACCTTCCCGCGACGCTGCGCACACCGCTCATCGGAGCGATCAACGGGGTCGCGGCCGGTCTCGGCATGGTCGAGGCCCTCTACTGCGACGTCCGGTTCGCCTCGGCATCCGCCCGGTTCACGACCGCCTTCGCCAAGCGTGGACTGATCGCCGAATACGGCATCTCGTGGTTGCTGCCCCGGCTCGTGGGACGCGGCCGGGCCACCGACCTGCTGCTGTCGAGCCGGATGGTGGACGCCGAGGAGGCGCTGCGCATCGGACTCGTCGACCACCTCGTGGCGGACGGTTCGGTCGTCGACGCCGCGGTCGCCTATGCCGACGCACTGGCGACGCAGTGCTCCCCGACGTCGATGGCCGTCATCAAGGCTCAATTGCGCAGCGACGCGGACGGCACCTACGCCGAATCCGTGGCCCGGGCGGAAGGCCTGATGTTGCAGGCGTTCCGCGGGGCCGATCTCGTCGAGGGTCTGCAGAGTCACCTCGACAAGCGCCCTCCCCTGTTTCCCTCACTACCCGTCAGGAGTTCCCATGTCCCTGTTTGACATTTCCGAACGCGCCCAGCAGTTGCAGGTCGATCTGCTCGAGTTCATGGATTCGCACGTGTATCCGGCAGAGGCGGTGTACGAGGAGCAGATGCGGGAGTCGGGTGATCCGCATTTCCAGCCGCCGGTTCTGGAGGAGCTGAAGGCGGAGGCGCGGCGCCGGGGGTTGTGGAATCTGTTCCATCCGCACCCGGGCACGGGTGCCGGGCTGACGAACCTCGAGTACGCGCCGCTGGCGGAAATCATGGGGCGCAGCCATATTGCGTCGGAGGCGTGCAACTGCAATGCGCCGGACACGGGCAACATGGAGGTGCTCGAGCTGTTCGGCACGGCTGAGCACAAGGAGAAGTACCTGACGCCGTTGCTGGAGGGGACGATGGCGTCGGCGTTCGCGATGACCGAGCCCGCGGTGGCGAGTTCGGACGCGACGAACGTGGAGTTGTCGATGGTGCGTGACGGCGACGAGTACGTGCTGAACGGCCGTAAGTGGTTCGCGTCGAACGCGCTGCACCGCAATTGCAAGGTGCTGATCGTGATGGGCAAGACGGATCCGTCGGCGGCGCCGCACCGGCAGCAGTCGATGATGGTGGTGCCGATCGATGCGCCCGGAGTGACGGTGATGCGCGGGCTTCCGGTGTTCGGGTATCAGGATCGTGAAGGACACGCGGAGATCGATTTCGCGGATGTGCGGGTACCGGTGACGGACGTGCTGAAGGGGGAGGGCGAGGGATTCGCGATCTCCCAGGCGCGGTTGGGTCCGGGCCGGATTCACCACTGCATGCGGGCGATCGGGATGGCGGAACGGGCACTCGAATTGATGTGCCGCCGGGCGTCGTCGCGGGTGACGTTCGGGAAACCGGTCAGTGAGAACGCCAATATCCAGGATTGGATCGCGGAAGCGCGCATCGAGATCGAGATGATCCGGTTGCTGACGCTGAAGGCGGCGTATCTGATGGACACGGTGGGCAACAAGGAGGCGCGGACGGAGATCGCCGCGATCAAGGTGGCGGCCCCGAACATCGCGCTCAAGATCGTGGACCGGGCCATTCAGGTGCACGGCGGTGCGGGCGTCACCGACGATTTCCCCCTCGCCATGGCCTGGGCGCACCTGCGCACCCTGCGCCTGGCCGACGGGCCCGACGAGGTCCACAAGCGCGCCATCGCCCGGCAGGAACTGCGGCAGTACCGCGACACCGCCGACGCCTCCACCAATGGACACAAGGTCGCGGTGAGCTGACATGGCCGGACTCGACCTCACCGGACGCACCGCGATCGTCACCGGCGCCTCGCGGGGCATCGGCCTGGCCGTCGCCCGGGCGCTCGCGGCCGCGGGCGCCGACGTGGTGCTCACCTCACGTTCCCAGGAATCGGCCGACGCCGCCGCGGCGCAGGTCGGAGGCACCGCGATCGGCGTCGCCGCGCACGCGGTCGACGAAGAGGCGGCCCGGCGCTGCATCGACCTCACCCTCGAACGGTTCGGCAGCCTGGACATCCTGGTCAACAACGCGGGAACCAACCCCGCATTCGGACCGGTCATCGACCAGGACCACGCACGATTCGCCAAGACCTTCGACGTGAACCTGTGGGCACCGGTGCTGTGGACGGGGCTCGCCACGAAGGCGTGGATGGGCGAGCACGGCGGCGCCGTGGTCAACACCGCCTCCATCGGCGGCATGGCGTTCGAGGCGAACATCGGCCTGTACAACGCGTCGAAAGCCGCGCTGATCCACCTCACCAAGCAACTGGCGCTGGAACTGTCGCCGAAAGTCAGGGTCAACGCCGTCGCCCCCGGTGTGGTGCGGACCAAGCTGGCCGAGGCGCTGTGGAAGGACCACGAGCAGGCCGTGTCGGCGTCCACCGCGCTGGGGCGGATCGGCGAACCCGAGGACATCGCGTCCGCCGTCGCGTTCCTCGTCTCCGATGCCGCGAGCTGGATCACCGGCGAAACCATGGCGATCGACGGCGGGCAACTGCTCGGCGACGCCATCCCGTTCCGGCAGGGGGCTCAGCTCGGTGTCTAGCGTGGACGTCGTCGGCATCGACACCGAGGCCGTGAGCCGCTGGATCGGCACGCTCGGCCTCGGCACTGCCGGACCGCTGACCTTCGACCGGATCGGCCTCGGCCAGTCGAACCTCACCTACCTGGTCCAGGATCAGGTAGGTGGCAGATGGGTGCTCCGGCGCCCACCCCTCGGGCACCTGCTGGCGTCGGCCCACGACGTCGCCCGCGAGGCGCGGATCCTCTCCGCCCTCGAGGACACCGCGGTACCCACCCCGCGGGTGTTCGGGCTCACCGACGACCCGCAGGTGACCGAGGTACCGCTGCTGCTGATGGAGTTCGTCGACGGACAGGTCGTCGATCGGATGTCGATCGCGGAGTCCCTGACCCCGGACCGTCGCCGGGCGATCGGCCTGTCGCTGCCGCGGACGCTGGCGAAGATCCATGCGGTCGACCTCGAGACCACCGGGTTGACCGACCTGGCCAGCCACAAGCCCTACGCGCAGCGTCAGCTCAAGCGGTGGTCGGGTCAGTGGGAGAAGTCGAAGACCCGCGAGCTGCCCGCCCTCGACGACCTGACCAGGAGACTCACCGCCTCGGTGCCGGAACAGCGGGAACTGACCCTCGTGCACGGCGACTTCCACCTGCGCAACGTCATCACTTCCCACGAGACGGGGACGGTGACGGCCGCCCTGGACTGGGAGTTGTGCACGCTGGGCGACCCGCTCGCCGACGTCGGCAGCCTGCTCGCGTACTGGCCGGAGCCGGGTGAGACCACCGGCGGCGACTTCCCGGCGTCCACCCTCGACGGTTTCCCGGACCGGGTGGAGATCGCCGGGGTGTACCTCGACGAGACCGGACGCGACCCGCAAGCCCTGGCGTTCTGGCACGTCCTCGGCCTGTGGAAGGTCGCGGTCATCGCGGAGGGCGTCATGCGCCGCGCCCGGGACGAACCGCAGAACAAGGCGGCCGCGGGCACCCCGACCGTCGAGCGCATCGACGACCTCGTGGCCAAGGCGTGCGACATCGCCGCCCGGGCCGGAATCTGATCGAAGGGCTGGGACGATGACCACTGACGAACAGGCGATCACACGCGACCTCGGCGATCGCGTCGCGACTCTCGTCGAACAGAACGACCTGTCGGATCGGGCCGGGTTCCTCGGGGCCCGGTTCGACGCCGGCCTCGCATGGGTCCACTTTCCGCCCGGGCGGGGCGGTCTCGGGCTGCCGCAGAGCTTCCAGGCGCAGGTCGACGCCGCACTCGAGGCGGCGGGCGCGCCCGGTCCGGAGAAGGGCCGCAACGGGATCGGATTGGGCATGGCCGCGCCGACCATCGCCGCGTTCGGCACCGAGGAACAACAGCAGAAGTACCTGCGGCCGATCTTCACCAGCGAACACATCTACTGCCAGTTGTTCAGCGAACCGGGGGCGGGTTCCGACCTCGCCGCGGTCGCGACGCGAGCCGTCCGTGAGGGTGACGGCTGGACGGTCAACGGGCAGAAGGTGTGGACGTCGGGGGCGCAGAACGCGCAGATGGCGATTCTCGTGGCCCGGACCGATCCGACCGTCCCGAAGCACGCCGGGCTCACCTACTTCCTGTGCGACATGAGCGATCCCGGCATCGACGTCCGGCCGCTGCGGCAGATCACCGGCGAGGCCGAGTTCAACGAGGTGTTCCTCACCGACGTCCACATTCCCGATTCCGATCGGCTCGGCGGCGAGGGACAGGGCTGGCGAGTGGCCACCGCGACCCTGAACAACGAGCGGGTCGCGATCGGCGGTTCCGCGGCCGCCCGCGAGAGCGGGATGATCGGACCGGTCGCCCGCGCCTGGCGGGAACACCCCGAACTCCGCGACCCCGCAATGCACGACGAACTGCTCCGGCTGTGGGTCGAGGCGGAGGTCGCCCGGCTGACCGGCGAACGCCTGCGGCAGCAACTCGAGGCAGGGCAGCCCGGTCCCGAGGGATCCGGCCTGAAGCTGGCCTTCGCCCGGCTCGCGCAGACCATCTCGGGTTTCGACATCGAACTCCACGGTGAAGCCGGGCTGCGCTACGACGACTGGACCATGCGCCGCCCGGACAAGGTCGACTTCACCGGCCGCGAACCCGGGTACCGCTATCTCCGCGCGAAAGGCAACTCGATCGAGGGCGGCACGTCCGAGATCCTGCGCAACGTCATCGCGGAACGCGTCCTCGGCCTCCCGCCGGAGCACCGCGTCGACAAGGACATCGCCTGGAAGGACCTGCCCCGATGAACACCGCCGATCTGCTGTACTCCGACACGGAAGACGCCCTGCGCGACAGCGTCCGCCGGCTACTGGCCGACCGCTGCCCGCCCGAACTGGTCGTCGGGGCGTACGACGGCTCGACCGCAGACTTCTCCGGCGTGTGGAAATCCCTCGCCGTCGAACTCGGCCTGGCCGGACTGCTCGTCCCCGAGGACCTGGGCGGCGCCGGAGCGAGCGCCCGCGAGGCCGCCGTGGTCATGGAGGAGATCGGACGCGCCGTAGCGCCCGTCCCGTACCTGTCCAGCGCCGTCCTCGCAACGGTCGCGCTGGTGAAGGCGGGCGACACCGAGACGATCGGCGCACTCGCCGACGGCACCACCACCGGTGCACTCACGGTCGGGCTCGCGACCGCACCCGGCCGGTTCACCCCGACCGTCCGCCGGGTCGGCGATTCCCTCACCGGCACCGTGACCAGTGTCGCGGGCGCCTCGGAGGCCGACGTCCTGATCGTGCCCGTCGGCGGTCCGCAAGGGCTCGAGCTGCACACCGTGCCCGCAGGCACCGCCGGAGTCACCGTCACGCCCGTGCTCGCGCTCGACATGACCCGGCCGCTGTCCGACGTCGCGTTCGACGGCGCCGCATCGACCCGCATCGACGACGGCGACGCCGCGGACGCGGTCCGGGAGGCCCTCGTTCTCGGCGCCGCACTGCTCGCCTCCGAGCAACTCGGGCTCGCGCAGTGGTGCTTCCAGACGACGCTGGCGTACGTCAAGGACCGAACCCAGTTCGGCCGCGCCGTCGGGTCGTTCCAGGCGATCAAGCACCGCCTCGCCGACCTGTGGCTCGAGGTGACGTCCGCGGCCGCCGCGGCCCGCTACGCCGCCGACACCGCCGCCCGGGGCGACGCCGACGCCGAGGTCGCGGCGACCGTCGCGCAGGCGTACTGCAGCGGGGTCGCGGTCCACGCCGCGGAAGAGTGCGTCCAGTTGCACGGCGGGATCGGCATGACGTGGGAATATCCCGCCCACCTGTACCTGAAGAGGGCGAAGAGCGACCAGCTCGCGTTCGGCACCGCCTACCGTCACCGCGCGCACCTCGCCGGTCTCATCGACCTGCCCGCGTAACCCAGGCCCTACCAACGACAGTCAGGAAGCAAACCCATGAAGGCATGGCGTGTCCACGAACTCGGCGAGCCGCGCACCGCATTGCACCTCGAGGAGGTCCCGGACCCCACGGCAGGCCCCGGGCAGGTGCTGGTCCGGGTCCTCGCCGCACCGGCGAACTTCCCCGACGTCCTGTTGTGCCGCGGCGAATACCAGATCACGCCGCCGCTGCCGTTCACGCCCGGCGTCGAGCTGTGCGGTGAAGTCCTCGCGGTCGGTGACGGCGTCACCCGCTTCGCCGTCGGCGACCGGGTGATCGGCAACCCCACCCTCCCCGGCGGCGGATTCGCGGAGATGGCCGTGATGGACGAGGCCAGTACGTTCGCGGCCCCGCCCGCACTCGACGACGCCGAGGCGTCGGCGCTCAGCATCGGCTACCAGACGAGTTGGTTCGCCCTGCACCGGCGCACCCGGCTGAAGCCGGGGGAGACGCTGCTCGTCCATGCCGCCGCGGGCGGAGTGGGCAGCGCCGCCGTGCAACTGGGCAAGGCCGCGGGGGCGAAGGTCATCGGCGTCGTCGGAGGCGCCGACAAGGCCGACTACTGCCGGCGGCTGGGCGCGGACCTGGTGATCGACCGGCGCACCGAAGACTTCGTCCCGCTGGTCAAGGAATTCACCGGCGGACGCGGCGCGGACGTCGTCTACGACCCGGTCGGCGGCGACGCCTACGCGAAGTCCACCAAGTGCATCGCGTTCGAGGGCCGGATCCTGATCATCGGCTTCGCCGGCGGCACCATCCCGACACCCGGCCTCAACCACGCCCTGATCAAGAACTACTCGATCCTCGGTCTGCACTGGGGCCTGTACAAGCAGTACAACCAGCAGGCGATCGCCGACTGCCACGAGGAACTCACTCGCCTCGCCGACTCCGGTGCCGTCAGGCCGCTCGTCAGCGAGCGGCTCTCGCTCGCGGACGTGGCCGACGGCATCGGCCGGCTCGGCGACGGCGACACCGTCGGCCGCCTCGTCTTCCAACCCTGAGAGGAATGCACATGGATGCAGGTTCACTGTTCGACGTCACGGGAAAGACCGTGGTGGTCACCGGAGGTTCGCGGGGTATCGGCCGGATGATCGCGCAGGGATTCGTGCAGTCCGGCGCGACGGTCGTGATCTCCGCACGCAAGGCCGAGGCGTGCGAGAAGGCCGCCGCGGAACTGTCCGCACTCGGGCCGGGGACGTGCCACGCGCATCCCGCCGACCTGTCCACCGAGGAAGGGATCGAGAGCCTCGTCGCACGGGTCGCCGAGGTCTCACCCCGCCTCGACGTTCTGGTCAACAACGCCGGCGCGACGTGGGGTGCGCCGATCGACGAGTTCCCCGCCGGCGGATTCGACAAGATTTTCGACATCAACGTCAAGGGCGTCTTCATGCTCACCCAGGCGCTGCTGCCGAGTCTGCGGGCCGCGGCGACCGATGACGACCCCGGCCGGGTGATCAACATCGGGTCGATCGACGGACTCGTCGTGTCCGGCACCGACAACTTCTCGTACGGGGCGAGCAAGGCCGCGGTGCACCTGCTCACCCGCAAGCTCGCCGCGACGCTCGCCGCCGAGCGGATCACCGTCAATGCCATTGCGCCGGGACCGTTCCCGAGCAAGATGATGGCCTTCATCCTGGACGATCCGGAGCGCAAGGATGCGATCGAGGGTTCCGTTCCGCTCGGCCGGGTGGGCACACCGGAAGACGTCGCAGGCACGGCGATCTTCCTGTCCTCACGCGCCGGGGCGTACCTCACCGGCACCGTGATCCCCGTCGACGGCGGGATGTCGGGCACGCGCTGAACAGCAGGTACACGGTCGGAACACGGAGCGAGCCTGCCACCGTCCCGGACGAACGGGACGCTCGTCGCGTCAGATCGAACGAGCGTCCCGTTCGTACGTGTGTCGCGGCGGCATGATCGCAAGAAAAAAGCTGCACCGCGCGAGCGGTGCAGCTTTTTCGTGTGCCCCCGGCAGGATTCGAACCTGCGGCCTTTCGCTCCGGAGGCGAACGCTCTATCCCCTGAGCTACGGGGGCGCACCGGAAAACCGGTGTGCCGATTGGGCTGGCCAATGGTAGCGCATAGGTAGGGGGATCGACCAAATCGGTCCCCCTACTTCGTGGACTCGCCCCGGTAGACGCCCGAACACGCCTAGTGTCGGGAGGACGTGGACGCTCGCGAACTCTCGGGGAGGGGTCGAGAATGACCGATGTACGGCAGCCGGGGTCGCAGGACTCCGACGGGCACTATTCCGACGCCGACCTCGAGTCGGACCTGCGGTGGTGGGCGGCGGCCAACTATCTGACGGTCGCGCAGATCTATCTGCAGGACAACACGCTTCTGCGTGAACCGTTGCGCCCGGAACACATCAAACCCCGGCTTCTCGGGCACTGGGGAACGAGCCCGGGGCTGTCGATGGTCTACGCCCTGCTGAACCGTCTCATCCGCCGGACCGACACCGACTGCCTGTACGTGACCGGTCCCGGTCACGGTGGTCCGGCGCTCGTCGCCGCCACGTACCTGGAGGGGACGTACTCGGAGGTGTATCCGGGTGTGTCCCGCGACGCCGCCGGTATCCACCGGCTCTGCAGGCAGTTCTCGACGCCGGGCGGCATCCCGAGCCACGTCAGTGTGCAGACGCCGGGCAGCATCCACGAGGGCGGCGAACTCGGCTACGCGCTCGCGCACGCCGCCGGGGCGGCGTTCGACCACCCGGATCTGTTGGTGGCGTGCGTGATCGGAGACGGTGAGGCGGAAACGGGACCGCTGTCGGCGTCGTGGAAACTGCCCGCATTCCTCAATCCGGAACGCGACGGTGCGGTGCTGCCGATCCTGCACGTCAACGGTGCCAAGATCGCCGGGCCCACCGTCCACGGGCGCAGCAGCGATGCCGACGTCGACGCGTTCCTCAGCGGTCAGGGGTGGGCGCCGGTCGTCGTCTCCGGCGACGATCCGCGGCAGGTCTTCCCCGCGCTGCATCGCGCCCTGACCGACGCGCACACCGCGATCTCCGACCTTCGGCGGGAGGCACGCGCCGGTGGGCGCAGCACCGCCAAGTGGCCGGCGATCGTGCTCCGGACCCCCAAGGGCTGGACCGGTCCGCGCACCGTCGACGGCGTGCTCGTCGAGGGCACGCACCGGGCACATCAGGTTCCGCTGTCCGGAGTCCGCACCAACGAGGCGCATCTGCGTCAACTCGAGGAGTGGATGCGGTCGTACGGCCCGGACCAACTGTTCGACTCGTCGGGCGCACTCGTCCCGGACCTCGTGCGGCTGGCACCGCAGGGCGACAAGAGGATGGGTTCGTCGCCGTACGCGAACGGCGGCCGCCTGCGTGCGGATCTTCCCGTACCGCCCCTGGAGAAGTACGCGCTCCCGATCGAGAAACCCGGCACCACCTCCCACGAGACCACCCGGGTGCTCGGTGAATTGCTCCGCGACCTCTACGCCGCCACCACGACGCCCGACGGCGGTGGCTATTTCCGGCTCTTCTGTCCCGACGAAACGTCCAGCAACCGATTGGGCGCCGTCTTCGAGGTGACCGACCGGTGCTGGCAGCTTCCGGTCACCGATGACGACGACGGACTGTCGGCCCGCGGCCGGGTGATGGAGGTGCTCAGCGAACACCTCTGCGAGGGATGGCTGGAGGGGTACCTGCTGTCGGGGCGGCACGGACTGTTCGCGAGCTACGAGGCCTTCGCGATGGTGAGCGTGTCGATGCTCGTCCAGCACACCAAGTGGCTGCAGCATGCGGTCGATCTGCCGTGGCGGGCGCCGGTGGCCTCACTGAACGTCCTGCTCACCAGCACCTGCTGGCGCAACGATCACAACGGGTTCAGCCACCAGGGGCCGGGCATGATCGACGCCGTCATCCCGCTCGCACCGGACGTGGTCCGGGTGTGGCTCCCACCGGACTCGAACACCCTGCTCTCGATCGCCGACCACTGCCTCCGCAGCACCGATCACGTCAACCTCGTCGTGGTCGACAAGCAGCCGCACCTGCAGTACCTGTCCCTCGCGGAGGCGCACGCGCACTGCGCGGCCGGGGCGTCGGTGTGGGAGTGGGCGGGCACGGAGTCGTCCGCGGGCACCGAACCGGACGTCGTGCTCGCCGCCGCCGGGGACGTCCCGACGCAGGAAATTCTCGCCGCAGCGCAGTTGCTGCGCGAACACACCCCGGAACTGGTCACCCGGGTGG
>JBCEBZ010000445.1:0-2962 GCA_039206675.1 Rhodococcus sp. (in: high G+C Gram-positive bacteria) | reverse complement strand
TCCGGGAACGGGCTCTTGAAACTCACGTGGGTCACTCCCTCGAAGATTGCGGCGGGCTCTCACGCGCGAACGGCGGCGAGCCTCGTGGGTCGTCCGGGCAACCATAGGCCGTGACAGCCGTCACTTCATCGTGGTGCGACACCGAAGATGGTTGTGGTCGGCCCACAGTCTGCTGGTGGGAATGTGTCGAAGGTCCGAATCTGAGCTGTAGCCTGGCCACAGCGTGTGGACAGTATCGGAGGTCGTGGAGATGACCACAGCGCACGGCGCGAGGCGGCCGTTCGACGACTCGGCGATCGGACTCGCGAAATGGGTGCACGACCGCCATCCCGAAATCGCGCGAGCCGCCACCGACGCGATCTGGGCGGAACTGCCGTCGTACCGTGCGACCGGTCTGTACGACGACGTGGTCGCCCACGTGGCCGCCGTGTTCGGGGTATTCACGACCAGCGTCATCGAACAACGGAATCCGCGCCTCGACGATTTCGCATTCACCTCCCGCCACGCGTCGGAGCGGGTGGCGCACGGCATCTCCCTGATCGACTTCCTGCACGCGTTTCGCATCGGGCAGATCGTCCTCTGGTCGTACGTTCTCGAATTCGTCCGATCGACGGAGGGACAGCAGGAAACGGCACTGAGCCTCGTCGAGCACCTCATGCGCACGATCGAGGCGGGCTGCTCCGCCGCCGCGACCACCTACCTTCAGGCGCAGCAGTATCTCGTGGCCGATCAGGAGCGCATCGCACTCGACTGTCTCGAGGATCTGCTCGCGGGGAACGTGCCCGCCGTGCCGGTCCGCGTGGAGGCGATGCGCCGGGCCGGTCTCGCGGACGGCGCCGGGTTCGTCGTGATCGTGTGCCGGGCGAGTTCGGAGGCGGACGGCGCGGATCCGATCCTCGACGCGCGCCGGGTGCTCTCCCGGCATCTGTCGGGAATGCTGGTGCCGTGGCGGCAGGAACTCGTCGGACTCGTCCCGCTCGAAAGATTCAGCCCCGCCGCCCTGTCGCAGAAGGTCGCTCGCGCAGCCGCAGAGCTCGGGACGACGCGTACCGCGGCGTCGATCGGTATCAGCTCGGCGCACCTCGGGTTCGACCAGACCGCCGAAGCGTTGCTGGAGGCCCAGGTCGCCTGTGACCATCTGGGAGGTCGGCGCGAGGTCCAGATCTTCGACGATCTCTCGCCGCTGGACTACCTGGTGCGGCGCGCGGACCCGACCGCGCGCCGACTCGTCGACCCCCAGCTGCGCGCGTTCATCGCCGAAGATCTGTCGGCGGGCGCGATCTACATCGAGACCCTGACGGCGTATGTCGCCCACGACATGAACGCCAAGGAGGCCGCCTCGGCGCTACAGATTCACGTGAACACGATGTACTACCGGCTGGGCCGGATCGCCGAGCGCACCGGCAAGGACCTTCGACGGGTGGAAGACGTCGTCAATCTCCTTCTCGCGGTGCGGATCGCGTCGACGGGGCCACCGCGCTGAGTCAGGGGACGCGCAGGATCAGGGCGTCACCCTGTCCGCCGCCGCCGCACAGCGCGACCGCGCCGGTGCCGCCGCCGCGGCGCCGCAGTTCGAGCGCGAGGTGCAGCGTGATCCGGGCGCCGGACATGCCGATGGGATGGCCGAGGGCGATCGCGCCGCCGTTGACGTTGACCCGGTCGGGGTCGACGCCGAGTTCGCGGGTGGAGGCGATTCCGACCGCGGCGAACGCCTCGTTGATCTCGATCAGGTCCAGCTCGGCAGGTGCGATTCCCGCTGCCGCGCAGGCCTGCGCGATCGCACCCGACGGCTGGAACTGCAGACCCGAATCCGGTCCGGCGACCATCCCGTGCTCGCCGACCTCGGCCAACCAGGTCAGTCCCTCCGCCTCGGCGCGTTCCTTGCTCATCACCACCACGGCGCAGGCGCCGTCGTTGATGGTGGACGCGTTGCCCGCGGTCACCGTGCCGTCCTTGCGGAACGCGCCGCGCAACCGGGCCAGCGTCTCCACCGTCGTGTCCGGGCGGATGCCCTCGTCGCGGCGCAGCCAGGTGCTTTCACCCCTGCGGGCGGGGATCTCGACGGGGACGACCTCGTCGTCGAAGATTCCGCTGTCCCACGCCTTCGCGGCGAGTTGGTGCGAGCGGGCGGCGAACGCGTCCTGGTCCTCGCGGGCGATGACGTCCTTGTCGTTGCCGGCCTCGGTGAGCAGGCCCATCGGCTGGTCGGTGAACGCGTCGTGCAACCCGTCGAGGGCCATGTGGTCGACGAGGGTGACGTCGCCGTACTTGAACCCGCCCCGGGACCCGGGCAGCAGGTGCGGGGCCTGGCTCATCGACTCCATCCCGCCGGCGACGACCACGTCGAACGCACCGGACCGGATGAACTGGTCGGCGAGGATGATCGACTCGACCCCCGACAGGCAGACCTTGTTGATGTTCAGCGACGGCACGCTCATCGGGATCCCGGCCTTCGCCGCGGCCTGACGGGCGGGCATCTGCCCGGCACCGGCGGTGAGGACCTGTCCCATGATCACGTACTGCACGCGATCGGGGGCGAGGCCGGCCTTGCCGAGCGCGGCCTCGATGGCGATGGCGCCGAGGTCGGCGCCGGAGAATCCGGCGAGCGAGCCCTGGAGGCGGCCGATCGGGGTGCGGGCGCCGGCGACGATCACGGAGGTGGGCATGTGAAGAGGGGCCTTTCTCGAAGAGAAGGACAGTCAGTGTGCGAGGCTGCGGCTGATGACCAGGCGCTGAATCTGGTTGGTGCCCTCGAAGATCTGGGTGATCTTCGCTTCGCGCATGTACCGCTCGACGCGGAAGTCGCGGGTGTAGCCGTAGCCGCCGAGCACCTGGACGGCGTCGGTGGTGACCTTCATAGCGGCGTCGGTGGCGACGAGCTTGGCGACGGAGGCGTTGCGGGAGTAGGGCAGGCCGGCGTCGCGGCGTCGGGCGGCGTCGAGGTAGGTGGCCCGGGCGGAGT
>JBCEBZ010000444.1:6117-11848 GCA_039206675.1 Rhodococcus sp. (in: high G+C Gram-positive bacteria) | reverse complement strand
AGGCGGTCGAGGACGCCGGTGCGGAAGTTCTCCATGAGGACGTCGGCGCGCCGGACGAGGGACTCGAGGGTGGCCCGTCCGTCGTCCGCCTTGAGGTCGAGGGTGATCGACTTCTTGTTCCGGTTCGCGGACAGGAAGTACGTCGATTCCCGCTCGCCGTCGGCCGGATCCACGAAGGGCGGCCCCCACCCGCGGGTGTCGTCGCCGCCGTGCGGGGTTTCGATCTTGATGACGTCCGCGCCGAGGTCGCCGAGCATCATCGCCGCGTGGGGACCCGCGAGTGCGCGCGTCAGATCGACGACGACCACTCCTTGCAGCGGACCCGTGCGCTCCATCGTTTTCGTGGACATGTGAAACCACCGTTACTTCCTGGCGAGAGCCGCGATAGCTGGACTGTTGGTGCAGTGACCTAGTGGACTAGCCAATTAAATGAAACATCTGATCCGGCCGATGTCAAGAACTGAGTTTCGAGGCGGCGGGCCGGACGCCTACCCGCCGACGGTCAGAGCCAGCCGGGCACCACGAGAATCGCCCAGGCCGCGAGTGGCCCGATGGCGACGACGAGGGCGCTGTACTTCAGGATCTGCTTGTAGAAGCGGTCTCGATCGACGTTCTGCGCGTTCGCGAGGACCAGCGCTCCGTTGGTCGAGAACGGGCTGACATCGACGATGGTCGAGGAGATGGCGAGGGCGACGATGACGCCCACCGCACCCACCTCACCGGCGAGAAGGAACGGAACCGCGAGCGGAATCGTCGCTCCGAGGATCGCCGTGGACGAGGCGAACGCGGACACGATGGCCCCGATGTAGCAGAGGAGCAGGGCGACGAGGAGGGGCATGCCCAGGCTTGCCACCGCGTTGCCGACGTACTCGACGGTGCCCGCCTCCTGCAGCACGCCCACGAAGGTGAGGACGCCGCCGATGAGCAGAACCGTCGACCAGCTGATCTGCGCGATCGCGCCCTTCTGCGCCTTCGGCGAGGCGAGCGCCAGGACGACCGCCACCGTCATCGAGATGAAGCCGACATCCAGATCGAGGATCAGCGAGAACACGGCGAGCGCCGCCAGGCCCACCAGGGTGAGGGCCTGATCGAACGTGACACCGGAGCGTGCGGGCGAGTCCGCGAGGGTCTGCGCCGGACGCACCTTGGTGGCGGTGGCCCCACCCGACCCCGGGTCGCCGCCGGGCGTGGGCGCTCCGCCGCCCGAGCCGCCGGCACCGGTTCCCGCCGTGTCCTCGACGCTGTCGTCGTGCACGCTGCGCCCGATCAGATCCCGGCCGCCGAGGAACACGAACAGGAGCACCCCGATCGCGGCGTTGAACAGGAGGCTTCCGAGGAACAGGGTGAGCGGGCTGCTGGTCAGTCCCGCCTTGGACGCGATGTCGTTGACCGTGACGCCGTAGATGCTGATCGGCGAGAAGCCGCCGGCCTGCGCGCCGTGCACCACCATCATGCCCATCAGGAGGGCGTTGATCTTGTAGCGCGCGGCGAAGCCGAGGGCGATCGGCGCGACGATCGCCACGGCGGCGGGGCCGAGCGCACCGATCGCGGTGAGGACCGCCGTGATCCCGAACATCACCCAGGGAATCAGCGCGACACGACCGCGGACCAGTCGGACCGCCCCGCGGACCATGAGGTCGACGGTGCCGTTGTTCTGGGCGATCGCGAAGAGATAGGTGATGCCGACCAGCGTCAGGAACAGGCTGCTGGGGAATCCGGCGATGATGTCGTCGCTGCTCATGTGCAGCGAGAGGGTGCCGACGAAGAAGGCGGCAACGAAGCCGAGGGCGCCCATGTTCACGGGCAGCACGGTCGCCGCCAGGAACATGACGGCGAGCGCAAGGATGGGGATCAACTCGGTCGACATGAACGTCTCCGGTTCTGTGGCAGTGGCAACTGGTCTCGGCCGGGGCCCCAAGAATTGACTCAGTGGCAAATTGGCCTAGCCACTTCATCGAAGCAGTGTTGTGGATCACTGTCAACAGCAACTGTGTGTGCGGTTACCTGCCTTCGGGAGATACCGTGGAGTAGTTTCAGTGGAATGGAGAGTGGGTGGCCCAGTGGCTGAGCAACTGCGTCCGGTAGCGCGACCGCGGCTGTACGAGGTGATCGTCGAACAGCTCTGCGCTCACATCGCCGACCACGGGATGACGCCGGGCGACCGCCTCCCCGCCGAGCGTGAACTCGCAGCTCAACTGGGGGTGTCGCGCGCGTCCCTGAGCCAGGCGCTCGTCGCGCTCGAGGTGCAGGGCGTGGTGTCGGTGCGGCACGGCGACGGCGCCGTACTCGTCCGGCAACCCATCGAGGAACGCGCGGTCAAGGCCCTGCGGGAACACGCCGACCGGCTCCCCGAGGTGATCGAGGCCCGCGAGGCACTCGAGGTCAAACTTGCGGGGCTCGCCGCGGAGCGACGGACCGACGCGGAGATGGCGGCGATCGATTCCGCCCTCGCGACGATGGAAGCCGAGATCGCCGCGGGTGATCGCGGCGTCGTCGGCGACGAGCAGTTCCACGAGGCCATCACCGTCGCCGCGCACTCGTCGCTGCTGGCCAAGCTGATGCACGAGATCTCCGGGCTGATCCGGGAGACCCGGATCGAATCCCTCTCCCAGGCCGAACGCCCGCGGGCCTCGCTCGAAGGGCACCGCCGCATTGCGACGGCGATTCGAGACCAGGACTCCGCGGGCGCCTCCCGTGCGATGGCCGATCACATCCGGATGGTGTCCGACGTCGCGCTGCTGCGCGAGGGCAGCTGACCGGATCCGGGACTCAGCCGCCGGCCATCGAGTGCGGGCGGTGGGCACCGACGACCGCGTCGGTGTCGGCGCCGAGCACCGGCGGCGCGGACGTCAGGTGCGGGCGTTCGCCGGAGAAGCTGACCGGGAACGCGATCTGCCGCAGGCTGCCGATCGTCGGGTGGTCGACGGTGCCGATCATGCCGAGCGCCTCGGTGTGCGGGTCGGCGTAGATCTCGTCGAGGTGCCGGATCGGTGACACCGGCACGGCGTGCGCGGCGAGCGTGTCGCACCACTGCTCGACGGTGCCCGTCGCGAACGCCGCCGACAGTTCCCGCTCGAGATCGCCGCGATTGGCCACCCGGTCACGGTTGCGCTCGAACCGCGAATCGGCCGTCAGGTCGTCCCGTCCGATCGCCGAGCACAGGCTTGCCCACTGCGTGTCGTTGCCCACCGCGACGACGAAGTACCCGTCGCTCGCGGGGAACGCTTGATACGGCGCGAGATTCGGGTGACCGGACCCCAGCGCACCGGGACGCTGACCCGTGGCGAAGTAATTCGTCGCCCAGTTCACGTGCAGCGCGAGCTGGCATTCGAACAGGGACGTCGTCACGTACTGCCCCCGGCCGGTCCGCGACCGTTCCACGAGGGCGGCGAGCACCCCGATCAGTCCGAACAGCGCCGCCCCCAGGTCGCCCATCGCGAATCCGGCCTTCATCGGCGCCCCGCCCGGCTCACCGGTCAGCGACATCAGCCCGCCCGCGGCCTGCGCGATCATGTCGTAGCCGGGTTCGTCGCGCAGCGGGCCCTCCTCCCCGAACGCGGAGATGTGCAGCACGACCAGGTGCGGGTACCGCTCGGACAGCGTCCGGTAGTCGAAGATCCGCTGCAACCCGCTGCCGGGTTTGAAGTTCTCGACGACGACGTCGGTCTCCTCGAGGATCCGGTGGATGAGGTCCTGTCCCTCGTCCGATTTGAGGTCGACGGTCACCGACTTCTTGCCCCGGTTGATCGCGAGGTAGTACGTGGCGTCGACACCGACGAACGGCGGCCCCCACGACCGGGTCGGGTCGCCGCCCTCGGGGTGTTCGACCTTGGTGACGTCGGCGCCGAGGTCCGCGAGCGACATGGTGGCGTACGGTCCGGCGAGGATCTTGGACAAGTCCAGCACCCGCACACCCGCGAGGGGCGCCGGGCCGGTGTGGGTGGTGTTCACAGCAGAACTCCTGTCGCAGAATCGGTTCGGGGTGCGGCTGCCTGCGCGACGTCCGGGGCGACGTCGCTGCCGTCGACGACGGCCGCCAGTTCACGGAGGGCTGCGGCCGGGACATCCCCGGACAGGTACGCGTTGGCGACGAGCAGCGACCGGTAGCCGCCGCCCGACGTGATCGCGAAATCGGCGAGGTCGTAGAGCAGGGTCGCCATCGCCGCGCGGGCCAGCTCGTTCGCGTAGCGCGCGCATCCGGCCTGCGCGGTGTCGTCGTCTCCGGCGACGAGCAGGTCGCCCTCGTCGACGAGGTCGTCCCACCGTCGACGGAGCACGTCTGCGCCTGCGCTGCAGTCCGGTCCGAGCCCGGCGAGGATGCCGCGCATCGTGTCCGCCAGCTGACGGTGCGCACCGAACTTCCGCATGCACCGCAGCACGTCCAGGGCGATGACGTTGCTCGACCCCTCCCAGATCGAGCCCAGGTGGGCGTCGCGGACCAGGCGGGCGTGGGCCCACTCCTCGATGTAGCCGTTGCCGCCGCGGACCTCCATCGCCTCGCCGGTGACTACCCGGGCCCGCTTGCACACGAAATGCTTCGCGAGCGGGGTGAGCACCCGGATCAATCCCCGCGCGGAGTCGTCCCCGGCGTCGGCTGCCTGCAGACACTGCGCGCTGTATGCGACCAAGGCGAGCGCCGCCTCGGCGTCGAGGGCGAGCGGCAGCAGGGTGGCGCGCATCAACGGCTGGTCGAACAGCTTCTTGCCGAACACTTCTCGCTGCCGGGTGTGATCGACGGCGTCCCGCACGGCCCGGCGCATCAGCGCGCTCGACCGCATCGCGTTCGACAACCGCGACGTGTTCACCATCTCGGCCATCTGCCGGAACCCGCGGTCGAGTTGCCCCACCTGAAGGGCGTACGCCCCGGTCAGCGACACCTCACCACTGGGCATCGACCGGGTGCCGAGCTTGTCCTTCAACCGGTCGATCGTGTAGCTGTTGCGCTCACCGCTCGCCAGAAGCTTGGGCACCATGAACATTCCGACGCCGCGCGTCGAGTGGTCGTCGCCGCCGGGGAATCGGGCCAGCGTGATGACGACGTCGGCGTCGGGATTGGACGCGAACCACTTCTTCCCGGTCAGCCGCCACCCGTCGCCGTCGCGTTCCGCGACCGTCTCCGTGCGGGCGATGTCCGTGCCGGCCTGCGGTTCGGTCATGAACATCGCGCCGGTCATCGCACCCTCGGGATCCGTGGAGGTCAGTGCGTCGATCCACGGCCCGAACACCGCGGGGTCACCGAACATGCGCAGCGTGCGGGCGGCGGCGTCCGTCATCGACACGGGGCACGCCAGCCCGAACTCGGCCTGCACGAAGACGTACGACGCGAGGTACTTCACCAGGTGCGGCGGCACGGCGTCCCAGCCGTGCAGGCCGCCGCGATGCGACAGTGCGGACAGTCCGTATTCGCTGTAGGCGGCGCGGCACAGCTCCTGGTAGGCCGGGTGGTAGGTGATCCGGTCGATGCGTTCGCCGTCCCGGTCGAACTGCTCGAGCACGGGCGGATTCTTGTCGGCGGTGGCGGCGAGGGCGTCGAGCCGGCCGGCGGCGTCCGCGCCCAGCCGGTCGAGCAGGGCGTTCAGCGTGTCCCGGTCCGAGGAGTCGGTCCAGCGGTCGACGACGGCGCGCAGGGCGGGATCGGTGTGAGCGAAATTCATGAGTGGGCAGCATCTTTCCGGGTCGAGGTGTGGGCGGGGAGAGGCTCGGTTTCCGAGTTTCGCCGGGCTTCGCCCCT
>JBCEBZ010000444.1:0-6017 GCA_039206675.1 Rhodococcus sp. (in: high G+C Gram-positive bacteria) | reverse complement strand
TCCGAGTTTCGCCGGGCTTCGCCCCTGCGCAGCAGCAGGGTCATGCAGGCGAGGGACAGGACGACGTAGCCGAGTCCGAGGGCGACCACCGGCCAGATCGAGTCGGTGCGGGTGAGCAGGAACTGGCAGAGCATCGGGGCGGTGCCGGCGAAGATCGCCGTGGACAGCTGGTACGACAGCGAGATTCCGGTGTACCGCACGGTGGTCGGGAAGACCTGGGCGAGGATGCCGGCCAGCGCCGCGTAGTACATCGCGTGCGGCGCCGTGGCCAGCACCATGCCGAGCACGGCCAGCGGCACCGACCCGGTCTGGACGAGGAGGAACATCAACGGCAGCAACACGAGTTCGGGCAGCAGCATCCACCGGATAGCCCGCGACGGATCGATCTTGGTGGCCAGCACGGCGCCGAACGGCTGGACGAGTACCTGCGCGACGAGCGCGAGGGTGATCACGAAGAGGAAGTCGCCGCGGTCGAAGCCGAGATCCGCGGTGGCCCAGGCGAGTGCGAACGTGGTCTTCACGTAGGTGATGGCGACACCCGCGACCACGGCGCCCACACCGAGGACGAGTTCGACGGGGTGCGAGCGCAGCACCTCGACGAGCGGCATCCGGGTGCGCTCCTGCGCGACGACGGCCTTCTTCATCTCCGGGGTCTCCGAGATGCGCAGCCGGATGTACAGCGCGACGACGACGAGTGCGGCCGACGCGAGGAACGGCAGGCGCCAGCCCCAGGACTCGAACACGCTGTCCGACAACAACGTCAGCGCGAGGAATGCCAGGGTCGCGAGCAGGTTGCCGACGGGCGAACCCTGTTGCGCGAACGCGCCGTACAGCACCTTCTTGTTCGGTGGCGCGAATTCGGTGGCGATGAGCACGGCGCCACCCCATTCGCCGCCCATGGCGACACCCTGGACCACCCGGAGCGCGACGAGAAGGATGGGCGCCCAGATCCCGATCTGCGAGTAGGTGGGGAGACAGCCGACGCCGACCGTTCCGATCCCCATCAGGATCAGCGTGATGATCACGGCGTTCTTGCGTCCGAACTTGTCGCCGAAGTGACCGAACACGATTCCGCCGAGCGGGCGCGCCACGAATCCGATCGCGAACGTCGCGAACGCGGCGAGGGTGCCCACAGCGGGCGACGCGTCGGGGAAGAACAGCCGGCCGAGCACGAGCGCGGACGCGGTGCCGTAGATGTAGAAGTCGAACCACTCGATGGTGGTGCCGACGAAGGCGGTGACACCCGCCTTCCGGGCCTGCCGGGTGCTGTATTCGGGCGGTGCCGCGTCGCGGCCGGGATTCGGATTCACGGTTCTCCCTGACTTTCGTGCTCGTCACACCGAGGTTGAGGTGGTGTGCATCACTATGGTCGGGATTCCGTGTAGAGTCCAAGACTTAATTCAGCTTGTTTAGGTGATCCAAACACATAGTCGCGGGAGAGCCATGGAACTCCGTCACCTGCACGCCTTCCTCGCCGTGGCAGAAGAACTGCACTTCGGTCGGGCCGCCGAACGTCTCCATGTCGCGCAGTCCCCGCTCAGCCAGACCGTGCGGGCGCTCGAGCGCGAGCTGGGCACCGACCTGTTCGTCCGCACCACCCGCTCCGTGCGGCTCACGGCCGCGGGCGAGGCGCTCGTGGGCCCGGCGCGGACCATCGAGGCGCAGATCGGGATCGTGCGGGGCATCGCGCAGGCGGCGGCCGCCGGAGAGACCGGCCGCGTCACCGTCGGGTTCGGCGGTGCCGGCGGCTACACGGTGCTGTCCGTCCTCGCCCGATCCCTCGCCGACGCCTACCCCGGCATCGAGTTGGAACTCCGCCCGCAGATGTACTCCGGTGAGGTGCTCGACGCCCTCGCCCGCGGAACCCTCGACATGGGCATCGTCGGACTGCCGGTCCCGCGGGGTTTCGCGACGCACACCGTGCGCGAGGAGGCCCTGATGGTCGCGGTCCCGGCCGGCCACCGCCTCGCGGACGCCGGCGCGGTGGCGCCGCAGGAACTGGCGAGCGAACGGTTCGTGATCTACCCCGCCGAACACGGCTCCGTGGTCCGCGACGCCACGCTCGCGCTGTGCGCGGCGGCGGGGTTCGCCCCCGTCGTCGCACACGAGGCGCCCGACCCGTACAGCCTGCTCGCGATGGTCGGCGCGGGCGTCGGGGTGGCCGTCGTGGTCGATTCGACGGCACACCTGACGATGGACGGTGTCGAATACCGGCCCATCGCGGGTGACGTCCCCACCCTCCCCATCGCCATGGCCTGGCAGGACGCGAATCCGTCGCCGGCGGTGCAGACGGTCACCCGGGTGCTGCGGGACGTGATCGGACATGTGCGCCACGTGGGGGCTTGACCGAATTTACTAACGGCTATAGTTTATTTCTCGTGAGACAAGTCACGCTCGTTGTAGCGTTGTCTCACGCCACGGACACGCGCTTCATCAGCCCGAGGAGGCCTGAAGATGTCTTCACCGCCGATCGCCCGCCCACCGATCGACCCGAACCGGAGTCGGATCGCGGTCAGTGTCCACCGTCGACGTCGACACCGACCAGGAACGCTCTGAGCATCTCGACGAACAGCACCTCGTCGGCGTCCCGAACCGCGACCGACGTTCCCTCGGAGGGGGCCACCGAACCGTTCGGCGGCAGTTCCACGAGCGCGGGTCTGCCCGTCGCGGTGCACATCGCGGACCCCACCGTCATGCGGTGGGTGGCCTCGAGCAGAAACAGCTGACGGGACAACGGAACTCCCTGATCGCCCAGCAGTTTCGAATACTGCGCGTACAGCTTGTGCAGAAGGTTCTCGGGAAACCACGTGAACACCACCGGAACGACATTCGGGTGGCGGAGCAGCGAATTCCGGAACTCGAGTGACTCGGCGATCAACCAGTCCCGCCACTGTCCCGGTGCCGGGTCCGGAATCCGCGGAGTCTCCAGGACCACCGCACGCGCCACCTCCGACAGGATCTCGGTCTTGTCGGCGAAGTGGTTGTAGAGGGAGGGTGCCCGCACATTGAGCGCCGTTGCGATCCGTTCGAGGCTGAATCCGTCCATGCCGTCGCGGTCGATGATCTCGATCGCGGCAGACACCACGGCGCTCCGCGTGATCGCCGGCTTGCGTCCCACTGATCCTCCTCAGGTCCGCGCGAATCGTACCCCCGAAACCACCACCCCCCGGAGCCCTACGACAAGGAGCACGCCGATGCGTGACACCACCATTCTCCGCGCCATCCATGCCTGGACGGTTCGCCAACCCGACGCACCGGCGTTGATCTGTCACGACCTGTCGCTGACCTGGAGCGAACTGAGCGTCGCCATGGATCGGGCTGCCGCCCACCTCGTGTCCTCGGGTGTGCGGCCCGGCGACCGGGTCGGGGTCCTCGGCGGTCTCTCCGTGGAGTGGGCGATCGCCGCTCTGGGTGCGATTCGCGCCGGCGCGATCCTGTGCCCACTGAACGAACGGCACAAGGCCGTCGAACTCGACGAGGTCTATCGGAAACTGACCCCGACAGTGGTGGTCAGCGCCGCGGCCAACCGCGACATCGCGGAAGCGGCCTGCACCGGCATCGCCGAACCGCCCCGGATTCTCGATTCCCGGACGGTGTACACCACCGATCTGGACGTGCCCCTGCCCGCTCCCGGGACCGATCCGGCCGCCCCGGTGTGCATCATTCCGACGTCGGGGTCGACCGGACTGCCCAAGGGCGTCGTCTACACCCATGAGTCGCTGCTCGGCGCGTTCTTCGAGTGGTCGCTGCAGGCACCCGAACTCATGGGCGCGCGCACCCTGAACCTCAGTTCGATGTCGTTCGCCGCCGGCCTGCTCAACGGATTCCTCGCACCCCTGGTTCTCGGCGGCAGTATCGTGATGCTGCCCAGGTGGGATCCGCAGGTCGCGATGTCGCTCATCTCGTCCGAAGGCGTGGCGACGATGGCGGGCACCACCATCTTCTTCGAGCAGATGGCAGCACTCCCGTCGTTCGAGTCCACCGACCTCTCTTCGCTGAAGGTGGCGTTCATCGGCGGAAACCCGGTGACTCTCAGCCTCATCGAAGCCTGGTCCGCGAAGGGAGTCGGCCTCCGCCAGGCCTACGGGCTCACCGAGTCGCTGTCGATGGTCACGTTCCCCACCGTCGAACTGTCCATTCGTAAACCGGAATCGGTCGGATTCGGCGGCATCCTCACGGCCGTCGAGATCGTGAGCCTCGACGGGACACCCTGCCCTACGGGAACACCGGGCGAGATCTGGATCTCCGGCCCCGGCGTCGCCCGAGGTTACTGGCAGGATGACGCCCTCACCGAGCAGACGTTCGCGGGGGGCTGGCTGCGCACCGGCGACGTCGGCGTCAAGGACGACGAGGGCGCGATCCGTGTCGTGGGCCGCACCAAGGACGTCATCATCTCGGGCGGAATGAACATCTACGCCGCGGAACTCGAACGTGCCGTCCTCGAGTTGCCTGCCGTGCTCGAGGCCGCGGTCATCGGCGTCTCCGACGACGAGTTCGGGGAAACCCCGGCGGTACTGCTTCGCACCTCCGCCGACGTTCCCTCGCAGGAGATCGTCGATCACTGCCGGAACCGGCTCTCGAACTACAAGGTGCCCCGCTACGTCGTGTTCCGCGACAGCCCGTTGCCACGCACCTCCAGCATGAAGATCGACAAGCGAAGCCTGCGTGCCGAATACGCGGATCTGTCGGAGCATCACGACCGCATCGGCCGAACCGCATCCTAGGCGTCACCCGGGCATTCTCGAACAAGTGGGAGTTCTGTGATCATGACCATCGACAACGACATGCAGACCGTGCGGGACCGCGCACTGCGGAAACTACTGACGCACCTGAGCGATTCCGTCACCGACCAGTGGGACGAGATCGCACCGTTCCAGTCGACCGACTACCACGATCCGGCGCTGGCCGAACTCGAACGGGACCGCATCTTCGGCGAGGTGCCGTTCATCGTCGCGCACAGCACGGAACTCGCAGGCAAGAACGATTTCATCTCCGTCGAACTGCCGCGCAACAAGGCCATCGTCATCCGGCAGAAGGATGGCAGCGTCAAAGCCTTCGTCAACGCGTGCCGGCATCGCGGCGCCGAACTGGTGACCGAGGAATCCGGCAAGTGCCGGATCTTCTCGTGCCCGTATCACCGGTGGTCGTACGATCCGGACGGCCGGCTGCGGAACGTGACCCTCGACAACACGTTCGGTGACTTCGACCGGTCGCGGTTCGGCCTCGTCGAGCTTCCGGTCGAGGAGCGTCACGGCTTCGTCTGGATCATCGACAACGCCCGGCGAGACATCGACGTCGCAGCGTGGCTCGGTCCCGAGATGGACGAGATTCTCGCCGGGTTCGGCATCGACCGTCTCGTCAGCATCGATCCGCACACGTATCGCCGCCCCACCAACTGGAAGATCATGCAGGACGGGTTCCTCGACAATTACCACGTCAAGTATGCGCATCCCAACACGGCAGGGAAGATGCTGCACACCAACGCCGTTGCGATGGAGGACTACGGTCGTCACTTCTGGTTCCTGACCAGCCGGAAGAGTATCGATCAGTTCATCGGCCAGGACGTGACGTGGGATCCGTCGATGGTGAACCACACCATCGAGAGTTGCTTCCTCGCACCGAACACCATGCTGCTCAAGCACGCGACCCACATCGAGCTTCTCACGTTCCGCCCGGTGGGGGCGGATCCGAACGAGTCGATCATGCAGATGCGGGTGATGGCCCCGACGGTCGAGGACAGTGGGCTGGCCGAGGAGCACTGGGAGAAGCGGTGGAAGAAGAACTGGGACATCCTGATCTCGATCCTCCACGACGAGGACTTCCCCATCCTCGACGGCTCGCAACGCGTGCTGTCGAGCATGGATGCGGGAACGATGTTGCTCGGCCGGAACGAACTGGCCAGCCACCTCTTCCGGCGGGAAGTGCGCCGCCTCGTCGAGACGGCGCCGGAGGCGTGAGCGTGTCCGCCCCGTCCGCGGACACCGAGCCCGACCTGATCTCGCTCCGCTGCTACGACG
>JBCEBZ010000443.1:0-2965 GCA_039206675.1 Rhodococcus sp. (in: high G+C Gram-positive bacteria) | reverse complement strand
CGATGCGGCCATCTTCAGGCCTTCGGCCTCGCCTCGCGACCGTGCCGAGTTCTGTGCCGGCGATTGGCCATTGTTCACGATGGCGTGCCCGTCATCGTCGGTTCTGGTGGGAATAGAGCACCGCCGCCGCGGCCCGCGTAGGCACGCGCAGCTTCTTGAGGATGTGCTTGACGTGTGACTTCACGGTTCCCTCGGAAATCACGAGTGTCTGCGCAATCTGGTTGTTGGTGGCTCCGGTCGCGATATGGGACAGGATCTCGCGCTCGCGGAACGTCAAGACCGCGTTGACCTCCACCGCACTGGTCTCGTCGACGATGCGTCTAGGGACAGAGGACCGCACGTCCGGCTGGGGACGCAGGCCCAGCTCCGTCTTCTGCATGCGTTCGAGCATCGAATCGGTGGCGTCGAAGGAGGCCGCGAGTCGCGTCCTCTGCGCGCAGATTCGTTCCCGCAGTACCGCTTGCTCGTACACGAGGGCGAAGAATGTTGCGAACGCGTCCAATCGGTCGCGGTCGTCCGGGTCGAGCGAGTCCCGCACGCCAGGACGATCAGCATGAACGAGGCCTATCACTCTGCCCTTGGAAACAATGGGTGCGGCGACATAGCTGGAGCAACGTGATGCGATCACGATCTCTTTGAACGTCCGGTCGTCGTCTGCCGGCGCTGGGACGAGGGCGGGCACTCGCCTGCGAACGAGTTCCGTCTCCAGCCGCGCCTCCGACAACGAAAATTCCGCGGAATCCACGAAGTACGAGAAATCCATCGGCGACCCGTCGAATTCGGGCTGTACGTGAAGTCTCTGCGGTCGCCACAGCGATCCACTGATCGCCGAGATCATGGCGCGCGCGAACGGGAGCGCAGAACAGATCGCCAATGGTGCCGCCTGGACGATGTCATCGGATGCGAGATCCCGTAGCCCGGCCGCGGCGTCGTGGACGGCACGCAATTCGGCGGCACGGCTGATGGCCGCGCTCTCGGCGCACCGCTCCTGATGTTCTTCGATCCGGACGAGGAGGAAACATGCCTCCTCGATGTCGGCCTCGGCCAGGCGTCCTTCGGTCAGCGCGTCTCCGAGTTGATGTCGGGCTGCAGCGAGTGCGACGTAGGCATCATCGAAGCTGCGAGCACGGAAACCCGGCCCGAGGATCTTCGCTGCCAGTTCTACATACTCGCGCGCGTGCTGAACAAGGCCCTCGTCCCGCACTGCGACCGACTGCGCTGTCCGACTCATCACGCTCCGTAGTTCAGTTGCCGCACGACGCGGATTGCGTCGCAGGGCAGACGTCTCATCCGACAACCCAGTATATGTGACTGCCATCACTAAACACGATTCGCGTGCCCGAGGCAAGGCGCGTCATACATGGAAAGGCTTGCCCAATAGCGTTGGGAGGGCGCGCGTTAGGGGGCTCGAGCCAGGCACCATGCGCCCATCCGGCCGACGCAGCGCTCTTTGCTGAATCAATGTTACCATTCAAAAGGTACGACCGAAAGGATTTCTGTGGACGCCGTGGTTTTGCGAGAGTTCGGTGCGCCGGACGTCTTGAGGTTGGAGTCGATTCCCGATCCGGTTGCGAGCCCGGGCTGGGTGACTGTCCGACTGAAGGCCGCCGCGCTCAATTGGCACGACGTTCTCGTTCGCCAGGGCAAGTACTCGTCCCCACTGCCCCATGTCCTCGGCGCCGACGGCGCGGGCATCCGCACGGACACCGGCGAGGAGGTTCTCGTCCTCCCGTCGCTGTGGTGGGGCGACCGCGAGGCGGCCCCCGGTGCGCAGTGGGAGATCCTCGGCGACCACCAGCGCGGCACCTACGCCGAACTGGTCCGCGTCCCGGAGAACTGCGTCGCCCCGAAGCCTCGTGGACTCAGTTGGGAACAGTCGGCCGCCCTGCCCCTGGTCGGACTCACGACCTATCGCGCCCTCTTCACCCGCGGACGCCTCCGCGCCGGTGAGAATCTCCTCGTCCTGGGCGCCGGCGGTGGCGTCGCGACCATGGCCGTGATGCTGGCGTCCGCGGTGGGCGCGAACGTGACGGTCACCTCGTCGTCGGCGTCCAAGATCACGCAGGCCCAGGAACTCGGCGCGGCGAACGGCGTGCTCTACACCGACCCCGAGTGGCCGGAAGCCACGCGAGCGCTCTCCCCCGACGGGCAGGGGTTCGATCTCGTCCTCGACTCCGTCGGGACGTGGGAACAGTCCATCGCAGCCCTGCGACCGGGTGGTCGGCTGGTCGTGCTGGGGGCGTCGCGCAGCGAACTCGCCAGCCTCGACGTCCGGCCGTTCTACTTCGGCCAGTACGAACTGATCGGAACCACGATGGGCAGCCCACAGGATTTCGCCGGACTACTGGCGCTGCTCGACGCGAAGGAGGTCCCTCCGGTCCCCATCAGTGCCGTATTCCCGCTCGCGGAGGCCGCGGCCGCGCACAAGCATCTCGAGCAGGGAAGCGGGTTCGGCAAGATCGTCCTGTCACACGGCTGAGAGCGGTGACTATCATCGACCGCAAAGTGGTTCGGTGACGAGGAGAGGACGCGCAGTGGCGAGTGAACTGCCGGCGCCCGCCGAGGACGATCGCGGTGATGTGGTCGACTGGATGCGCACCGAATGGGCGGAGTCGCGGGATTCAGCCGAACTGGAGTTCGCCACCACGATGGCGTTGCTGCGCACCCATCAATGGGTCGTCCGCGCCATGGACCGGGAGCTGCGCCCACTTCGTTTGTCGCGCAATGCCTACCTCATTCTCACTTCCCTGCAACTGTCCGACGAGCACACTCGGACGCTCGGCAAGTTGAGCAAATACCTCATGGTCCACCCCACCACGGTCTCGATGGCGATCGATCAACTCGTGAAGGCCGGCCTCGTCGAACGCCGCGCGCACACCACGGACCGCCGGACCGTTCTCGCCACGCTGACGCCGGCAGGCATGGCCGTCGTCGAGGAAGCGAACGATCTTCTCGCCGGGGTTCG
>JBCEBZ010000442.1:0-11853 GCA_039206675.1 Rhodococcus sp. (in: high G+C Gram-positive bacteria) | reverse complement strand
CAACGGCGACGGCCCCCGCCATGATCGGCAACGCGACCAACGGCAGGAGCGCAGGGATCAGGGCATGACGCTCGACGAACTCCTCGTCGGGTGGAACAGCAGCCAGATCCATCAGATGTGACGACGCACGGCATCCGCTTTTCGCTCGTACCTCGATCGGGCCAGGGTGTATGCCGTGCGCAGCAATTCGCGCGTGAGTCGACCGGTGCGTGGGCCGGGATTCACGACCGACAACCAGGCTGCGGAGCTATACACGGGGTGGGCGATGACCGTGTCGGAGGCGCCGGCGTCGGTGTCGGCGGGCCCGTGTTCTCGCGGTGCGTGGCCGAGCGCGTCGATGAACGCCTCCTTCCCGGCGTGGATGTTCACTCGGAAGGCACCCGCACGACCCAGCCGCGAACCTTCGTCACCCGGATAGTTCTTCGTGACGATCGTGGCGAACGGCTGGGTGGTCGTCGGCACGACCCCGTCCGGCGAGTAGTAGAAGAAGGTGTCGCCCCAGCTGATCTCCGGCGAGCCGTCGCCCGGGACCGGCCTGAGGGTGAGGACGTCGTCGAGACCTTCCACGAAGTCGATGATGTCGTCTATCGTCATGCTTCCAGCGTTTCATTGAAGTGCTTGTGGAGACCTTGTAGAGCACGTGCAGGAGAAACAGGGGGTCGAGTCTCCACATGCCGAATTTGCGAACCGTGGACGTGGCCCGTCGTGCCGGGTGCTCCGTCCAGCAGATCCGCAACCTCGAGCGCGCCGGTGTGCTGCCTCCCGCGACCCGCTCGTCCACCGGGTTCCGGATCTACACCGAGGAGCATCTGCAGTCCGCGCTGGCCTATCGCGACCTCGCCGTGGCCGCCGGGCCGGTCGAAGCCAAACGGATCGTTCGCAGCGTGCACACGTGCCCGGCCTCGACGACGGTCGCTCTCCTCGACGCCGCACACGCCCGGCTCCACGCCGAACGCGCCGAACTCGCGCTGGCGAAGGATGCCGCCGCGGTGATCTCCGCCGAGCAGATAGAGGACGTGCGAGCATCCGACTGGATGAGTGTGGCCGAACTGGCCGCCGCGCTCGGCGTCCGCACGTCCACGTTGCGACACTGGGATACAGAAGAACTCGTCATCCCCGATCGGAAGGCACCCACACGAGAACGCCGATACTCCCCGTCCCAGGTCCGCGACGCCCGCATCGTGCATCAGTTGCGCAAGGCCGGATACCGCATCGCGCCCCTTCGCGCGGTGATGGCACAACTGCGGCGCCCGGCCGGATCGGGCGACGTCGGTGCCGCACTCGCCGTCCGTGACGAGACCCTCACGACCCGCTCCAGAGCCCTGGTCGACGCAACCGCCGCACTCGCCGGGCTGCTGCCACCGTCCGGTGTCAGTCCGCGCGGGACAGCACCGCAACCAGAAAATCGGAGTCGTCGGTGAGCGGACGCAGATCCCACGTCGAAAGCAGCAGGTCCGCCGTCAGACCGTTGGCTGCGGCATCCGCGAGGAATTGCGGGAACTCGTAGCCCCTGTCGGAGCCGAACCCGACGATCACCCGGCCGGTCGGGGCGAGATGAGCAGCGAATCCCGCCAACACCGACTCCCGGGTCGACGGCGCCAGGAAGGTCATCACGTTGCCCGCGCACACGATCACGTCGAAATCGGCCGCGACGCCGCGGGAGGGCAGGTCCAACTCGGCGAGGTCACCGACCAGCCACGTCGGGCCGGGGTGATCCTCTTCCGCGACGCCGATCAGCACCGGATCGACATCGACCCCGACCACGACATGACCCGCATCGTGCAGATAGCCACCGAGCCGGCCCAGTCCGCAGCCCGCATCGAGAACCCGGCCGCCACGGCCCAGCATCGCGTCGACCAGCCGGGCCTCGCCCACGATGTCCTGGCCCTTCGCCTCCATCGCCCGGAACCGTTCGACATACCACGTCGAATGTCCCGGATCGGCGGCGGTGATCTCCTCCCACCGGCTGGGAGTGCGTCCACTGGGGGTTCGTTCGCTCATAGTCGATTCCTCCTCGATCAGGCCCGCTCGAGCCACTGCCACCGTAGCGAACCCGGTTCGCGCGAAAAGTCTCGATCAGCGGGAGCCGGGGCCCACCCGGCGAGACCTCCGGGGAATATCGAAGCCATGCCCGAATCACCTCCCGACCGCGTCCAGATCACCGAACGCCTGCACGTCGTGGCACACCTGCTCGACACGAAGGACTGGCCGGGGTTCGCCGCGACCCTCACCGAGGACACCGTGGCCTATGGCCGGACGGGGCCTGCGGCCGTGGTCGCGCGCGTCCGCTCCCACCTCGACGTCTGCGGCGCCACCCAGCACCTGCTGGGCAACATCCGCATCGACCTCGACGGCGACACGGCCCGCACGACGTCCTACTTCCGGGCATTTCACACCGGCCTCGGGGACCACGCCGGCGAGGCGTACGAATGCCTCGGCGAATACCGGGACGAGTGGCGGCGCGGCCCGTCGGGCTGGTTGCTGTCGGGGCGGGTGATCGATGTTCGCGCCGAGATCGGCGACCGGAGTGTCATCGCGCCCCGCTGACCGGTGGTACGGGTCAGTCGTGCTCCCGGCACACCGCGGAGTCCGGATCCGGTGCGCAGATCTGCTGCCATGTGTAGAAGCCGGAGTTGACCACCACGTGAAGGTTGTCCTTCGTGATGTTCTGGACGGGCAGAAAGACGGTCGGCACCGCCATGTACTGGTTGTCGATCGTGCCGTTGATCATATTCTCGGGTAGGTCGTCGCCGTGCAGGATCGACGTGGTCAGCTGCGCAGCGGCCTTCGCCTGGTCGGAGAGATTCTTGAAGATCGTGTTGTCGAGGGTGCCCTGCGCGATGAGTTGCAGCGCAGCGAGATTGGCGTCCTGTCCCCCGGTGACCGGTATCCGTCCGGCCAGCCCGCGGCCGGCCAGGGCGGTGACGATTCCGCCCGCCAGGTCGTCGTTCATGGTGACGAACAGGTCGACGTCGTCGTTCTCCCGGGTCAGGCATTCCTCCGCGAACGCCTGACCTTCTGCCGGGTCCCAGTCGTCGATCGCGGTCTCGCAGACCACGCGGATCTTGCGGCTGCCGATGAGCGGCTGCAGGTACTCGTCCTGACCGAGCCGAAACTGGCGGGTTCCGTATTCACCGAGGTTTCCCTCCACCCTGGCGACGTTCAGATCGTCGCCGGGCATCGCGGCGATCAGGTCCGCGGCGCGACTCCCCTGCCGTCGGCCGACCTCGAGCGGGTCGAAGATCACCTGAACCTCCGCCGGTCCGCCGACCGCGTCGTGGTCGTAGAGCACCACCGGAACGTTCGCGTCGGCGGCGGCGGTCAACGCTCCCCCCGAGAATCTCGCGTCCGCGGAGATCAGCACGAGCACCGCCGCGCCGTCCGCGATCGCCGACTCGACCTGGCTCTGCTGCCGGGCGGGATCGCCCTCGGCGTTGCGGACCGTCACGGTGGCCTTGGGCGCGAACAATTCGAGGAAGTCGGTGAACAGGGGTTCGTCTCGCTCGACGAATCGGGTCGTCGTGGTGTTCGGCAGGAAGAAATAGACCTTCTTCGCCCCGTCATCGCCTGGCGGCGGGGCCGCGCACGCCCCGAGCAACGTCGCGGCGACCGTGGCCGCGACACCGAATGCGCGCACCCGTGCGTTCACGAGTTCGTCTTCACGAGTCGAGGGCCTCCAGACCTGTCGTGCCTGGTGTGGGCATACCCGCGGGCGTGGACGGCTACGCGCGCGCGTCGATGCTTTCGGTGTTTTCCGGCACCGATCGGCGCACACTGAGTGCAGGGATGAGGAGGAGAGGGTGTTCGACCAGGACCGCGGCACCGTATCGAGCGGAGAGCGTGACCCTTCGCCGGCGGACGAGCATCTCCTGAAAGAATCCCTGCTCGTCGAACCGGAGATCCGCCGACGCCCGTGGCGCGAATTCCTGGAGTCCACGCCCGGGCGCCTGTCCGTCCTCGCCGTCGTCCTCGTCGCGGTGGCGCTGACCGCCGGGGTCGTGACGTCCGCCGCGGTCGGCGCGCGGCAGCAGCGGATGGAAACCCTTCGCGCCCATACCGAACCGCTGGCGGACGCCGCGCAGAACCTGTTCAGTTCGCTGTCGATCGCCGACGCCGCCGCGACGTCGTCGTTCATCGCGGGTGCCATCGAGCCGCTCGCGGTCCGCGACCGGTACAACCAGGCGATCGGCGACGCGTCGAACGCGCTCGTCACCGCGTCGTACGGCGTCACCTCCGGTGATGTGGGATCACTGCGCCTGCTGACCGAGATGTCGCGGCACCTTGCCGTGTACACGGACCTGGTGGCAACCGCACGGTCCAACGACTCCGCCGGAAATCCGGTGGGGGTGGCGTACCTGGGAACCGCGTCGGCCCTGATGCAGGACACCATCCTGCCGCTGGCCGAACGCCTCTACAACGATCAGGCCGGCGCGGTCGCCGACACCCAGTCCCACACCGCGCGACTGCCCCTCACCGCCATCGTGGTTACGTCCGCAGGGGTGGTCGTCCTCGCCGTCGCGCACGCGTACGTGGCGCACCGGAGTCGTCGTCGGGTCAATCCCGGGCTGGCGTGCGCGACGGTCCTGCTCGCTGCGCTCGTCGTGTGGATCGTGGTCGCGGGACTGTTGTCGACGTCGGCGAGCGAACGCGCGCGCATCGACGGCGCCGAGCCTCTCGCGGCGGTCACGAAGGCGCGGATCCTCGCGCAGCAGGCGCGCGCCGACGAGACGCTCGGATTGCTCCGGCCAGGTTTCGACCCGACGGGCAGCGACTACACCCGGCACACGGACGACCTGACCGCGATTCTGAACTCGGACGCATCACCGGACGCCGTCGACGTGCCGGCCATCGACGACGCTTCCGCCGCCTTCGAGGGATGGCGGAGTGCACACCGGGAACTGCAACGCAGGCTCGCGGACGGCGACTTCCAGGGCGCGGCGGACGTCGCGGTCGGCCCGGGATCGACGGCGTCGACGGCCCAGTTCCGGACTCTCGACGAGTCGCTCGAAGACGCCATCATTGCGTTGCGTGCCGAGGAACTCGATGCGATGCGTGAGTCGTACCGGACGATGGCGGCGCTCGCTGTGGGCGCCGTCGTGCTCGCGGTTTCCGCGGCGCTCGCCGTGATCGCGGGAATCGAGCCCCGAGTGAGTGAGTATCACTGATGGAGAACCTTTTCCGCGGACGGCGACCGGGGATCACTCGGGCGCTCGGCGCCGTCGCGTTCGGAACCGTGCTGATCACCGGTTGCGGGACACCCGACGCACCCACGCCGATGTTCTCCGGCGACTTCACGGAGTTTCCCGCGTCGGTCGGCGCCCGGATCATCGAACCGCCCGAGTCGCCGCCACCCGGCGAGGAGCCGCCGTCCTGCGCACCGACGGCGAGCCTCCGTCCGGGGATCGCCGGCGTCGGCGGCACTGTCGACGAGATCCGGGCCCGGGGCACCCTGGTCGTCGCGGTCGATCAGAACACCAACCTGTTCAGCTTCCGCGATCCGACTACCGGCACCCTCACCGGGTTCGGCGTGGACCTCGCGAGGGAGGTCGCCCGCGACCTGCTCGGCGATCCCACGAAGGTCGAATTCCGGCCGCTCGGGTCCGACGGCGCCGAGATGCTCGCCCACCGGGACGTGGACATGATCGTGCGCCCGGTGGCACTGCCCTGCGAGAGTCCGCAGGACGTGACGTTCTCCACGGTGTATCTCGAGACACCCCGTCGGCTCGTCGTCCGGGTGGGGTCCGGCATATCCGAGCCCGCGGACCTGGCGCGGCGACGGGTCTGCACGCACGACGATCCGGCGTCGGTGTCGGCGCTGTCCCGCATCGCCCCCAAAGCCACGATCCTTGCGGTACCCGACTGGGACGATTGCCTCATGGCCATCCAGCAACGGCAGGTCGACGCGGTCGTGGGTGCTGCCCTCCTCGCGGGACTCGTCGCCCAGGATCCGAATCTCGACATCGTCGGCCCCGACTCCGATCCCGCCCGGTACGCCCTTGCCCTCGCGCCCGGCAACGACGACCTCGTCCGTTTCGTCAACGGCACATTGGAGCGAGTGCGCACGGACGGAACCTGGACTGCCCTCTACGATCGCTGGCTGTCGCCGCTCGGCCCGGCACCCACACCGCCGTCCCCGGACTACCGGGACTGATCACCTGGCGTAGCCGCAGCTACCGGGCAACCTCGGGATCATCGTCGGCAACGGTCGGCGGAAGGCCGGTCCCCATCGGGTCGAGCAGGGCGGTCGTGCGGGCACCCCATCGCTCGTGCGCCGACTGACGGGTCATTCCGGCGGCCTTTCCGATCGTTGCCCAGGTGGCACCCTGAAAGCGCAGCCCGAGAACGGTTTCGATGCCGTCCAGCCCGGCGGCCAGCTGAATGCGAAGGCTCAGCAGATGCCAGGCCAGGGTCCGCTGATTCGGAATATCCGTGCCCTGCTCGGCATCCCATTCCGCCGTACCGGGAAGCGGCCCGGTGCCGATGATTTCGTCGGCATGACGGCTCGCTTCGGCTGCCGCGGCCGTGATCACCGCACGTGCAGCGGCGTCGACATCGGCACTGACGGCACGTTCGACAAGGTCCATGACAATCTCCCTTCCTGTCAGGCCTAGCCTGACAGACAGGTGAGGCCGACGTCAAGGTTTACCTGACACGAGAGGCGCGCCGCGGCGATCGCGCGCCGTCCGCACCAGTCATCACAGATCGAGCGGCGAGAGGAGAGACCTTGCCATCTCATGTTTTAGTCATTTAGACTAAAACAATGGATTCAACGACGGAAGCACTCCACCTCGTCGGCGCAGCGACCGCGCCGAGCGATCTGTTCGGCCCCCTCTCCGCCGATCCCACAGCTCTGCGTGCGGCCCGTCGGCGCTTCCACCGCCTCTCGGTTCTGATTCACCCGGATCGGGTCGATGCCGCGCACACCGCCCACGCCGCAGCGGCATTCACCCGCGCCTCCGACCTGTACCGCCGCTGGCAGCACGACGCGACCACCGCGACCACCGCGATCGTGTTGGACGGCAGTCGCGGCCGCTACCGACTGCGGACCCGGCACGCCCGCGGGTCGATCGCCGACCTGCACCATGCGACCGACGCCGGCGGCGCGGATGTGGTGGTGAAGATTCCCCGCAGCCCGGCCTCGAACGCACTGATCGACTCGGAACGGGCCGCGCTCACCGAGATCGCGGCGTCCGCCGAGGGCGAAAATGATTGGGTGCGTGCGTACTTCCCGCAGCTGATCGATCACCTCATCCACACCGACCCGGCGACCGGCTCCCGGCGGCAGGTCTCCGTACTGGACTCACTGACCACCGGATTCGTCACACTCGCCGAGGTGCGAGCCGCACACCCGGGCGGGCTCGATCCGCGGGACTGGGCCTGGATGCACCGGCGGCTACTGCGCGCTCTTGCCGCCGCCCACCGCGCCGGATGGGTGCACACCGCAGTGACCACGGACAACGTGCTCATTCACCCCGAGCGGCACGGAGTGGTGCTGGCGGGTTGGTCGTTCGCCACCCGCCCGGGCACCGTGCCACTTGCGACGATCACGTCACGGCGCGACCACTACCCGCCGGAAAGTCTCACCGGCTCCACCGCAACCACGGCCTGGGACGTGTTCATGGCCCATCGCCTGATGCTGACCATGGTCGCCGACAGCGCCCCCGCCCGCCTTCGCACGTTCGCGAGGGGCTGCATGCAACCGCAACCGAGTCTGCGGCCCGACGCCGTCGACCTGCTCGACGAGTTCGACGACCTGCTCGACACGCTCTACGGGCGGCGACGCTTCCGCCCGTTCACCATGCCCACCACGAAAGGACAGTGATCGATCATGGGATACGGCAAGTGGGATGACGACACCTATACCGCGGCCAAGACATTTCGCGCCGCACGCGGCGTCGACGACTTCGGCTACACCAGCGCCCTGCACGCCACACCGCGAGATCAGTGGAAGGCCGATCCGGCGCTGGACCCGCTGGGGGTGACCGTGCGGGAATGCCGCGATTCGGCAGGGCACCCCGAATCGCTACCGATCGCCGTGCTGTTCGACGTCACCGGTTCGATGGGCGCGGTACCCCGGATCATGCAGGACAAGCTCGGCAAACTGCACGGACTGCTGCAGCGCAAGGGCTACGCCGACGACCCGCAGATCCTGTTCGGCGGCATCGGGGACGCCGACTCCGACCGGGTGCCCCTGCAGGTGGGTCAATTCGAGTCCGGCAACGCCATGGACGTCCAACTCCGCAGCATCTTCCTCGAAGGTAACGGCGGCGGCCAGAAGTCTGAAAGCTATGAATTGGCAGCGTATTTCATGGCACGGCACACCGCGACAGACGCGTGGAACACACGCGGCCGCAAGGGATACCTGTTCATCATCGGCGACGAGCTGAACAAGGCCCGACTGTCGGCCCGGCACGTGCGCGCGGTGATCGGGGACGACCTCGACAGCGATGTCACCGTCGAGTCGGTGTATCGGGAACTCGAACGGCGCTGGAACGTCTACTTCGTTCTGCCGAATCAGTCGTCGTACTACCACGATCCCGAGATCGCGGAGCACTGGCAGCGTCTGCTCGGGGAACGGTTCCTGAAATTGGACGACCCGGGCGCCGTATGCGAGTTGATCGCACTGACGGTCGGCATCGGAGAGGATCGCATCGACCTCGGCGAGGGCTTGGCGGACCTGCGGGACGTCGGATCCGCCGCCGAGGCGGATACCGTCGGCACCGCGCTCGCAGTCCTCGGCGCGGCGTCTGCCCCGGTCGCGGTGAGCGCACTGCCGACCGATCTTGCCGGCAGCGACGACGTGTCCTTCACGTGACAGTCATTCGAGGGCGGGGCAGTGCCCACGCCGGTGCGCGCCCCGCCTCTCGATTCCCCTCGACACACAGGAGTTCTGATGACCACCGTGTTCGGTGACCGCGACATCATCGTCGTCGACCTCGGATTCGGCGACGCCGGCAAGGGCGCCACCGTCGACTGGCTGTGCGCACCGGAGACCGGCCTGCAGGTCGCGGCCGTCGTCCGGTTCAACGGTGGCGCGCAGGCCGCGCACAACGTCGTGGTCGACGGTCGCCACCACACGTTTTCCCAATTCGGGTCCGGGACCTTCTCCGGGGTTCCCACGGTGCTGTCGCGGCATGTGCTCGTCGAACCGATCGCCCTGGCCGCCGAGGCCCGCACCCTCGCCCGGCTGGGCGTGCCGAATCCACTCCGGTTGCTGCACATCGACGCCCGAGCGCTCCTGACCACACCGATTCAGGTGGCCGCCAACCGTGCTCGGGAGGATGCCCGAGGCGAGGGCAGGCACGGCTCGTGCGGCAAGGGTATCGGGGAGACGGCCGCCTACGCTCTCGACCATCCCGATGCCCCCACCGTCGGGGACTGCCGGCGCCCGGCGGTTCTGCGCGCCAAGCTCGCCGCGATGGCAGACCACTATCGGAGTGTGGTCTCCCCCGGCGTGCACCGGTGGCCCGATCTCGACGACATGGTCACGATGTACGGCGAGTTCGCCGCCGCCGTCCGGATCTCCGACGACGGTCACCTGACCGCCCTCGCGGACCGCGGTCGCCTGGTGTTCGAGGGCGCCCAAGGGGTGTTACTCGACGAGTGGCGCGGATTTCACCCGCACACCACCTGGTCCACGGTGGAGCCGAGCAACGCCCGCGCCCTCGCCGCCGGATACGGCCACGACAGCCACGTTCTCGGTGTCACCCGCACCTACACCACCCGCCACGGCGCCGGGCCGATGCCCACCGAAAACCCCGCACTCGGGGCACTGCTTCCCGAACTGCACAACGACACCGGCAGCTACCAGGGCACCTTCCGGATCGGGGACCTCGACGAGGTGCTGCTGCGGTACGCCGTGAACGTGTGCGGCGGTGTGGACAGTCTGGCCGTCACCCACCTCGACGCGGTGACCCGCGCGGCCGCGGCCGGGCACCCGATCCGTCGCGCGCACCGGTACCCCGGGTTCGGCGACCTCCTGCCGCCCGGGCGGTGGCGGGACCTCGCCCATCAGCAACGCCTGACCGATGCACTGTCCGCCCTCTCACCTGACACAGTCGGGTTGCCGACACATCCGGCTGACGTCGCGGCGCACCTCGGATCGCTGGTCGGCGCACCGGTGGTGCTCACGTCCGACGGTCCCGGCCGGGCCGCTCGCCACGTCCGCGAGCCCGCTGTCGCATGATCGCAGGTATGGAACAGTCCTCCGTCTCCGTCGACGTGGTCGCGCTCCGCTTCGGCAATCCGGAACCCGGCGCGCTCCGCTACGGGGTCGCGCCCCGCCGCTGGGAGCCGTACACCGGGAAGACGGCGTTGCCCGGTGTCCTCCTCGGCGCCGGGGAACGCCTCGACACGGCGGCCCGCCGCGCCGTCACCACCAAACTCGGTATCCCCGACACGGCGATCCTGGCAGCGGGACAGCTCACGGTGTTCGACGAACCCAGTCGCGACCCCCGCGGGCCGACCCTGTCGATCGCCATGTGGGCGGTCGTCACCGCCGACGACATCGCCACGGATCCCGCCGTCGCCACCGAGTGGCGCGGCTTCGACGAGCACCGCGGCCTTGCGTTCGACCACGACCGCATCGTGGGGGCCGCGCGCTCCATCCTCGCCGCCGGCCTCCTGTGGCGGGACACCACATTCACCCGTGCCCTCCTCGGCCCGGAATTCGCCGCCACCCACGCCGTTGCCGTCACCACCGCGCTCGCCGGCAGCCGCCCCGACCCGGGAAATCTCAACCGCACACTGAAAGCGATCCCGGGACTCGAACGCACCGACGAGCGGGTCCGCGTGCAGGCCACCGGCCGTCCCGCGGTCGTCTGGCGTTGGACGACACCATCAGCGACACCGAACCCACCCACGCCCACTCCGGGCAGCGAGCGTCCCGACTGACCGGCGACAGACCAGGACAATCGTCCAATATTCACACCCGAAACCGACCGGTACGATTCAGGGAGAAGCCGGACGAACGAAGGAGTTGGATACCGTGCAACAGCGCGCCATGGCCACCCGCCAGGCCGTGTTGGCCGCCGCGGCCGAGGTGTTCAACCGCGTCGGTTACGTCGACGCCGGCCTACAAGAGATCATCTCCGAGTCGGGGGTGACGAAGGGCGCGCTGTACTTCCATTTCAGCTCGAAAGAAAAACTGGCACGGTCGGTGATCGACGCGGGCTGCGAACGACTCGAGGCGGCATTTGCTGCACACATCGACTCCCGCACACCCGCGTTGGAGGCGTTGATCGGGATGTCGTACGTGATGGTCTCCCCGGACACCCGCAACGGCCTGACGTTGGCGGCCTTCCGTCTACTCAACGAGGTCGGCGACTTCCGGGGCACCGGGAACGTCGTCTTCGATCGCTGGACCTCGACCTACCAGGCACTGGCGGCGCGGGCCGTCGAGGAAGGCGACTTCCGCGCAGACACGGATCCCGACGAGGCCGGCCGCCTGCTGCTGGAGGTGGTCTTCGGCATGCGACAACTGGCCGTCGCGACCGGCACCCTGAAAGACCTGCCCGAGCGTATGACCACGGCATGGAAGGTGTATCTGCCCGGACTGGTCGATCACGCCAAAGTGCAGTATTTCTCCCAGTTCGCCGCTCGTCGGCTGTCCGCGTCCCTGGTACCCGCCTGACTCCGGAGGGTCGTCCCCCGCACTCCACTTGCGAGTCGGATCGACGACACATCCTCACTCGCCACCCGACCGCCCATAATCGCCAGCATCATCGGGATCCGGCTGAGAATCCGGAAGTGTATTCGTGTCAGGCCATTTCGCGAGCTTCACGCGATGGAGGCAGGGAATCTTGCGCGCGTAGCCGTCCTTGGTGACACACCGTTCACCGATCCCGACCCGAC
>JBCEBZ010000441.1:0-41451 GCA_039206675.1 Rhodococcus sp. (in: high G+C Gram-positive bacteria) | reverse complement strand
CCTGCGACCCTCCGCTCCCAAAGCGGATGCGCTACCAAGCTGCGCTACACCCCGGTCGAAGCCGGCTCTCGCCAACCTCGCGAGGACCCGAGGAAGAATCCTACGGCCCCCCGATTATGAAATCCAAAGCGAGGTTGGGTACAGTCACTCATCGCAGACGACATGCATGGCGATCCCAGGTTGTCGTATGCACGGGGATGTAGCTCAATGGTAGAGCCTCAGTCTTCCAAACTGATTACGCGGGTTCGATTCCCGTCATCCCCTCCACACAGGAGCGGTCCCACCCCAGGGGCCGCTCCTTTTTTCTTGTGCAGGGGCGGTCGCGCACATCGAATTCGCTATGACATGCGTCACAAACGAGCGGGGCTCGGCCTCGTCCGTTCGCCCAGCGCGTAACCCCGATTTCGATCAGTACTCTGGGAGATGTCCGATTTGTCCCCTACTCGTGGATGTTGCAGCCCCCGCAGCCGGCGGTCCGCGAGAACTCCGGAGGCCCACCGTGGAACTGCTACTCATTCTCGTGATCGTGGCGGCGGTCGCCTTCCTGGTGGTGAGGAGCCGCAGCAACCGCGCCGGGCAGACCGCGAACCAGCTCGAGGACGCCAAGGCGGACGCTCGCCAGGCCATCGAACGACTCGGCGGACAGGTATACAGCCTCACCGGATCCGACACCGCCTCACAGCAGGCGCTGGCCGACGCGTCCGAGCGCTACACGGCGGCGGGTTCCCAGATCGATCAGGCGTCCACCCCCGTCCAGGCGCGCCTCGCCAAGCAGACGGCGCTCGAGGGCCTCTACTACATCCGCGCCGCCCGGACGGCCATGGGCATGGACCCCGGCCCCGAGATCCCGTCGATCGACGGGCAGAAGTCCGCGGGCGCGGTCACCGAGGACCGTGAGGTCGAGTTCGAGGGCCGGCAGGTCGCGGCGTCACCCAACCCGTCGTCGAAGACACCGAACTACTACCCGGGCGGTCGCGTCGCGGGACGCCCGGTTCCCGCAGGCTGGTATTCGGAGCCGTGGTGGAAGCCCGCCCTCGTCGCCGGCGCGTGGGGACTCGGTTCGATGTTCCTGTTCTCGGCGATGTTCTCCGGAATGGCCGGCGTGGGATACGACGCGCAGGGCTTCGAGAGCGGCGCGGGTGACACGGGCCAGGACGGCGGCGGCGACGCGGGCGCGGATGCCGGCGGCGACGGCGGCGACTCCGGTGGGGATGCCGGCAGCGACATGGGCGGGGACGCAGGCGGAGACGGCGGCGGTTTCGACTTCGGCGGCGGGGACGGCGGCGGTTTCGACTTCGGCGGCGGCTTCGACTTCTAGCGGGCCGTCAGGCGGGCTGGCACGTCGGGCACCAGAAGAGGTTGCGGCCCTTCATGACCGCGTGGGCCACCGGGGTGCCGCAGATCCGGCACGGCGATCCCGCCCGCCGGTAGACGTACGTCCGGGGACGGTCCTTCGCGTACGCCGGATCGCCGTGATCGTCCTCGGGGCGGACGACGTGCATCCTGCCGCGGCGGACCCCGACCTTCATCAGGGCGACGAGGTCGGCCCACAGCGCGTCCCACTCGTCGCGTGACAGTCCGCGGCCGGGCCTGTCCGGGTCGATCCCGTGCCGGAACAGGACCTCCGCCCGGTACACGTTGCCGACGCCCGCGATCACGGCCTGATCCATGAGCAGTGCCCCGATCGGGGTCTTCGACGCCGAGATGCGTTTCCACGCCTGGTCGGGGTCGGCATCCTTGCGCAGCGGGTCCGGTCCGAGTCGCGCCTCGATGGCAGCGACCTGCGGCGGGTGGAGAACCTCACACGCCGTCGGACCGCGCAGGTCGGTGCCGAAGTCGGCGCCGACCATCCGCATCCGCACCTGCCCGACCGGCGGGTCCATCGGAACGGCCGCTTCGGTGAACGCCCCGTACAGGCCCAGGTGGACGTGCACGACCAGCCCGGACTCGTAGTGATGCCACAGGTGTTTACCCCAGGCCTCGGACTTGACGAGGACGCGGCCGTCGACGAGGGCCGCGTCCTCGGAGAATCTGCCCTGCGGACTCAGCACCCGCACGGGCGCCCCGGCGAACCGGCGCTGATGTAGCCGGGCCAGCCGGTGCAGGGTGTGACCTTCGGGCAAGGGAGGATCAGGCCTCGGGCAGGGCCGGGGCGACGCCGGTCTTCTCGAACTCGGACAGGATGTCGATGCGACGCTGGTGGCGCTCCTCGTTCGACCACTCGGCAGCGAGGAACGCGTCCACGATCGCGAGGGACTCCTCGAGGGAATGCATGCGCCCGCCGAGCCCGATCAGCTGGGCGTTGTTGTGCTGGCGGGCGAGCTGCGCGGTCTCGACGCTCCACGCCAGGGCGCAGCGCGCACCCTTCACCTTGTTCGCGGCGATCTGCTCACCGTTGCCGCTGCCGCCCAGCACGATGCCGAGGCTGCCCTCGTCGGCGACGACACGACGGGCCGTCTCGATGCAGAAGGCGGGGTAGTCGTCGAGGGCGTCGTAGACGTGAGCGCCGCAGTCGACGGTCTCGTGGCCCGCGGCCTTCAGATGTTCGATGATCTCGTTCTTACGTTCGAATCCGGCATGGTCGGCACCCAGGTATACGCGCATGACTGGTGATTCTGTCAGGCGTCCTCGCGAATCGTGTCGGGGCCCCGGGACGCTTATCGTGATCAGCATGTATCCCGACAACGGACCGAACTGGGGACAGGCGTATCCGGGACCCCGGCAGGCCCCCGGGCAGCAGCAGTGGGGCGGCGGGACGGGATGGAATCCCCCGGCCCCGTTGCCGGGCCTCATGCCGAACGACAGGCCTGCCCGGCACTCGTGGGAGATCCCGCTGCTCGTGGCCGCGATCGTTCTCACCGTCGTCGCCTACGTGGCGGCGATCGCGGCCCTGTTCCTCGGAGTGGTGTCCACCTGGGTGCTCATCGTGCTGGTCGCGCCGATCCTCATCGCCGTCGGCCGCGGCCAGCTCTACGGCTCGCAGCAGGTGAACGGGATCAAGATGACACCCACCCAGTTCCCCGACGGCTACCGGATGGTGGCGGAGGCGGCCGCACGGTTCGGGATGGCCGAGCCGCCCGACGCGTACGTCGTCCTCGGGAACGGCCGGATCAACGCGTTCGCGTCCGGCCACGGCTTCCGCCGCTTCGTCGTCGTGTACAGCGACCTGTTCGAGATCGGCGGCGAGGCCCGCGAGCCCGACGCCCTCGCCTTCATCATCGGCCACGAGGTCGGCCACATCGCCGCCGGTCACGCGTCATACTGGCGGCAGCTGGGCCAGTTCGCCGCCAACTACATTCCCGTCGTCGGGTCCGCCCTGTTCCGGTCGATGGAATACACCGCCGATAATCACGGCTACTGCGTGCGGCCGCAGGGCGCCCGCGGCGCGATGGGCGTTCTCGGCGCGGGCAAGTACCTGGTGAGCGTCGTCGGGTTCGACGAACTCGCCGACCGGGCCACCACCGAACGCGGATTCTTCCCGTGGTTCGTGAATCTGCTGTCGGGACATCCGGTGCTGACCTGGCGCGCCGCCGCGCTGCGGAACCGCACCCGGCACGGTCATCTGTTCGTCAAACCCGGCCAGATCTACCGCGATCCGCTGCAATTGCAGTACGCGGGCGATCCGGCCGGGCCCGTCACTCGGTGACCGGGACGGGACTCAGTCGAACTGGGGGTCCTCGGTGCGGGTGCGCTTGAGCTCGAAGAAGTGCGGGTAGCCGGCGAGCGCGACCGCGCCGTCCCACACCTTGCCCGCGTCCTCGCCGCGCGGAATCCGCGACAGCACGGGGCCGAAGAAGGCGACACCGTTGACGTGGATGGTCGGGGTTCCGACGTCCGGTCCGACGGCGTCCATGCCCGCGGCGTGACTCTTCCGCAGCGCGGCGTCGTACTCGTCCGATCCGGCGGCCTCGGCCAGTTCGGAAGGCAGACCGACCTCGGCGAGCGACTTGACGATCACGTCGTCGAGGTCCTTGTTGCCCTCGTTGTGGATGAGCGTGCCCATCGCGGTGTACAGCGGCAGCAGGATCTCGTCGCCGTGCTTCTGCGCGGCCGCGATCAGGACGCGCACCGGTCCCCACGCCCGGGTCATCAGTTCGCGGTATTCGTCCGGCAGATCCCGGCCCTCGTTGAGGACGGCCAGGCTCATCACGTGGAAGTTCGCATCGAGGTCCCGCACCTCGGTGGCCTCGAGAATCCATCGCGAGGTGATCCAGCACCACGGGCACAACGGGTCGAACCAGAAGTCGGCGACGTCCTTGGCAGTACCGGTGTTCGTCCCAGCGCTCACGTATTGCTCCTTCTCGGTGATGTTCACGATCCGGTTCAGTCAACACCTCCCTGCCGGGAATCCTTCCCGGAGACCCCGCCGACGGCAGTAGGGTCGGAGGTGGCCGACCGGAAGGGAGCGTCCTCACATGTCCTCCACTCGCACGTTCGTCGTCGTCGGCGGCGGCCTCGCCGGAGCGAAAACGGCAGAAGCATTGCGTGACAAGGATTTCGACGGATCGATCATCCTCCTGTCCGAGGAGGAGCACCTCCCCTACGAGCGGCCTCCGCTCTCGAAGGAACACTTCGCCGGTAAGAAGGCCCTCGGCGACTTCACGGTCCACCACGGCGACTGGTACCGCGACCATCACGTGGACCTGCGGTACGGCACCACCGCCACCGCTCTCGATCTCGGCGCCCACACGGTGACGCTGCCGGACGGTTCCACGCTCGGGTACGACAAGCTCGCGCTGGCCACGGGTTCGCGGTCGCGCCGCCCACCGATTGCCGGTTCCGACGCCGAGGGCGTCCACTACCTCCGCACCGTCGACGAATCCGACCGGTTGATCGCCGCGGTCGGCGGCGGCAGGCGGCTCGTGGTGATCGGCGCAGGCTGGATCGGTCTCGAAGTGGGAGCGTCCGCCCGGGAGAAGGGCGCCGACGTGACGGTGGTGGAAGCCGCCGAACTTCCGCTGCTCGGCTCGCTCGGCCCCGAGATGGGCACGGTGTTCGCGGAACTGCACCGCGAGCACGGTGTTCAGCTGCATCTCGATGCCACGGTCGATCAGATCGTCGTCGAGGACGGCAAGGCCACCGGTGTGCGGCTCGGCGACGGGACGGTCCTGCCCGCCGACGCCGTCCTCGTCGCAGTCGGCGCCGCCCCCAACATCGAGATCGCGGAACGCGCCGGGCTCGACGTCGACGGCGGGGTTCTCGTCGACGCCGGATTGCAGACCAGCGACCCCGACGTCGTCGCGGTCGGCGACATCGCGGCGCAACTGCATCCGCAACTCGGCACCCGGATCCGGGTCGAGCACTGGGCGAACGCCCTCAACCAGCCTGCGGTCGCCGCCGCGACCATGCTCGGCCAGAAGGCCGAATACACGAGGCTGCCGTACTTCTTCACCGACCAGTTCGACCTGGGCATGGAGTACACGGGGTACGCCCCGTCCGACGGGTACGAGCGGGTCGTGGTGCGCGGCAACCTTCCCGGACGCGAGTTCCTCGCGTTCTGGCTGGACGCGGACAATCACGTCCTCGCCGGCATGAACGTCAACATCTGGGACGCCACCGACCAGATCAAGCAACTGGTGTCCTCGTCCGCCGCGGTCGATCCCGACCGGCTGGCCGACCCCGCGGTGCCGTTGACCGACCTGTCCGGTTAACACCCCCGGTCCACTCGTGATGGGATGGCAGCATCGAGTACGAGCACCGCCGCCGATCACGAGGAGACCTCTGTGGCCCCACCGAACCTGACCCGCGAACAGGCAGCCGAACGCGCCGGACTGCTGACCGTCGACAACTACCTGATCGAACTCGACCTCACCGACGGGGCGGGTCAACCCGGGGTCGAGACGTTCTCGTCCCGCACGACCGTGACGTTCGGGGCGACTCCCGGCGCGTCGACATTCGTCGACATCGTCGCTGCGCGTGTGCATTCGGCCACACTGAACGGCTCCCCCGTCGACGTCGCGGATTACGACGAGTCCACCGGGATCACGCTCACCGGTCTCGCGGAACGCAACGAACTGGTGGTCGAGGCGGACTGCGCGTACTCGCACACCGGTGAAGGCCTGCACCGCTTCGTCGACCCGACCGACGACGCCGTGTACCTGTACTCGCAGTTCGAGACGGCCGACGCCAAGCGCATGTTCGCCTGCTTCGACCAGCCCGACCTGAAGGCGACGTTCGACGTGCACGTCACGTCCCCCGCCGACTGGAAGGTGATCTCCAACTCGGCGACCGTCGAGACGCTGGCGGCCGAACCCGGCAGGCACATCTTCCGCACCACCCCGAAGATGAGCACCTACCTCGTCGCGCTGATCGCCGGCCCGTACGCGGAGTGGACCGACAACTACTCCGACGAGCACGGCGACATTCCCCTCGCGATCTACTGCCGCGCCTCCCTCGGGCAGCACATGGACGCCGAGCGCCTGTTCACGGAAACCAAGCAGGGCTTCGCCTTCTACCACCGCAACTTCGGCACCCCCTACGCGTTCGGGAAGTACGACCAGCTGTTCGTCCCCGAATTCAACGCGGGCGCAATGGAGAACGCGGGCGCCGTGACGTTCCTCGAGGACTACGTCTTCCGGTCCAAGGTGACCCGGGCGTCGTACGAGCGGCGCGCCGAGACCGTGCTGCACGAGATGGCGCACATGTGGTTCGGCGACCTCGTCACCATGCGCTGGTGGGACGACCTGTGGCTCAACGAGTCCTTCGCGACGTTCGCCTCCGTGCTCTGCCAGAGCGAGGCCACCGAATACACCAACGCCTGGACCACGTTCGCCAATGTCGAGAAGTCCTGGGCGTACCGGCAGGATCAGCTGCCGTCCACCCACCCCATCGCCGCCGACATCCCGGACCTCGCCGCGGTCGAGGTGAACTTCGACGGCATCACGTACGCGAAGGGCGCGTCCGTCCTCAAGCAACTCGTCGCGTACGTCGGACTCGACCCCTTCCTGTCCGGCCTGCGGGACTACTTCCGCGACCACGCCTTCGACAACGCCACGTTCGACGACCTCCTCGGCGCGCTCGAGAAGTCCTCGGGCCGCGACCTGTCCGACTGGGGCACCCAGTGGCTCAAGACAACCGGGCTCAACATCCTGCGTCCCGAGTTCGACGTCGACGCGGACGGCACGTTCACCCGGTTCACGGTGCTGCAGGACGGCGCCGCCCCGGGTGCCGGTGAGCGACGGGTGCACCGCATCGCGGTCGGTGTGTACGACGACCGAGACGGCAAGCTCGTGCGCACGAAGCGGGTGGAACTCGACGTCGACGCCACCGAACGCACGGACGTCGCCGAACTCGTCGGTGTCGAACGCGGTCAGCTGATCCTCGTCAACGACGACGACCTCACGTACTGCTCGCTGCGGCTCGACCCCGACTCGCTGGCCACCGCCATCGAGCGGATCGGCGACATCGAAGAGCCGCTCCCCCGCACCCTGGTGTGGTCGGCGGCGTGGGAGATGACGCGTCAGGCCGAACTGAAGGCGCGGGACTTCGTCGCCCTCGTGCAGCGCGGGATCGGCGCCGAAACCGAGGTCGGCGTGGTCCAGCGACTGCTGATGCAGGCCCAGACCGCGCTGCACAGCTACGCCGAACCCGGGTGGTCCAAGGAACACGGCTGGCCCGACTTCGCGAACCGCCTGCTCGAACTGGCGCGGGAGGCCGAGCCCGGTTCGGACCATCAGCTCGCGTTCGTCAACGCACTGGCGGGCGCGCAGCTGTCGCCCTGGCACACCGAGGTCCTGCAGGAACTGCTGGACGCCGCACCGGAGACGGTCGGGCTGCCGGGGCTCGTCGTCGACACGGATCTGCGCTGGCGTCTCGTCACCGCCCTCGCCGCGGCCGGTGAGATCGACGCCGAGGGCATCGACACGCCGTTCATCGACGCCGAGGCCGAACGCGACCCGACCGCGGCGGGGGCCCGCAACGCCGCCGCCGCGGCCACCGTCCGCCCACAGGCCGCGGTGAAGGAACAGGCGTGGAACCGGGTGGTCGGCGACGACTCCGTGCCGAACATCACCGCCCGCTCGATCATCGGCGCGTTCGCCGGTCACGGTCAGTCCGACATCCTCGAGCCGTACGTCGCCCGCTACTTCGCGGACATTCCCGCGGTGTGGGAGCGGCGTTCGAGCGAAGTCGCCCAGACCGTGGTGGTGGGCCTGTACCCGTCGTGGTCGATCAGCGAGGAGTCCGTGGCGGCAGCCGACGAGTTCCTGGCCGGCGACCGTCCGCCGGCCCTGCGCCGCCTGGTGGTCGAGGGCCGGGCGGGAATCGTCCGTTCGCTCGCGGCCCGGAAGTTCGACGCGAGCTGATCGGTGGCCGATCCTGCCGGCCTAGTCCGGCAGGATCGGCACGCTCACACCCTGATCCCGGCCGAGCAGAACCGCGCGGGTGACCGCCGAGGAGCCGAAACGGTCGCGGAGGCTGTCCAGCGTGGTGTCGAGTGTGCTGCGCGTGTAGGGATCGAACGGCAGCGCCAGTTGCTGAGGGCAGTCGTCCTCGAGGTTGGCCACCGCGACACCGACGAGGGTGATGCCCTTGCTCTCGATCATCGGCATCGCGTTGCCGAGCAGGCCCCGGGCCGTGGTGAGGATCGTCTGCGTCTGCGCCGACGGCTGCGCCAGAGTGTGCGACCGGGTGACCCGGGTGAAGTCGTCGAACCGCAGCCGCAGCACCACCGTGCGCCCCACCCGCTTGCCGCGGCGCAGCCGGCCCGTCACCCGGTCGACCAACGTCACCAGGGCGGCGTCCACGTCCTCCCGTGACGTGGGTCTGCGCCCCAGGGCGTGCTGGGCGCCGACGGACCGCCGCCTGCGCCCCACCTGCACGGGGCGGGGATCACGCGCCCAGGCGAGCGCGTGGAGGTGGTGGCCCGCCGCCGGTCCGACGATCGACACGAGCAGCTCTTCCGGATGGTGGGCGAGTTGACCGACGGTGGCGATTCCGGCGTCGCGGAGCTTGCGCGACGTCACCGCCCCGACTCCCCACAGCCGTTCGACCGGCAGCGGGTGGAGGAATTCGATCTCCCCGTCCGGCGGCACGTGCAGCAGTCCGTCGGGTTTGCCCACCGCGCTGGCGACCTTGGCCAGGAATTTCGTTCTCGCGACGCCGACGGTGATCGGCAGACCCACCTGCTCGCGCACGTCGCGGCGCAGTCGCGCCGCAATGTCGACCGGGGCGCCCGCGATCTTGCGCAGACCCGCGACGTCGAGGAACGCCTCGTCGATCGACAGGCCCTCGACCAGCGGTGTCGTCTGTTCGAAGACCTCGAACACCGCCTTGCTCGCGGCCGCGTACGCCGACATCCGCGGGCGCACCACGACGGCGTGCGGACACAGCCGCAGCGCCTGGGCGCCGCTACTGGCCGTGCGCACCCCGTACGCCTTCGCCTCGTAACTCGCGGCCAGCACCACCCCGCCGCCGACGATCACCGGACGACCCCGCAGTGCCGGGTCGTCCCGTTGCTCCACGGAGGCGTAGAACGCGTCGAGGTCGGCGTGCAGGATGGTCGCCTCGGCGCCACTCGAGATACGCGGGCGCGGCGAATCGGACACGAACATATGTTCGCATCGACCACCGACAGAAGTCGAGGACGGTGTCCACCGAAACGCAGGCGGCGGCCCGATCCGGATCAGCAGTGCTGAATCGGATCGGGCCGCGCGGGCGCTGATCTGTGCAGGTCTACGGCGAGGCGATCGCCGCGCTCATCACGCGAATGGCACTGACGAGGCCGTCGATGAGGTCTCCGTCGCCGAACGACGACACCGCAGCCGTCGCACCGAGCTGGGCGACCCGGTCGGTGACCCGGTCGGCCACCGCCCGGCCGCTGCGGATCTCGACCGTCCGCTGGTTGGGCGAGACGGCGATGAGGACGGACCGTTCCGCCTCCGGAGTCGCCGGGAAGAGCGCATCGGCGCCGGCCGCGGTGTTCTCGCCGAGGTCGCCGATGTACGCGTTGAAGCGCACCTTCGTCTTGCGGGTGCCTTCGGTGAGGGCATCGTCGAGGCGGACGAGTTCGTCCGTCGTGAACGGCAGGTCGTCGATGAAGGGCTCACCGACGCGGTGCACGCCCGAGATGCGACCGCTGGCGGTCACGACGCTGCCGACGGGCAGATTGTCCGCGGATACGGTCGCGGGGGTCAGGTCACCACTTGCCACTTGCCGAGCCTCCAATCAGATCTTCCGAACCGGCGTGCGCGCCGTGGTGTCCGCCGTGATGACCGTGCGTGGTCACCTCGTCGACGGCGCTCCACAGCACCGGCGCATGCGTCCATTCCTCGCCGAGGTGGAACGCGGGCGGCACGGGGCCCGGCGTCTTCTTGCCGACGAACGACATCGCCGCGAAGAAGGCGGTGATCAACGCCGGAATTCCTACGAATATCAGCACTGTCTCGAGAATGCTCACAACGCAAACGGTAGCCCAGAACCGTGCGGAGGGAAGCGTCAGGGCCGAACTTCGCGGAGCGCTCGCGCGGACCGCTCAGGCGGCGCCTTCACCGAGGTAGGGCATCCACGACGGGTGCAGGTCCTTCGTCGACGCCAGCAGTCGCCAGTGCGGGCCCGACGGCGGCACCAGAGAGGCCCGGAGCGTCCAGCCGAGTTCGCTCAGCAACTTGTCCGCCTTGCGATGGTTGCAGGGCGCGCAGCAGGCCACGCAGTTCTCCCACGAATGTTCGCCGCCGCGACTGCGGGGAACCACGTGATCGACCGTCTCGGCCTTGGACCCGCAGTAGCCGCAGCGGAACCGGTCGCGGTGCATGAGTGCCGCGCGGGTCATCGGAACGCGCGCGCGATACGGGACGCGGACGTAGTTCCGGAGGCGGATCACGGACGGAACCTGAACGGACCACTGCTCGGAGTGGACGACCGGAGCCTGCGGATCCTCGTGGACGGTGTCGGCCTTACCGCAGGTCATCAACACTACGGCGCGGCGGGCAGGAAGGGCGGTGAGCGGCTCGTAGGTGACGTTCAGGAGAAGCACCCGGCGCTTGATCCAGAGCGGAACCGCATTCTCGCCCGGGAAAGAAGGCTCGGCGCTGTGCGCGGAGCCTTCGGTGATCACTTGTAAAGCAAACGCCCCTGAAACCCCGGCGCTCCGGGCATCAGCGGGCACGAGTTGTCGGTGCGCGCGGGCGCTGTGTCGATTCTTCATACGACCTCCGGGAGATTGCCACCAAGTGCACCATGAATCGCCTGCTCGCGCACGCCCATTTCCCGACAAAAATGCAGGCCATTCGGTGAACAGACGGTGACGAAGACCGTTCCCGCCCGCACGTGCACAATGGAAGGCGCCATGACTGACGTGCAGCAGACCTTCTATGAGGCGGTGGGCGGAGCCGAGACGTTCCGCAAGCTCACCGCGCGCTTCTACGAGGAAGTCGCCAAGGACGACATCGTGCGGCCCCTTTATCCCGAGGAAGATCTGGGTCCGGCCGAACGCCGGATGCGGATGTTCCTCGAGCAGTACTGGGGCGGACCGCACACCTATTCGGACGAGCGCGGCCACCCGCGACTGCGGATGCGTCACCACCCGTTCAAGATCGGCCCGATCGAGCGCGACGCGTGGCTGCGGTGCATGCACACGGCGATCGCGTCGATCGACTCCGGGACCCTCGACGACGCGCACCGCAAGGCGCTCAGGGAGTACATGGACATGGCCGCGGCGTCGATGGTGAACTCCGCCTTCTGAAGCCGCCGCGCGCCGATTACACCGGTCGAGTCGTGGCGGGGACGATCGTTTGGCACGATGGGCGATTGTGAGCACTCCCGCCGAAACGTCCGCCGACGACACGCAGCCGGCACCCTGGTGGTCCGACGCGGTCTTCTACCAGATCTATCCCCGCTCGTTCGCCGACGCGAACGGTGACGGCGTCGGCGATCTCCGCGGAGTGCGGGACAAACTCGGCTACCTCGAACTGCTCGGTGTCGACGCCCTCTGGCTGAGCCCGGTCATGCGTTCCCCGATGGCCGATCACGGCTACGACGTGTCCGATCCCCGCGACATCGACCCGCTGTTCGGGGACCTCGAGGTCATGGACGACCTGATCGAGGCGGCGCACGCGCGCCAGATCAAGGTGACGATGGACCTGGTGCCCAACCACACCAGCGTCGAACACGCATGGTTCCGTGCGGCCGTGGCGTCGCCGCCGGGCAGCCCGGAACGCGGTCGCTACATCTTCCGCGACGGCCGCGGCGAGAACGGCGCGGAGCCGCCGAACAACTGGCCGAGCATCTTCGGCGGTCCGGCGTGGACACGGATCACCGAAGCCGACGGCACGCCCGGCCAGTGGTACCTGCACATCTTCGCGACGGAGCAACCCGACCTGAACTGGGACAATCCGGAGGTCGTCGAAGACCTCACGAAAACGCTCCGGTTCTGGCTCGACCGGGGCGTCGACGGATTCCGCATCGACGTCGCGCACGGCATGGCGAAGCCGGAAGGTCTGCCGGATCACGACTGGTCCGCCAACGAACTGCTGCACAACTCGGACGACGACCCGCGGTTCGACAACCCCGCGGTCCACGACATCCACCGCGGCATCCGCAAGGTCCTCGACGAGTACCCGGGCACGGTGGCCGTCGGGGAGATCTGGGTCCGCGACAACGAACGCTTCGGCGAGTACATCCGGCCCGACGAACTGCACCTCGGGTTCAACTTCCGGCTGGCGGAGGCCGAGTTCTCGGCGGAGACGGTCCGGGAGGCGATCGAGAACTCCCTCACCGCGGTCGCCCAGGTCGGCGGAACCCCCACATGGACCCTGTCCAACCACGACGTCGAACGGGAGGTCACCCGGTACGGCGGCGGCGACATCGGCACCGCACGCGCCCGGGCCATGACCCTCGTCGAACTGGCGCTGCCGGGTGCGGCCTTCCTGTACAACGGCGCCGAACTCGGCCTGCCCAACGTCGACCTGCCCGATTCGGCGTTGCAGGACCCGGTGTGGGAACGGTCCGATCACACCGAGCGGGGCCGCGACGGATGCCGGGTGCCCGTTCCGTGGGAGGGCACCGAACCACCGTTCGGGTTCAGCACGGGCGAGCCCTGGCTGCCGATGCCGGCCGAGTGGGCCGGGCTGACCGTCGAGGCGCAACTCGAGGACGTCACGTCGACGCTCTCCCTGTACCGGGCGGCTCTCGAACTGCGCTCGTTCCGGCCGGAGTTCTCCGGTCCCGGAGTCGACTGGTACGGCAGCCCCGAGGGCTGCTTCGCCTTCCGCAGGCGCGGCGGTCTGATCTGCGCCCTGAACGCCACCGAGGCGCCGATCTCGCTGCCGCCCGGGGAGGTGCTGCTCAGCAGCGCGCCGCTCGTCGAGGGGCAGCTTCCGCCGAACGCGGCTGCGTGGCTCATCTGACCCGGACTCCCCCAGTCGCGGTGCGGCCTACCGCGCCACCGACAGCGGAATCCCGCCACCGCGGTGCCGGTAGATCGACCCGAACCGGGCGTCCACCCGCAGCCACGACGCGGTGGCCCGCACCCGGATCAGTTCCGCGGCGTCGATGCGGTCGAGGTCGATGTCGGCGGTCAGCCGATCCGAGCCGGCGTGCGGGACGAACCCCATCGCGGTGAGCGCGAACACCACCCGCATCGGGATGCCGACCGTCTGCTCCGCGCCCTCCACCTGCAGGACCTCCTGGTCGAGTAAGGAGGCGGGCGGACCGTGGCTACTGCCGTGCTCCTGCGCCAGCGCCGCGCCGCGCTGGGCGAGGTCGACCAGGACGCGCGCCGGGACGTCGTCGACGTGGACGAAACCCTCCGTCGGAGGCAGGGCGCCGCGCCACGCCGAATCCATCGAGAACCCCGGATCGATGTCGGCTGCGGTCGCCGCTTCGAGCGCGGCGAGCAGTTGGTCACCGGCTGCCGACGTGTCGTCCGGGGTGATCGTCCCCGCGATCGTGCGCACCGCCAGCGCGTCGAAACCGGTTGCCGCCCAGACCGTCAGCCGGCCGGGTCCGCGTTGACGGAGACGAACCACCGTCGCCACGTCCAACCGGACCACCCGGGTCAGGAAGGTGGCGAGATCGCCGCGTTCCGTCGCGTCCGGGATCGACAGGACGCGCTCATGCACGCTGCCAGCTCTCCAGGTAACCGCGCTCGACGTCCGTGATCCTGCGGAGTCGCTGGGTGTCGATGTCGAACGCCGCGATCTGCGTCGACGCGATGATGGACGGCGCGACCGAGACGTCGACACCCTTCGGGCGGACCTCGTAGTTGATCGTGAAATCGACGGCGCGCACCTTCTCGACCCACATCAGCACGTCCAGTGGTGAATCGCTGTGCCGAAGCTGCCCGCGGTAGCGCACGTGCAGGTCGGCGATGACCGCGCCGTCACGCAACGTGACCGTGGGCCGGTCGTCCTCGAACAGCCAGGGAATCCGCGCCTCCTCCAGCAGCGTCACCATCCGCGCGTGGTTGATGTGCTGGAAGACGTCCATGTCCGACCATCGAACTTCGACCTCCGCGTGAAAGCCCTCGCTCAACGTCATACCTCCGATCGGGTGCCCATACCGCGCACCATGCTGCGTACCTGACGCGCCGCCACCGAGAGCGTCGCGAGGTCAAGGGTCCCAGACTCGAAAATCTCGGTGAGAGCGGACCTCGCCCTGGCCAGCCGGGACGCGTTCGTCGACTCCCAGTCGTCGATCTTCTCCTGCGGCGTCTCGTGAGGTTCGCCGCCGAGGAGCACTTCCATCGTGAGCTGGCGGAGCGAACTGTAGAGGTCGTCGCGCAACGCGAGGCGGGCCAGCGAGTGCCACCGGTCGCCGCGCGCGAGGGTGGACACCGCGCTGAGCAGCCAGTCGATGCCGAGGTGCGCGTCGAGTTCGTAGTACAGCTCGGCGACCTCGTCGATGTCGCGCTCGGCGATGTCGGCGATGTCGATGATGTCGAGCAGGCAGAACTTGTCCAGGAGCCGGAACACCTCGAAGGCCAGATCTTCCGGTGCCCCACGGACGACGAGCGGCCGCGCCCGCATCTCCACGTCGGTGAGCTGATGCCCCCGCACCAGCTGCGGCACCTTCGGCGAGAGAGTCCGGAAGTCGGCCGAGTAGCGGGCGATCTCGGCGCCCACCGCGAGCGGCTGGGGCCGATTGGTCAGTAACCAGCGCGACGCCCGGTCGAGAAGCCGGCCCGACTCGAGGATCAGGTCGTCCTCGATGTCCGCGGCGATGTTCGCCGACCGGATCCGCGACCACAGGTCGGGCAGGGCGAAGATCTCGGTGACCGCCGCATACGCGCGGATGGCGTCGGTGCTGCTCGCACCGGCCTCGTCCGCCAGTCGGTACGCGAAGGTGATTCCGCCGTTGTCGATGGTCTCGTTCGCGAGCATCGTCGCCACGATCTGCCTGCGCAGGGGATGCGCCTTGATCGCCGTCCGGAACCGCTTGCGCAGCACCGTCGGGAAGTACCGCGGCAGGCGTGGTGCGAACGTCTCGCTGTCGGGCAGGTCCGTCGCGAGGAGGTCGTCCTTGAGCGCCAGCTTCACGTGCGCGGTGAGGGTCGCGAGTTCGGGCGACGTCAGCCCCTGCCCGGCCTGTCTGCGACGAGCGATCTCGTCCTCGGTGGGCAGTGCCTCGAGTTTCCGGTCGAGGCCGCGGTGGGACGCGAGGTGCTCGATCTGGCGGCGGTGCACGCTCAGCATCGGGACCGCGCTGGTCCGGGAGACGCCGAGGAGGTTGTTCTGGGCGATGTTGTTCGCGAGGACGAGGTGGGCTACCTCGTCGGTCATCGACGCCAGCAGCGGATTGCGGTCCTCCTGCGCCAACCCGCCGCTGCTGACCAGCGAGTCCAGCAGGATCTTGATGTTCACCTCGTGATCGGAGCAGTCGACGCCCGCGGAGTTGTCGATCGCGTCGGTGTTGATCCGGCCGCCGTTCTGGCTGTACTCGATGCGGCCGAGTGCCGTCACCCCCAGGTTGCCGCCCTCGCCGACCACCTTGGCCCGCACCTCGTTGCCGTCGACGCGCACGGAGTCGTTGCTCTTGTCGCCCACCATCGCGTTGGTCTCGGTGGACGCCTTGACGTACGTGCCGATGCCGCCGTTCCACAGCAGATCCACCGGGGCACACAGGATCGCCCGGACCAGTTCCGGTGGGGAGAGTTCGGTGACGGTGTCGTCGAGTCCGAGCGCGGCGCGCGCGGCGGCACTGATCGGCACCGACTTGCGGGTCCGGTCCCAGACCCCGCCGCCCTCGCTGATGATGCCGGTGTCGTAGTCGGCCCACGACGACCGGGGCAGCGCGAACATCCGGGACCGCTCCTCGAACGACCTGGCGGCGTCGGGGTCGGGGTCGAGGAAGACGTGCCGGTGGTCGAACGCCGCCACCAGCCGGATGTGCCTGCTCAGCAGCATGCCGTTCCCGAACACGTCGCCGCTCATGTCGCCGACGCCGACGGTGGTGAAGTCCTCGGTCTGGGTGTCGACCCCCATCTCGCGGAAGTGCCGTTTCACGCTCTCCCAGGCGCCGCGGGCGGTGATGCCCATCCCCTTGTGGTCGTACCCGGCCGACCCACCGGACGCGAACGCGTCACCGAGCCAGAAGTTGTACTGCTCCGCAACCGAATTGGCGAGGTCGGAGAATTTCGCGGTGCCCTTGTCCGCGGCCACGACGAGATACCGGTCGTCGCCGTCCCGCCGCACCACCCGGGCAGGAGGCACGATCTCCCCCGACACCTGATCGACGTTGTCGGTGAGGTCCAGAAGCCCGCAGATGAACGTGCGGTAGCAGTCCTGGCCGGCCTCGAGGGCGGCGGCGCGGTCGGCCGCCGCGTCCCCCGACGGCGTCGGCGGATTCTTGACGACGAAGCCGCCCTTCGCCCCGACCGGGACGATCACCGCGTTCTTCACGGCCTGCGCCTTCGCCAACCCCAGGATCTCGGTGCGGAAGTCCTCACGCCGGTCCGACCACCGCAACCCGCCGCGGGCGACGGACCCGAACCGCAGGTGCACACCCTCGACGTCGGGCGAATACACGAAGATCTCGTACTTCGGCCGGGGCTTCGGCAGTTCCTGGATCGAGGTCGGATCGAGCTTGATCGACAGATGGGCCTGCGGCTCCCCGGTCTCGCCGGTGACGAAGTAGTTGGTGCGCAGCGTCGACGTGATCAACCCGAACAGGCCGCGCAGGATGCGGTCCGCGTCGAGGCTGACCACCGAGTCGATGTACTCCCGCAGACGGGTGTCGAGTTCGGACACCAGGTCGGGTGAGGGCGCCTCCGGATCGAACATCGCCTCGAACAACTCGACGAGCGTGTACGCCGATCGCGGGTTGGCCAGCGCAACCCCCTCGATGTGGAACTGACTGTAGGGAAAACCGGCCTGGCGCAGATACTTTGCGTACGCCCGCAGGATCACGGCCTGCCGCCACGACACGCCCGCCCGCAGGATCAGTTCATTGAACCGATCGGCCTCCGCACGCCCGAACCAGACCGCGGTGAACGCATCCGTGAACCGTTCCTGGAGCTTCGGCTCGGCCGCGGATGCTTCCTCGGCGGCGAGTTCGGCATCGAGGTCGTCCTCCACCGAGGAGCGGAGCAACTCCGCGGGCACCGACAACCCGAAATCGTAGATCCAGCACGTCAACCCGTCGGGCCGCGGAATCTGGTACGGCCGTTCGTCGAGGACCTCCACGCCCAGGCTCTGCAGCACCGGGAGCACCTGGCTCAGCGAAATGCCGTCCCCGCCCACGTACAGGGTGAACCGCCAGTGCCCGACCTCCGCCCCGCGGTCCCGGTACAGCAGCAGGTCGATGGAGCCGCGTTCGAGCGCCTCGAGCCTCGCGAGATCCGACAACGCGCGGGTGGCGTCGAAATCCTCCTTGTACCCCTCGGGCAGCACGTCGGCATAACGCTGCGCCAGAATGGGATCCACCCCGGCGGTGACCGGCAGGAGGTCACCGAGATGGTCGTCCCAGCTGCGGCTCGCCTCGGCCAGCATCGCCTGGACCCGTTCGCGGTCGGCGTCGGACAGGTCGAGCCGCGACCCCATCTGTTCGGTGCTCTTGCGGATCGTCACGTGCAGCAACGCGAGATCCGACTCCGTGACCCGTGCGGTGTATTCCAAAGTGCCGCCACCGAATTCACGCAGCAGGATGTCCTGCATGGCGAGCCGGACCCGGGTGGTGTACCGATCCCGGGGAAGGTAGATCAGGCAGGAGACGAATCGTCCGAGAAAGTCCTCGCGCACGAACAGGCGCACCTGGCGCCTGAGCCCGATGCTGTGCACGGCCGTCACCGTGTCGAACAGGGTGTCCGCGTCGCTGGAGAACAGTTCGGTGCGCGGGAACGACTGGATGACCTCCAGCATCGCCTGCCCCGAATACGAGTTCAACTGGAACCCGGCCCGGTCGATCACCTTGCGCACCCGGCGGGCGATCACGGGAATGTCGAGGACGTTCTCGTGCAGGGCCGTGACGGTGAAGACACCGAGGAAGCGGTGCTCACCGGTGATGTTGCCGTTCGCGTCGAGGATGCTCACTCCGACGAAGAACGGGTAGACCGAGCGGTGCACGGTCGCGGGGAACGAGCCCTGCGTGAGCACGAGCAGGGGGCGGTCGGGGATCTCGGCGGCAGGCGGCAGGCTCAGCGGGCCCTCGGTGACCGTGTCGGAACGCAGCAGTCCGAGACCGCTGCCCGGCACCACCTGCAGGCTCCGGGTTCCGGAATCGTCCGGTTCGCCCAGTTCGAAACGCCGGTACCCGAGTGCCGCGTAATTGCCCTGCGACATCCACCGCAGCAGGTCGGCGCAGTCCTCCAGGTCGTTCTTCGACACGCCTGGACAGGTTGCGGACGCCTCCAGTTCGTCGGCCAGCGTCCGCTCGAGCTTGCGCATGATGTCGGTGTCCCGGACCACCTGGCGCACGTCGGCCAGGACGGTGCCGACCTCCTTCTCGAGCGTGTCGAGAACCGCGGAGTCGGCACGCGGATCTAGTTGGACGTGGATCCACGACTCGGACACGCCGCCCTCGTCGGCATCCTCGGCCTTGTCCCCCATGAGGATTCCGCGCAGTGCGCCGATCGGATCACGCCGCACGGAGACGATCGGGTGCACGAACTCGCTGATCCCGATACCGAGACGGTTCAGCAGCGCGGTGATCGATTCGACGAGCAGCGGCATGTCGTCCGTGACGATCTGCAAGGACGCACCGAGGTCACGTCCGTCGCCCGGCCGGTAGACCCGGGTGATCGCGCGCTCCGGGGGACGATGCAGGGCAAGGGTCAGATGCGCGCCGAGCACGGCGTCGGAGGCGCCGTTGACGGCGCTCTCGCTGTCACCGCGATCGACGTGCCGGAAGTACACGGCTGCGAGAGTCGGCACCTGAGACCGGAGACCTTCGGGCAGATTCCGCGCCCACTCCGCATCTTTCAGTGCTGCCGATTCCGTCATCGGGGCTCACTTCCTCTTCGTTCCGATCGCCGCGGGCAACTCTCTCGAGACTAGCCCGCGGCGATGGGAACAGAGGGTGAACTTCGGGCACCCCGCGTGCCGGATCCGTCAGCCGGTGGTCACCGGCGCGAGGTACTTCTCGAGCCCGTCGCGTTCCGCCTCGGACAGCGGACGCGACCGTTCGGTCTTCACGTCGAACGCCACCAGCAGGGCGTCGCCCGTCGCACAGTGGACGCCGTCGCGGTTCGTGACGACGTGCCTGATCGTGTACGACGAATTGCCGACGTGGAGCACCGACACGTCGATCGTCAGCGGACCCGAGGCGTCGGTGACGGGCCGCAGGAATTCCACGTCCATCTTGCGCACCACCATCGCACCGGGCTGCGCGCCGGCGGCGCGCAACTCGGTGGTCAGGAATGCGATCCGCGCTTCCTGCATGTACTCCATGAAGCGGGTGTTGTTCACGTGACCCAGGCGGTCGGAGTCACCCCACCGGACCTGGATCTCGTACGTGAAGGCCTGCTGCCCCACCAGGTCAGTCCCTCGTGAGCTTGCGGTGCGTGACGCGGTGCGGACGGGCCGCGTCCGGTCCGAGCCGCTCGACCTTGTTGGCCTCGTAGCCCTCGAAGTTGCCCTCGTACCAGTACCAGGCTGCCTCGTTGTCGCCGAAGCCACCCTCCCACGCGAGGATGTGCGTGCAGGTGCGGTCGAGGAACCAGCGGTCGTGGGAGATCACGACGGCGCAGCCGGGGAACTGTTCGAGGGCGTTCTCCAGCGAACCGAGGGTTTCGACGTCGAGGTCGTTGGTCGGCTCGTCGAGCAGGATCAGGTTTCCGCCCTGCTTGAGCGTCATCGCGAGGTTCAGGCGGTTGCGCTCACCACCGGACAGGACGCCCGCCGGCTTCTGCTGGTCGTGGCCCTTGAACCCGAACGAGCTGATGTACGCGCGCGACGGCATCTCCGTCTGGCCGACCACGATGTGATCGAGACCGTCGGACACGACCTCCCACACCGTCTTGTCGGGGTCGATGCCGGTGCGGTTCTGGTCGACGTAGCTGAGCTTGACGGTCTGACCGATCTTCACCTCGCCCGCGTCCGGCTCCTCGAGCCCGACGATGGTCTTGAACAGCGTCGTCTTGCCGACACCGTTGGGGCCGATCACGCCGACGATGCCGTTGCGCGGCAGGGTGAACGACAGATCCTTGATCAGGACCCGGCCGTCGAAGCCCTTGTCGAGGTTCGACACCTCCACCACGACGTCGCCGAGGCGCGGCGGCGCGGGGATCTGGATCTCGTCGAAGTCGAGCTTGCGGGTCTTCTCGGCCTCGTTGGCCATTTCCTCGTAGCGGTCGAGGCGGGCCTTGTTCTTGGCCTGACGGGCCTTCGCTCCCGAGCGGACCCAGGCCAGCTCCTCCTTGAGGCGCTTCTGCAGCTTCTGGTCCTTCTTGCCCTGGACCTCGAGCCGGGCGGCCTTCTGCTCCAGGTAGGTGGAGTAGTTGCCCTCGTACGGGTACAGGCGACCGCGGTCGACCTCACAGATCCACTGGGCGACGTGGTCGAGGAAGTACCGGTCGTGGGTGACGGCCAGGATCGCACCCGGGTAGGCGGCCAGGTGCTGCTCCAGCCACAGGACGCTCTCCGCGTCGAGGTGGTTGGTCGGCTCGTCGAGCAGCAGCAGGTCGGGCTTGCTGAGCAGGAGCTTGCACAGGGCGACGCGGCGCTTCTCACCACCGGAGAGGTGCGTGACCATCTCCTCCGGCGGCGGACAGCGCAGGGCGTCCATCGCCTGCTCGAGCTGGGAATCGATCTCCCACGCGTCGGCATGGTCGAGCTTCTCCTGGAGCTCGCCCATCTCCTCCATCAGCTCGTCCGAGTAGTCGGTGGCCATCAGCTCGGCGATCTCGTTGTACCGCTTGAGCTGGACCATGGTTTCACCCATGCCCTCTTCGACGTTCTCGCGAACGGTCTTCGTCTCGTCCAGGTGCGGTTCCTGCATGAGGATCCCGACGGTGGCACCGGGAGCGATGAACGCTTCACCGTTGCCCGGCTGATCCAGCCCCGCCATGATCTTGAGGATGCTGGACTTACCCGCGCCGTTCGGGCCGACCACACCGATCTTGGCGCCGGGGTAGAAGCTCATCGTGACGTCATCGAGGATGACCTTGTCACCGTGCGCCTTGCGCACCTTCTTCATCGTGTAAATGAACTCAGCCATGGGGCCAGCCTAATGGTGAAGCGCGACGAACCCACATCGCGGAGGGTCGGGGACGTGATCGGGGGCTTCCCGCGTGATGCTGCGGGCACCGGTGCCGGGAACGCGGAGGTCGGCGCCGATACCCGCAGGTGCGCTACGCGACGAGGGACCGGGTGGCCACCTCTTCGGTCGCCGGGTTGTCCGCACCACCGTCGACCGTTCTCGGCGCACGCTCGAGCACGACCGTGCACCGGGCCAGGTCCGGTCCGATCGCGGTGGCACTCAACTCCAGGTCGGAGCGGGCGATGCCGTCCCGGGTGGTGTACTCGGTGGTGCGCACATCGCCCGTCACGAGAACGGGATCGCCCTTCGTGATCGAGGCGACGACGCCGGCCATCAGCCGCCGCCTGCAGGTCACCGTGAGGTAGAGCGTGCTCCCGTCACGCCACTCCCCCGTCGCGTGGTCGCGGCGCCGGACCGTGCTCGCCATCCGGAAACTGAGGAACTCGTCACCGGACGCGTTCGACCGGGTGACCGGGCTGGTGATGACCGTTCCGACGACGGTGCCGTGTGTTTCGTACATGACGTCTACCCCCTGTGAGTGCGGCAAGTGCCTTCACTCACAGCGTGCCGTCCGGCGGCACCGTTTTCGGCCGGCACCGGACATCTGTGGAGAAACGGAACGGTTGTGGATGGAACCGCGAAAACAGCCCCGGGAGCTCCGAACATGTCGGGGCGGCGTGCTAGCGGTCAGTGCCCCGCTTCGCGGTCCCGTCGCGCCAACTCCGCGAACATCGCGTTGTGCGCTGCCAGATCCGCGTCGTCGTCCCGGTCCGCGGCCCGGTCGACCCGCCGCGCCGTGCGGCCGTCACTGCGTGACCACTGGATGAGCAGCGCCATCATTACCAGCACCAGCGGGATCTCGCCGGTGGCCCAGGCGATGCTGCCGCCCAGTTGCTGGTCACCCACCAGGTCGGCGTTCCAGCCGAGCCCGAGCGATCGGTAGTACCACTCGCCCATCACGGCGCCCATGCTCATCAGCGCGACGCCGAAGAAGGCGTGGAACGGCAGGGAACCGAACACCATCGCGAGCTTCGTCACCGGTTGCAGCTTGCGCGGCGAGGGGTCGATGCCGATCGCGACCCAATAGAAGAGGTAGCCGCTCAGCAGGAAGTGCAGGTTCATCAGGACGTGCGCCGAGTGGGAGTCGACAGCGGCCTCGAAGATCCCGCCGAGATACAGGGCGTAGAAACCGCCCACGAACAGCACCGCCGCGACGACGGGGTGCGTGATGAATCGGGAGAACGGGCTGTGCAGCGCGGTCAGGATCCATTCGCGCAGTCCCGGCACACCGTTCTTGCCCGCGGGATCGAGGGCGCGCAGGGCGAGTGTGATCGGCGCACCGAGCACCAGGAGAACCGGCGCCAGCATGGACAGCGCCATGTGGGCGCCCATGTGCACGCTGAACACGGCCGGCGAGTAGCGACCGACACCCGAGGACGTCGCGATCAGCAGCACCACGCACCCGCACATCCACGCGACGGTCCGGCCGACGGGCCAGCTGTCGCCGCGCCGCCGTAGTTTGCGCAGTCCGAGCGCGTACACGACCGCCAGCACGATCGCGGCGGTGCCGTAGAGGAGGTCGAATCGCCAGTCCAGCATCAACCGGGCGAACGTGGGCGGCCCCGCGAGGTTGTAGCCGAGTTCCACCTCGGTGAGGGTGGGCGCCGCGGTCGGGGTCGGCGGGGGCGTGCGGCCGAGTCCGACGGCGAGACCGATCGTCGCGGCGAAGACCATGACCTCCGCACCGGCGAAGCGGATCAGGGTGCCGCGGCTCGCCGGGTCCTTCTGCAGCGCGGGCAGCGCCCGTCGACGCTGCGCCCACCCGAACACACCGAGTACGACGAGGGCCACGATCTTCGCGACCACCAACCGTCCGTACGTGGTGTCGACGAGGTCACCGATCTGGACGCGGACGAGCGCGTTCACCACGCCGCTGACCGCCATGACGACGAAGCAGACGGTCGCGACGGCGGAAAACCTGCGGGCCGCGACGTCGGTGTAGGCGCCGCGCCTGCGCGCATGGGCGAGGAGAGCGAACAGACCGCCCGCCCACAGCGAGGCCGCCACGAGGTGCAGGATCAGGCTGTTCGTCGCCATGTCGTGTGAACCACCCGAGGACGAGTGCCCGGTCAACGCGAGCGGCATCAACCCGAGGATGCCGACGACCAGCAGGATCGGCGTCCACCACCAGCGCAGCACGAGCCGGGAGGCGATCGCGAGGACGATGGCGATGATCGCGGTCCAGCGCCAGGCGCCGGCGAGTTCGACCTGATCGATCGAATTGAAGATGTTGGCCGGCTTGACCGCCTCGCCGAAGGGCTGCCCGGACGTGTCCGACAGCGTCAGCGGGACGAGGACGAGGGCGGTCGCCGCCCACACGATCGCGGCGTACGACGCGGTGCGGACCGCGCGGTAGCCGTCCACGTCGAGGACGCCGGATTTCTGCGGCGGCACGAAGAACGCCGCGAGCAGCAGGGAGCCGATGGTGATGACGGCGGCGATCTCCGACACGGCCCGCATGGCGGGCAGTCCGTAGGTGGTGATCGGTCCGGGATCCGGAATTCCCAGCAGCACGAGCGCCTGAGCAGCGGAAAGTCCGACGACAATTGCCGCGACCAGGCCGGCGATCAGACCGCCGACGACGAACAGGGCGGTGGAATCGGCACGGTTCGGGGGTTTCGAAGCCGGGTCGGACGCCGCGAGCTGGGGTGTAGCCATACATCAAGGGTAGGACCTACGACAGGCCGTCGGAGACGCGAGGGTCGGTCGCCGTTGCGGCTACCGTCGACAGGGACGTGTTCCGGAGAAACGAGAGGCTGAGATGGCGGAGTTTCTGATCATCGTGGTGGCGTTGTTCTTCGCGGGCATGGGCGTCTACGGGCTCGCCCTGCCCGCCCGCCTGGTCGCCCCGTTCGGTCTGACGGCGGATTCGGCGGCGGCCCGGGCCGAGGTGCGCGCGGTCTACGGCGGCTTCGGCGTCGCGGTGGCGGGCCTGCTCTTCTTCGCGGCTTTCGACGCGTACGGCATCCGGTCCGTCGCCGCGGTGACGGTGGCCGTCGCCCTGCTGGGGATGGCGTTCGGCCGGATCGTGGCGGCCCTCACGGACCGGCCGACGCGCTTCTACCCCGTGTGGTTCTACTTCGTCGTCGAGCTCGTTCTGGCGGGACTGCTGCTCTCCGCGGCAGCCCTGGGCTCGTGACGCACACACCCCAGCCCCGGTCGGAGCGCTCGGGGCGGCAGGTAATATTTGCTGCGCGCCTCCGTAGCTCAGGGGATAGAGCAAGAGCCTTCTAATCTCTTGGTCGCAGGTTCGAATCCTGCCGGGGGCACTCATTCGACGGAATGCCAGACGCCGAAAATCACCGATCACCTGCACGGTCGGGGAATCGGGGCCTTCGGAGCGACGCCCGGAGTCAGTCCTTCAGGAACGCCAGCAGGTCGGCGTTGATCGTCTCCGCGTGCGTGGTGGGCATGCCGTGGGGGAAGTCCGTGTACGTCTTCAGCGTCCCGTTGGCGAGAAGCTTCGCGGACAGCGGTCCGGCGTCGGCGTACGGCACGATCTGGTCGTCCTCGCTGTGCATCACGAGCACCGGCACCGTGATCTTCTTCAGGTCCTCGGTGAAATCGGTCTGCGAGAAGGCGACGATGCCGTCGTAGTGGGCCTTGGCCCCACCCATCATCCCCTGCCGCCACCAGTTCGCGATGATCGCCTCCGAGGACTCCACGCCCGGCCGGTTGAATCCGTAGAACGGCCCCGACGGCAGGTCGCGGTAGAAGACGGACCGGTTGGCCGCGAGTTGCGCCTGCAGGTCGTCGAACACGGCCTTGGGCAGCCCGCCCGGGTTCGCCTCCGTCTTCACCATCAGCGGCGGCACCGCGCTGATCAGTGCGGCCTTCGACACCCGGCTCTCGCCGTGTCGCGCGAGGTAGTGCGCGACCTCGCCGCCGCCGGTCGAATGGCCGACGTGGACGGCGTCGTGGAGGTCCAGGTGTGCGGTCAACTCCGCGAGGTCGTCGGCGTAGTGGTCCATGTCGTGGCCGTCGCCGGTCTGCGTGGAGCGTCCGTGCCCGCGCCGGTCGTGGGCGATGACGCGATAGCCGTGCTGGAGGAAGAACAGCATCTGGGTGTCCCAGTCGTCGGCCGACAGCGGCCAGCCGTGGCTGAACACGATGGGTTGACCGGTTCCCCAGTCCTTGTAGAAGATCTCCGTCCCGTCCTGCGTGGTGATCGTGCCCATGGGTGTGCCTTCCTTGACCGGTCCGGGAATGACGCTGATGAGGACGGAATTCAGTACATCAAACTTCGGTGTGCCCTCGGGCTGCTTCGACCGGCTCCGGGGTCGCGTACTCGCGCGTAGCAAACCGACTGATTAGTCTTGTTCGCGCATCGCCCCAACCCGACGGGGCAACGGTGCATCGGGACCCGCCACTTTCCTCCGCGAGTGGCGGGTTTCCCGTCCGCCCGACATCAGCCCTGCGGGGGCACCTCGAACACGAGCAGCGTGCTGGTGGCGGTGGCCACCAGGCGGCCCCGAGAGTCGGTGACCTCCCCTTCCGCGAAGGCGATGCGCCTGCCCGCCTTCTTCACGACGCCGGTGGCGGTGAGCGCGCCGGAGTCCTTGGTCGCTCCGCGGAGGTAATTGACCTTGATCTCGACCGAGGTGTATCCCCACCCCGCGGGCAACGTGCTGTGCACCGCACACCCGGCGACCGAATCGAGCAGCGTGCACACGGCGCCGCCGTGGATGGCACCGATCGGGTTGTAGTGCGATTCGTCGGGATCGAGCGCGAAGACCACCCTCCCGTGTTCGGCCTCGAGGAACCGCAGGTTCATGAGGCCGGCGATGGGCGGCGCCGGAATGCTGCCGTCGAGAATCGACCGCAGGTAGGTGAGACCGTCGAGTTCCCGGGCCTTGCGCGCCGGACCCGCCGGGTCGTGCCATTCGACGATCTTCGACCGCACCTCGCCCCACTCGCCCGTGTCCGGCACGCCCGCGACCGTCGACACGTCACCGTTTCCGTACGCGCTCACTATGCGGCTCCCCGCTGCGCCGACGGCGGATAGAGGACGTCGAGGTCGCCGGACAGCGCCGCCTTGACGGTGCGGGTGGTGTCGTCGGCGAGCACCTCGTGGGCGCCGGACTCGATGCCGTCGAAGGCCTGTCGCGCGACCTCGGCCGCGGAGATCTTCTCCACGTCCAGACCGTTGGTCATGTCGGTGTCCATGTAGCCGAGATGCAGCCCGACCACCTGAATGTTCTGCGCCGCGAGTTCGGCGCGCATGGCGTTGGTGGCGCTCCACAGGGCGGCTTTCGAGACGCTGTAGGAGCCGCCGATCGCCAGCCACGACAGCACGGAGTGCACGTTGAGGATCGCGCCACCGCCGTTGGCGGCGATGATCGGCGCGAGTGCGCGCGTCACGTTGAGCGGACCGTAGAGATTGGTTTCGAGTTCACGGCGCATCCCGTCGAGATCGCCGGTGAGCGGCGACTCGCCGACGAGTATTCCGGCGTTGTTGATCAGCACGCCGAGATCCCCGACGAGTTCCGCTGCGGCGTAGACCGATTCGGGGTTCGTGACGTCGAGTCGGACGGGCACGATCCGCGGGTGCCCGTCGATCGTCGACGTGTCACGCGCCGATGCGTAGACCGTGCGCGCTCCTCGCGCGAGCGCCTCGGCGACGAAGGCCCGTCCGAGCCCGCGATTGGCCCCGGTGACCAGCACCGTCCGATCTTGAATCGTGGTCATGGCGACCCCTTCGAGTGAGTAAGTCTGTTTTTCCAACTAACTACATTCACGACAGTAAACCCTATTAGTTGGAAAACACAACCCTCTATGATGGAAGACATGACCACCGGTGATCCCCAGCCAGCAGCACCCGAGCTCGTCATGGACCGCATGCCCCTCGCGCCGAGGCCCTGCGCCATCGCCGCCACCATGGAGTTGATCGGCGACCGCTGGTCGATGCTGGTGATCCGCGAACTGTCCTACGGCGTGCACCGCTTCGATCGGATCGCCGGTTACATCGGCGTCTCCCGCGACATCCTCACCGCGCGACTGCGCAAACTCGAGGAGGTCGGCGTCATCGAACGCAGGCAGTACTCCGAGCACCCGCCCCGCTTCGAGTACCACCTCACTCCCGCGGGCGAGGACCTGCGGCCGCTGCTGCTCTCCCTGTTCCAATGGGGCAGCAAATGGGCCGTCGACGAGGCCCCTTCGGTGCTCGTGCACGAGTGCGGACACTCGCTGGAATTGGAACACCGCTGCGCCCACTGCGGCGAGGCAGTCGAGAACACCACCGTCGCAATGCATTCCCGCACACCTCGACGGGATCACTGACCTCCCCGGCACGGCGCGATACAGGACGTCCCGGCACCGGTCTATAGTTTCCGATGTAAACGTCAGGTAAAGAAGTCCTCACACGTTAGGCAGGGTGGTCTGTGTCAACGCGCGACCGGGTAGCAGAGATCTACGAGCAGGTCCGCCTGCGGAACGCGGGAGAACCCGAGTTCCACCAGGCCGCCGCGGAGGTCTTCGAATCGCTCCAGGTCGTGCTCGAGCACCGTCCCCACTACGCCGATTCCGGACTGATCGAGCGACTGTGCGAGCCCGAACGTCAGATCATCTTCCGGGTGCCGTGGGTCGACGATTCCGGCAACGTGCACGTCAACCGTGGTTTCCGCGTGCAGTACAACAGCGTGCTCGGCCCCTACAAGGGCGGCCTGCGGTTTCACCCCAGCGTCAATCTGGGAATCGTGAAATTCCTCGGGTTCGAGCAGATCTTCAAGAACGCCCTCACCGGGCTTCCGATCGGCGGCGGCAAGGGTGGCTCCGACTTCGACCCCAAGGGTCGTTCCGAGGCCGAGATCATGCGGTTCTGCCAGTCGTTCATGACCGAACTGCACCGCCACATCGGTGAATACACCGACGTCCCCGCCGGTGACATCGGAGTCGGCGGTCGCGAGATCGGCTACCTGTTCGGCCAGTACAAGCGCCTCACCAACTCGTACGAGTCGGGCGTCCTCACCGGCAAGGGACTCACCTGGGGCGGCTCGCAGGTGCGTCGCGAGGCGACCGGGTACGGCGTCGCCTACTTCGTCGCCGAGATGCTGAAGACCGCGAACAGCTCACTCGACGGCAAGACCGTCGTCGTCTCCGGCTCCGGAAACGTCGCGATCTACGCGATCGAGAAGGTCCACCAACTCGGCGGAATCGCGATTGCGGCCTCCGATTCCGCGGGGTACGTCGTCGACGAGAAGGGCATCGACCTCGAACTCCTGAAGGAGATCAAGGAGGTGCGGCGGGGACGGATCAGCGAGTACGCGGACACCGTGCCGCACGCCCGGTTCGTGCCGAACGGCTCGATCTGGGATGTGCCCTGCGACGTCGCACTCCCCTGCGCCACCCAGAACGAACTCGACGAATCGGCAGCCAAGACCCTCGTCACGAATGGTGTGCAGGCGGTGGCGGAGGGCGCGAACATGCCCACCACCCCGCAGGGCGTCCAGGTGTTCCGCGATGCCGGCGTGGCATTCGCACCGGGCAAGGCGGCCAACGCGGGCGGGGTCGCGACGTCGGCACTCGAGATGCAGCAGAACGCATCCCGCGACTCGTGGGGCTTCGCGTACACCGACGAGCGGTTAGCCGGGATCATGCGCGGCATCCACGAACGCACCGTCGCCACCGCCGCCGAGTACGGCATGCCGGGCGACTACGTGCACGGCGCGAACATCGCCGGTTTCGTGAAGGTCGCCGACGCCATGATCTCGCTCGGCGTCATCTAGCGGAACGACAGGGGCCACGACCGGCGACGGTCGTGGCCCCACCGCGCGCGAGGATTGTCAGTCGACCGGCTTGTCCTCGCCCTCGTCCTCGCGGGCCTTCTTCGCGGCCTCACGCATCTCGATACCGTCGGACACCCAGTCGCCGATCTCCCGGGTCACGTCCCGGACGGCACCCGCGATGATCGTCGCGATCTGACCCACGTGCGTGGCCGCCGACTCCGTCAGTTCCTGCACGGTGTCCTTGCGCCGCTCGAACTTCCCCACCATGTGTTTCGCCTCTCAGGCTGCACTCTTCTGCCGCTCGACGATAACACCGGGAGGGGTGTCGGACGAGACGAGACCGGGCGGCAGTGCGAACGTGAAGATCTTCGCCCACACGGAGCCGATCTGCTTGAAGAAGCCACCGGTGTTGTAGGGCAGTCCGTGCTTCTCGCACAGCGCTTTCACGACCGGGGCCATCTCCGGGTACCGGTGAGCGGGCAGGTCCGGGAACAGGTGATGCTCGATCTGGTGCGACAGGTTGCCGGACATGATGTGGAACAGCGGGCTTCCCTCGATGTTCGCGCTGCCGAGCATCTGCCGGACGTACCATTCGCCGCGGGTTTCCTCCGCGGTCTCGTCCTCCGTGAAACTCTGCACGCCGGTGGGGAAATGGCCGCAGAAGATGATGGAGTACGCCCACACGTTGCGGATCAGGTTGGCGGTCACGTTGCCGAGCAGGGTGGACACGAACAGCGGCCCGGTGAGCGCCGGGAAGATCACGTAGTCCTTGAGCACCTGCCTGCCCGCCTTGCGCCACCAGCCCTTCAGCAGCGGCTTGACGTCGTGCCACTTCCGCTTGCCCTGGATCACGTTCTCCGCCTCCAGGTCGTGCATCATGACGCCCCACTCGAACAGCATCATCAGAAGGAAGGCGTAGACCGGGTTCCCCAGGTAGTAGGGATTCCACTTCTGCGCCTCGTCGATCCGCAGGATGCCGTAGCCGATGTCGCGGTCCCGGCCCAGGATGTTGGTGTACGTGTGGTGCATGTAGTTGTGGGAGTGCTTCCACTGGTCGGCCGGGCAGACGGTGTCCCATTCGAACACTCGCGAGTTCAGGCCCGGTTCACGCATCCAGTCGTATTGACCGTGCATGACGTTGTGGCCGATCTCCATGTTGTCGAGAATCTTCGACACGGCGAGGGCGCCGACGCCGGCGATCCAGGCCGGCGGGAAGAAGCCGAGGTACATCAGGCCGCGGCCTGCGACCTCGAATCCCCTCTGCGCCTTGATGATCTTGTAGATGTACTCGCGGTCCTCGGCGCCGAGGTCCGCGACCGTCCGGTCCCGGAGGGCGTCCAATTCCCGGCCGATCTCTTCGACCTGATCGTGGCTGAGCACCACCGGGGCCGCGTTGCGGGAGCGGTCGGAGCCGTCGACGAACGGGAGGAACGAGAGTGAGAGTCCAAACATGTCGGTCTCCAAACGTGGATGTCGGGTGAAAGTCAGATGTCGAGGGCGACGTCGCCCACCGGAACCGAGACGCACAGCTGAATCGCCTTGTCCGGATCGGTGTCGGAGTCGCCGGTGCGGACGTTCCTGGTGCACCCCGATTTCTTCACCGCGGTGCAGGAGAAGCAGATGCCCATCCGGCAGCCGTACTCCGGATGGAGCCCGGCCGCTTCCGCCTGTTCGAGCAGCGTCGCACCCGAGTTGTCCGCGGTGACGCCGCTGGCGGTGAAGGACACCGCGCCACCGGCCTCCCCCTCCGCAGGGGCCGCGGCGGGAGCGAATTCCTCGGTGTGCAGGCGGTCCTCGATACCGAGTTCGCGGTACACCTCCCGGACACCGCGCATCAGTCCGGGCGGACCGCACAGGAACGTGTCGGCGTCGGCGTACCAGGGCGCCACTGCGTCGAGGTGCTCCCGACCGAAGAACCCGTGCAGGTGTCCACCGGCCTCCTGGCCCGTGTACGCCAGCACGAGGGAGACGTTGGCGTTCGCGTCCGCAAGTGCGCGCAGTTCGTCGAGGTACGCGACGTCGTTTTCGGTGTACGCGTAGTGCAGAAAAGTGATGCTTCCGACGTGCTCCTCGTCGACGAGGGTGCGCAGCATCGACAGAACCGGGGTGATTCCGCTGCCTCCGCTCACCAGCAGGAGCCGGCGCGGACGAGGAGACGGAAGGGTGAATTCGCCCGCGGCCTGCGACAGGTCGAGCACGAGACCGGTGCGAGCCTGCGCGTGCAGGTACTGCGAGACGAGACCCTCGGGGTGCGCCTTGATCGTCAGCTCGACGTGTCCGTCGGTGGACGACTGTGCATTGGCGGGCGAGTAGCAGCGGGTGTGCCGAACCCCGTCGATCACGACGCCCACCTGCACGAACTGACCGGCGCGGAATCCGCGCCACTGGCGGGTGGGGCGCAGCGTGAGCGTGACCGTGTCGGCGGTGGACCGACGGACGTCGACCACCTCGGCGCGGAGGTCGCGCACGGTGACCATGGGTGTGACGAGTTCGAGGTAGCGGTCGAGTTGGTGCGGAGTGGCCATCGCCTCGAACAACGACAGCAGCGAGAACCTGCGTCCCTGCGCGGGACGACCGGTGTGGGCAACTGACACGTCAGCCTCCTCCATTTGAGTGCACGGTTGTACACTGACAATAGTGTGACAGGGAGGGACAGGTAGTTGTCAATCGAAATGTGACAGCGCGCACACCCGAGGCAGGGATCGGATACGCATGCCGGACGACGAACCCGAACACCCGGAGGTGGTGGCAGTGCTCTCTCCCGCGAATACACTCACTGCCGTGAGTCAGTCGACCGGAGCCGAACCCGAGAGCAGGGCAGCGCGGAAGGAGCGCACGAGGAAGGCCCTCCTCGACGGCACGCTCGAACTCACGGCGGACCGCAGTTTCGCCGGCGTCAGCCTGCGCGAGATCGCGCGCACCGCGGGAATCGTCCCCACCGCGTTCTATCGCCACTTCGCGTCCATCGAGGAACTCGGTGTGGTGCTCGTCGAGGAGGGCATGCGGATTCTGCGGCAGATGCTGCGCGACGCCCGACGCACCCCGAGCACGAAGAGTGCAGGCGCGTCGCTCGACATACTCGTGCGGCAGGTCCGCACCCACGAGGCGCAGTTCCGGTTCCTCAGCCGCGAACGCTACGGCGGGGTCCCGGAAATTCGTCGTGCGATCGCGACCGAGATGACGCTGTTCGTCAGCGAACTCACGGTCGATCTGTCCCGCATCGACGGCCTGCAGTCCTGGGACCACGACGACCTGGAGATGGCGGCCGACCTGATCGTGTCCACCATGTTCGCGGTCGTCGTCGATCTGCTCGAGGCCGATCGTCCCGGGAGACGCAGCGAGGCCGAAGTCGTCGCGCGCGCCGAACGGCAACTGCGCCTGATCATGCTCGGCATGAGCGGGTGGAACCCCGGAACGAAATAGGGCCCCCGCCGTACGGTGGGGTGCATGCCGTCACACTCAGACCACACGCACATCGCGCTCGGCGACCTGACCTTCGACGTCACGATCAGCGGTCCCGCCGACGGGGTCCCCGTCGTTCTGCTGCACGGGTTTCCGGAGAGCGCCGCGTCCTGGGCCCCCGTCGGTGCGCTGCTGAACGAGTCCGGTCTGCGGACGTACGCGCCGAACCAGCGCGGGTACTCGCCCGGTGCCCGACCCGACGGCGTCGAGTCGTACCGGATCGACCACCTCGTCGAGGACGTCGTCGGACTCCTCGACGCCCTCGGCCTCCAGCGGGCGCATCTCGCCGGCCATGACTGGGGCTCGATTGTCGCCTGGGTTGTCGCAGCCCGCCATCCCGATCGCGTCATGTCGCTGACCGCGGTGTCGGTTCCCCACCCGGGGGCCTTCGGCTGGGCGTTGCGCGAGGATGCCGATCAGAAGGAACGCTCCTCCTACATCCGCCTCCTGCGAACGGAGGGCAAGGCCGAAAAGGTCCTGCTCCGCGACGACGCACGGGCGCTGCGCGCGATGTTCGGTGACGTCGTCGCGCCGGCACTCGTCGACGAGCACGTGCGACTGCTGACCGAGCCGGGCGCGTTGACCGCCGCTCTGAATTGGTACCGCGCCATGACGAGCGACTTCGCGGCGACGCCCGCCGTCTCCGTTCCCACGACCTACGTCTGGAGCACCGGCGATATCGCGATCGGGCGTGCCGCGGCGGAAAGGTGCGGCGAGTTCGTCGATGCGCCCTACGAGTTCGTCGTCCTGGACGACGTCACGCACTGGATCCCGGAGCAGCGGCCCGACGCCCTCGCGGAGGCGATCCTGAAACGGGCCCGCTCGACCATCTGATCGGCGGTTCCCCTCCATGTGCGGCGACAGTCTGGTGTGATGGCACTACGCGTCTCGTGCACCCTGGGAGGGCACCATGAGTGGCATCGCAATCCTGCTGGTCGGCGCGGTTCTGTGCTTCGCCGGTGTCGGTTCACTCCACGTCGCCGTGCTCGCCTCGGGATTCGGCCTCGGCTGGCTCCTCGCAGATCTGCTGTCGCTGTCGCTGGGGACGACGTTCCTCATCGCGGCGATCGGGGCGGTCGTGGCGTGGGTGGCCACCACTCTGATCTTCAAGTTCGCCGCGTTCTTCCTCGGCATCATCGCCGGCGCCGTGATCGGAGCGAAGCTCAGTCGCGTCCTGCAACCCGACGATGCCAACTGGCTCCTCAGCGGAATCGTGATCGTCGCGCTCGCCGTCGCCTGTGGATTCATCGCAGACCGGTACCGCGCCCGGGCGTTGCTGTGGCTCACCGCCCTCGGCGGCGCCAGCATGATGCTGACCGGACTCGGCCTGGCCATCGGCCCACTGCGGTTCCTCGAGGATCCGAACGAGGGCACCCAGCAGTTCTTCGCGTCGGTGATCTGGATTGTCGTGGCGGCGGCGGGCTGGCTGACCCAGCGGAGGCTGTTCCCGGAGAAGCTCCGGATCGACGACGATCGTCGCGCGAGGCGTTAGTCGCGTTCGGGCGCCTTCACCACCGTCAGCGCGGCGAGCCCGATCGCGAGGACGATCACCAGACCGAGGATCCCGGCCCGATCGGCCGCGAACCACCAGGCGAATAGCCCGAAGAGGGTCGGCGCCAGGAACGACACCGCACGACCGGTGGTCGCGTAGAGGCCGAACATCTGCCCCTCCCGGCCGGGCGGTGTGATCCGGGCCAGGAACGTGCGCGCGGACGACTGCGCGGGACCGACGAACAGGCACAGCAGCAGACCGAAGATCCAGAACATGGCAGGCCCGGACACCCCCATCAGAACGATGCCGACGACGATCATCGCGACGAGGGACGTCATGATGACGGTTTTCGGGCCGATCCGGTCGTCGAACCGGCCCGCGGCGAGCGCGCCGAGCGCGGAGACGACGTTGGCGGCGACGCCGAACAGCAGCACGTCACCTGCGCTGATGCCGTAGACGTTGACGGCGAGGACGGCGCCGAACGTGAAGACACCGGCCAGCCCGTCCCGGAACAGCGCACTCGCCACCAGGAAGTACACGGTGCGCCGGTCGGTGGACCAGAGGTCGCGCAGATCCCGCCACAGCACCCGGTACGACTCGAGAAAGCCGGCCTTGTCCGCACCCGGATCGGCATTCGTGCGGGGCAGTTCGGGAACCTTCAGCAGGACGGGGATCGCGAAGACTGCGAACCAGACGGCGGCCAGCAGCGCGACCATCCGGATGTTCAGGCCGCCGTCGGTGGTGAGCCCGAGGAATCCCCGGCTGTCGCCGTCGCCGGCGATGAAACCGAAGTAGCACAGCAGCAGGAGCACGATCCCACCGAAATAGCCCATCGCCCAGCCGAACCCGGAGACCCGGCCGATGTTCGACGGAGTGGACACCTGCCTGAGCATCGCGTTGTACGGGACGCCGGCCAGTTCGAAGATCACCGAACCCGCTGCCAGTAGCACCAGCCCGAGCCACAGGTACTGATAGGAGTCGCGGACGAGGAACATCGCCGCCATGCAGCCGACCGTCGCGAAGGTGAGGACTCCGAGCGCCCACTTGCGTCGTCCCGCGGCGTCGAATCGCTGACCGGTGACGGGGGCGAGCACGGCGATGAGGAATCCGGCGATGCCGAGCGACCATCCCAGCCAGGTGCTCGCGGAGATCGATCCCGGCAGGTCCTCCCCCACGGCGTCCGTCAGGTACACGGAGAAGACGAACGTGAGGATGACGGCGTTGAAGGCCGCCGAACCCCAGTCCCACAGCCCCCACGCGACAACCTGTCTGCGCGTCGCGGCCTCGCCGATCCCGGCCGGCGGACGAACGTCGGTGCTCATGCCCGCGAGCCTATGCGAGCGAACGGCACATTCGTGCGGTCTGACGCGACGAGCGTCCCGTTCGGCCGGGAGACTTAGTGTGCACTCAGTTGCATACTCACCTCGTTGCATACATACTTCGGTTCGTGGCACTCGAACATGCGCTCCTCGTCTCCCTGACCGAGCACTCCGGCTCGGGTTACGAATTGGCGCGCCGGTTCGACAAGTCCATCGGCTTCTTCCAGAGCGCCACCCACCAGCAGATCTACCGCGTCCTCAAACGCATGGACGAGGCCGGCTGGGTCGACGCCGAGGTGGTGGCGCAGGACGGCAGACCCGACAAGAAGGTGTACCGGGTCAGTGCGGCCGGACGCGCGGAACTCGCGCGGTGGATCGCCGAACCCACCGAGCCCAACCACCTGCGCAACGAGCTGGCAGTGAAGATCCGCGCCGCGGGGCACGGTGACGTCGCCGCACTCACGGCCGAGGTCGCCCGCCACCGCGACGGCCACGCCGCCCGGCTCGAGGTGTACCGCATGATCGAAAAACGCGACTTTCCCGCACCGGACCAGCTCTCCGGGGCAGCCCTGCACCAGTACCTCGTCCTGCGCGGCGGAATCCGCGTCGAGGAGGGGTTCGCCGACTGGTGCCAAGAAGTTCTCGACGCGCTCTCACACTAAGGACACGCCGCCAATGACACAGTTCCCTCAGCTGCTCGCCCCGCTCGACCTCGGCTTCACGACGCTGAAGAACCGGGTGATCATGGGTTCCATCCACACCGGACTCGAGGACCGCGCCAAGGACGTCCCCCGGCTGGCGGAGTATTTCGCCGAGCGCGCCCGCGGAGGGGTCGCGCTGATCGTCACCGGCGGTTACGCGCCCAACCGAACAGGCTGGCTGTTGCCGTTCGGCGCGAAGCTCACCAACCGTGTCGAGGCCCGCAGGCACCGCGCGATCACGAAGGCGGTGCACGACGAGGGCGGCAAGATCGCCCTGCAGATCCTGCACGCCGGCCGCTACAGCTACCAGCCGTTCAGTGTCTCCGCCTCGTCGATCAAGGCCCCGATCAACCCGTTCCGGCCCCGCAAGCTCACCGGCCGCGGCGTCCGGTGGCAGATCCGCAACTTCGTGCGCTGCGCGCGCCTCGCGCAGCAGGCGAACTACGACGGCGTCGAGATCATGGGCGGCGAAGGCTACTTCGTCAACCAGTTCCTGTGCGAGCGCACCAACAAGCGCACCGACGAGTGGGGCGGGACCCCCGGGAACCGCCGCCGGATGGCCGTCGAGATCGTCCGTCGCACACGCGAGGCGGTCGGGCCGGACTTCATCATCATCTTCCGCCTGTCGATGGCCGACCTCGTCGAGGGCGGTCAGACCTGGGACGAGATCGTCGCGCTGGCACAGGAAGTGGAGGCGGCGGGCGCAACCATCATCAACACCGACATCGGCTGGCACGAATCGCGTGTTCCCACGATCGTGACGTCGGTGCCGCGGGCCGCGTTCGCCGACATCACCGGCAAACTCGAGAAGCACGTGACCATCCCCGTGGCCGCGTCGAACCGGATCAACATGCCGGAGGTCGCCGAGGAGATCCTGACCCGCGGTGACGCGCAGCTGATCTCGATGGCACGCCCGATGCTCGCCGATCCCGACTGGGTGCGGAAGGCGGAGGCAGGGACTCCCGACGAGATCAACACGTGCATCGCGTGCAACCAGGCCTGCCTCGACCACGCCTTCGTCCGCAAGCACGTGTCGTGTCTGCTCAATCCGCGGGCGGGCCGGGAGACGGAACTGACGCTCTCCCCCACCCGGACCGCGAAGCGGATCGCCGTCGTCGGGGCGGGCCCCGCGGGACTGTCCGCGGCGCTCGGACTGGCCCACCGCGGCCACTCGGTGACGCTGTTCGAGGCGCATTCGGAGATCGGCGGCCAATTCGGCATCGCCCGCCAGATCCCCGGCAAGGAGGAGTTCGCGGAGACCATCCGGTACTACAACCGCCAGCTGCCGCTCGCCGGTGTCGACCTCCGGCTCGACACCCGCGTCACCGCGGCCGAGCTGGTCGGCACGTACGACGAGGTGATCGTCGCGACCGGTGTGACGCCCCGCGTCCCGTCCATTCCGGGGATCGACCATCCGAAGGTGCTCACGTATCCGGAGGTCGTCCGGGGCGGCAAGCCCGTCGGACGGTCGGTCGCGGTGATCGGGGCCGGCGGGATCGGCGTCGACGTCAGCGAGTTCCTCACCCACGAGCACTCCCCGACTCTCGATCTGAAGGAATGGAAGCAGGAGTGGGGTGTCACCGAACCCGAGGCCGCGGCGGGCGCACTCACCACACCCATTCCCGAACCGTCGCCGCGTGAGGTGTACCTGCTGCAACGCAAGAGTGGCCGGATCGGCGCGGGACTCGCGAAGACCACCGGCTGGGTCCACCGGGCGGCGCTCAAGAGCAAGGGCGTCCAGGAACTGTCCGGGGTCAACTACGAGCGCATCGACGACGACGGCCTGCACATCACGTTCGGCGCCAAGCGTGAGAAGCCCCGCACCCTCGCCGTCGACAACGTCGTGATCTGCGCCGGCCAGGAATCGGTGCGGGATCTCGTCGACGAACTGACCGTCGCCGGCGTCACCACGCACGTCATCGGGGGCGCCGACGTCGCCGCCGAACTCGACGCCAAGCGCGCCATCGAGCAGGGCACCCGGCTCGCGGCCCGCATCTGACGCACTACGCTGCTGACCGTGAGCTTGCCGAACCCCACCCCCAGTGCCCGTGCCGTCGTGACCGGCGCCTCGTCCGGAATCGGCGAGGCGCTGGCCGGCGATCTGGCCTCCCGCGGCCACTCCCTGATCCTCGTCGCGCGCCGCGGCGAGGTGATGGAGTCACTCGCCGGGACCCTGCGCGACCGGTACGGTGTCGCGGTCGACGTGCGTGCGTGCGATCTGTCGGACCGTGACGCGCGCGCCGCCCTCGTCACCGAACTGGCGGGCCGTGAGATCAGCGTCCTGTGCAACAACGCCGGTATCGCCACGTTCGGTCCCGTCGCCGGACTCGACCCCACGTACGAGCGCGCGCAGGTGGAACTCAATGCCGTTGCCGTGCACGACCTCACCCTCGCGGTGCTGCCCGGGATGATCGAACGCGGGTCCGGGGCGATCCTCATGGTCGGCTCGGCGGCGGGCAACATGCCCATTCCCCACAACGCCACGTACGCGGCCAGCAAGGCATTCGTCAACACGTTCTCCGAGTCGCTGCGCGGCGAACTGAAGGGGACCGGAGTGAACGTCACCCTGCTCGCCCCCGGCCCGGTGCGCACCGAGGAGCCCGATCCGGCGGATGCGTCGATCGTGGACAGGCTGGTGCCCGACTTCCTGTGGATCTCCAGCGAATACACCGCCAAGGTGTCGCTCGACGGCCTCGCCGACAACAAGATGCGCGTCGTGCCCGGCATCATCAGCAAGGCGATGTCCGTTGCCGGGCAGTACAGTCCGCGCGCGGTCGTCGCGCCGATCGTCGGGACGTTCTACAAGAAGCTGGGCAGTTAGTCACCGCCTGCGACGTTTGCCCGTCCCGAAGATGCTGCGGGTGATCTCGCGACCTGCCGCCGACGCCGCCGAGCGGAGGAAACTCTTCACCGCGGAATTCCCGAGGATCTGCTCGGCCATGTTCGGCCCCTCCGGCTGCGCGGGCGCCGGCGGCGGCAGGTCGGGCAGCGGGGGCAGGTCGAGGCCCGGTTCCGCGGCCGGGGCACCGGCGACCTTGGCCGTCAGCTTCTCGTACGCCGACTCCCGGTCGACGGTCTGCCGGTATTTCGCCGACAGCGGACTCGACGCCGCCGCGGCACTGATGGCGTCGTTGCCGATGGTGTCCATCAGCGAGCGCGGGGGCCGAATCCTCGTCCACGCCACCGGTGTCGGCGCGCCCCGCTCGGACAGCACGGTCACGATCGCCTCACCGATTCCCAGTGAGGTGAGCGCCTTCTCGAGGTCGTAGTTGTCGGTGGTCGGGTACGTCCGAACCGTTTTGGTCAGCGCCTTCTGGTCGTCGGGCGTGAATGCCCGCAGCGCGTGCTGGATTCGCGCGCCGAGTTGCGACAGCACCGCGTTCGGGACGTCCGTGGGCAACTGGGTGCAGAAGAACACCCCCACGCCCTTGGAGCGGATGAGCTTCACGGTCTGTTCCACCTGCTGCAGGAACGCCTTCGACGCGTCCGCGAAGAGCAGGTGCGCCTCGTCGAAGATGAAGACGAGTTTGGGTTTGTCGAGATCACCCTCCTCGGGCAGGGTCTGGAACAGGTCTGCCAGCACCCACATCAGGAAGGTGGAGAACAGTGCCGGGCGCGCGGCCTGGGCGCCCAACTCGAACAGCGTGATCACCCCCGTGCCGTCGATCACGCGGAGCAGATCCTCGGTCTCGAGTTCGGGTTCCCCGAAGAACGTGTCGCCGCCGTCGGCTTCGAGATTGACGAGGGCCCGGAGGATCACACCGGCCGTGGCCGGGGACACGCCGCCGATGCCCTTCAGGTCGGCCTTGCCCTCGTCGCTGGTGAGATGCGCGATGACCGATCGCAGATCCTTCAGGTCGAGCAGCGCGAGCCCCTGGACGTCGGCCCAGTGGAAGATCAGTCCCAGCGTGGACTCCTGGGTCTCGTTGAGTCCGAGCACCTTGGCGAGCAGGATCGGGCCGAACGCCGTGATGGTCGCGCGGACGGGAATGCCCAGGCCTTCCGTTCCCAGCGAGAGGAATTCGACGGGAGATCCCGCGGGCCGCCACTGATCGTCGCCCGTCTCGGCTGCCCGGTCCGTGATCTTGCCCGTGGCCTCGCCCGGCTGTGACAGGCCCGACAGGTCGCCCTTCACGTCGGCCATGACGACGGGAACCCCTGCGGCCGACAACTGCTCGGCAATACCCTGCAGCGTCTTCGTCTTTCCCGTCCCGGTGGCGCCGGCGACGAGGCCGTGCCGGTTGATCGTCGCGAGAGGGATACGCACGCGGGCCCCAGGATCCACGGCGCCGCCCAGGACCACGGTTCCCAGTTCCAGCGCCGCACCCTCCGAGGAGTACCCGGCCGCGATGTCCGCGGCGGCACCGGCCGGAGCGCGGTTCTCTGCGGCCTCCGCGTCCCGGGCCTCCTGCTCCGCAGCGTCCGCCGCTGCCGCCGCCTCCGCCGCCACCCTGGCCGCCTCGGCGGCCGCCGCCCTCGCTGCCGCCGCCCTTTCCGCCGGGGTCGAGGTCGCGCCGCCGTCCTGCGATTGCCGGGTCATCCAAGCCCTCCTCGGATCACACACATCGGGGAAAGTGTCCACCGCAGACCTTATCCCGTCACACACGTGACTACTGTGTTCCTGGTGCAGGACAAACTTGTGTGGATCGATTGTGAAATGACCGGGCTCCGGCTCGGTACCGACAAGCTGATCGAGATCGCGGCTCTGGTCACGGACAGCGAGTTGAACGTGCTCGGTGAGGGTGTCGACATCGTCATCCACGCCGACGACGACGCACTCGCGGCGATGCCCGACGTGGTGACCAAGATGCACGAGAACTCGGGGCTGACCGACGAGGTCCGGAAATCCACGGTCACCCTCGCCGAGGCCGAGCAGCAGGTGCTCGCCTACATCCGCGAGCACGTGCCCGTCGCGGGCACGGCGCCCCTCGCCGGCAATTCGATCGCCACCGACCGCGGGTTCATCGCCCGCGACATGCCGGACCTCGACACCTACCTGCACTACCGCATGATCGACGTCAGCTCCATCAAGGAACTGTCCCGGCGCTGGTACCCGCGGATCT
>JBCEBZ010000440.1:0-11899 GCA_039206675.1 Rhodococcus sp. (in: high G+C Gram-positive bacteria) | reverse complement strand
TGAGTGGCAAAGTGTGCCGGAGCACGCTTTGCCACTCACCTGTCAGGTCCAGACGGTGTCGATGTCGACGCCCTCGCGGGCCGGCGGGGTGGGAGCGCCGGCGGGGGTGCGGGAGAACCGGGGCGCCGGGGCGTGCTGGGTGACGCCGTCGAGGTCGATCAGCGAACCGCGGGCGGCGAGGTGCTCGTTGGACGGCGCCTCCGCGAACGTCAGCACCGGCGACACGCAGGCGTCGGTGCCGAGGAAGACGGCGGCCCACTCGTCGCGGGTCTTCGACAGGAACTTCTCGGCGAAGACCTTCTTCATCTGCGGCCACGCCGACATGTCCATCTGCTGCGGCAGCTCGGCGGGGTCGAGTTCGAGGCCCTGCAGCAGCAGGGCGTAGAACTGCGGCTCGATCGAGCCGACGGCCATGTACTTGCCGTCGGACGTCTCGTAGGTGTCGTAGAACGGCGCACCGGTGTCGAGCAGGTTGACGCCCCGCTCGTCGGACCAGACGCCGCGGCCGCGGAACGCCCACATCATGTGCGACAGGGCCAGCGCGCCGTCGACCATCGCCGCATCGACGACCTGCCCCTTGCCGGACGACTGGCGTTCCACCAGCGCCGACAGGATCCCGAAGATCAGGAACATCGACCCGCCGCCGAAGTCGCCGACCATGTTCAGCGGCGGCACCGGGCGCTCACCCTTGCGGCCGATGGCGTGCAGGACACCGGTCAGCGAGATGTAGTTGATGTCGTGGCCGGCGGCGCTGGCGAGTGGGCCCTCCTGGCCCCAGCCCGTCATCCGTCCGTACACGAGTCGCTCGTTGCGCTCCAGGCAGACGTCCGGGCCCAGGCCCATGCGCTCGGTGACGCCGGGGCGGAAACCCTCGATCACGACGTCGGCCCGCTCGATGAGCCCGAGGACCTTCTCGACCTGTTCGGGGTCCTTCAGGTTGGCCTCGACGACGCGGCGGCCGCGCTGGATCTGGTCGTACGGACCGTCCGCCGGGATCACACCGGGCCGCTGGACGCAGACCACGTCGGCGCCGAGATCGGCCAGGAGGGCGGCGGCGTGCGGGCCCGGCCCGAGACCTGCGAATTCGACGACGCGAATGCCCGCGAGGGGGCCCTTCTTCTCTGACATTGGAGCAGACACGCGAGTTCCTCATTCCGGTGCGAGACGACCTGTCGAATCGACGTTAACTTGCGGTCGCCGGGCCGTGTGCCCCGGGTCACGGGATGCCGCCGCGAGTGACCCCGCGCTCTTGCCTGCCCACGGGTCCGCGGGGCACAGTTGATTCATGAGTCTTCAGGGTGAGCTCGTGAGTTTCGTGGCCAGCACCGACCTGGACGTCTCGGAGATGTTCTACGTGGAGACCCTGGGGCTGACGCGCGTCTCGCGGGACGAGTTCGCGTTGGCCGTCGACTGCAACGGGGCCCTGCTCCGGGTCACGCTCGTGCAGGCGAAGGCCGACACCGGGTACACGGTGCTGGGGTGGAAGGTCGCCGATCTGAACGGGGTCGTCGACTCGCTGCGCAGCAAGGGCATCGAGTTCACCGAGTATCCGGGGATGGATCAGGACGAGCACGCGGCCTGGCTCGCACCGGACGGCATCCGGGTCGCGTGGTTCCGGGATCCGCACGGCAACGTGCTGTCGCTCTTCGAGGATCCGAACTGACGAGCGTCAGCCGCGACCGGCGAGCAGTGCCTCGGTCGCGGCCCACAGCCGCGCGGCGAGTCCGGCGTCCCGTGCGTCCCTGCTGGGCTGAACGGCCTTGCAGCCCTTGACGTATTGGCCGGTGAACTTGCCGCTCTCCGTGGCGGTGGCGGTCCACACCGCGGTCTCCGCTGCCTTGGCGACCTCGGCCATGAACGGTGTCAGGAGTGTGCCGACCACCTGGTGCCCGAACGGCAGGCCTCGGCCGAGTGCGGTGCCGCGGACGAATCCCGGGTCGGCGCAATTGACGACCAGTCTCGCGGGATCGGACCGCCGCGCCAACTCGCGGGTGAACAGGGTCAGTGCGAGTGTGGAGTTGTTGTACGCGCGCTGGCCGTGGAACGTGTCCTTCGCACCGTCGAGGTCGTCGAAGTCGATGCTGCCGCCGCGATGGCCCGACGAACTGATGTCGACGATGCGCGACGGACGCCGGTAGCCGGCGGCGTCGGCGGTCGACGCCCGCGCCATCGCCGGAGCCAGCGTCGTCGCCAGCACGAACGGCGCGAGGTAGTTGACGGCGAACGTCTCTTCGATGCCGTCCACCGTCAGCCGGCGCTGCCCCACGTCGACACCCGCGTTGTTCACCAGCACGTCGATCCGCGGGAACCGATGCAGCAGTTCGCCGGACAGCTTGCGGACCCGGTCGAGCGACGACAGGTCGGCGAGCGCCGAGTTCAGCCTGTCGTGGTCGGCGCCCCCGGACAGATCGGCGATCGCCGCGTCGATCCGGTCCTGGTCCCGGCCGACGAGGACGACGGTGGCGCCGCGGTGCGCGAATTGGCGGCAGGTCTCCAGGCCGAGGCCCGAGGTGGCGCCGGTGACCACCATGGTGCGGCCTGCGAGGTCGTTCGACTCGGTCATTCTCGCCTCCCGAATGCAGGTCTCTACGAGAGTAGGGCAACCGGGTGGGGCGAAGGCGGGGAACGAACCGACGGTCCGGCTAACGCCGGTGCTCGTAGCCCAGCCACGCCCGCCGGCGCTGACCGAGCGGATCGTTCTCCACCCTGCTCGTGTCGTCGATGACGAGCGTCTCCCGGCGCTCCGGCGAGTACCGCGGCCATCCCGGTGCGGGCGTCCCGTGCCGGGCGAAATGCAGCCAGTGCGACTGGACGGTGTCGGTGGCGGCCCGCAACCCGCGGCGCCCGCCGAGCACGGTGAGCAGCCACGACCACGGCCCGGTCAACCCGAACACCGCGTACAGCTCCGTGGCGTGGGTGGCGCCCAACCCGAGGACGTGGAGCAACCGGGGTGCGAAGTCGTACCGGTAGCTGTAGGTCGGTGCGACGGTCGTGTGGCCCTGCGCGCACAGGACGGACGGTTCCCAGAACGTCACGTCCCCGCCGAGGTCTGCGGCCGCCCGCCGGCCGGGATAGCCGGGGTAGGCGGCGATGGCCCGCTCCTTCACCGACGCGTCCACGTGCGAGAACATCTTGTCGATCCGGGTGGGATCGGTGGGCAGGATGTTCAGGAACCGGGGAAAGACCCTGCCCTCGTGGCGGTTCGTGCCGATGATCAGCGGAACCGGATGCCCGGATCCGGTCGCGAAACTGTCGAGCGGGTGGGTGGGAAGGAAGAAGCCGTCGACGACGGGGGCGAACGCGCGGGTTCCAGGTTCCTCGTCGGCGCCCCGGTGCGCCAGCGTCGTCCCCGCCGCGACGAAATCGGCCGGGTCGGCCGTCTCGAGCCACGTCGCGGCCTCGGCCAGCGGGACCCCGGCGATCTCGAGGAATTCGCGCGACCACCGCGCCGCCCGGTCGGGATGGTAGGCGGAGGCCACCGGCGGGCTCTCGGCGATGGCCCGCGCGAAGAGGCCTTTCGCGGCGGGTGTGGTCATCAGGGTGGTGACGGCGTTGGCGCCCGCGGATTCGCCGAAGACGGTGACGTTGTCGGGGTCGCCGCCGAATTCGGCGATGTTGCGCTGCACCCATTCGAGTGCGGCTACCTGGTCGCGGAGGCCGAGGTTGGAGTCGAAAGGTCTTTCGGGGGTGGAGAACTGGGTGAAGTCGAGGTATCCGAGCGATCCGAGGCGGTAGTTGATCGACACGTACACGATGTCGCCGCGGCGGACCAGCGACTGGCCGCCGTAGAGCGACGAGGACGAGGTCCCGCCGGAGTAGGCGCCGCCGTGGATGAATACCATCACCGGTCGCGGCGTTCTCGATGCGGAACCGGGGGCGAGCACGTTGAGGGTGAGACAGTCCTCGTCGGTCTCGCTGCCCTGCGGCGCGGGGGACCCGAAGTGGAAGGCCCGCCGGACTCCCGGCCACGGTTCGACCGGATGCGGGGCACGCAATCGCAGCGGCCCGACCGGGGGAGCGGCGTAGGGGATGCCCCGCCACGCTGCCAGGTCGTCGATCCGGCGCCCTCCGACGGCGCCGGCATCGGTGTGTACTTCGAGAGCGCTCACAGGCCCTGCCCGTGGTAGCCCGTATACCCCTCCCATGCCAGCCTGCGCTCCCGGCGCGGGTCGTCCTGGACGGTGGTGACGGTGTCGAACACGAGTGTTGCCCTCCGGTCTGTGTCGTACTTCGGCCACGACGCCAACGGTGTTCCCCGCGAAGCGAAGTGCAGCCAGTGTCGCTGCACATTATCCGTCACGTCCTTCAGGCCGCGTCGCCCGCCCGGCAGGGTGAGGCCGCGGCCGATCAGGGTGTCGGCGACGTCGAACACGGCGAACAGTTCGAACCCGTGCGTGGCGTCCAGGCCGAGCCATTTCATCGCACGCGGCGCGAAATCGAAGCGATAACCGAAGGTGGGGGCGTACGCGGAGTGGGCTTCGGCCAGTTCGATCGACGGCCTCCAGAACGTCAGGTCGCCGCCCAGGTCGACGGCGGCGTCCGGTGCCGGATAGCCCGGATACGCCGCGGTGACGCGCGCTTCGGCGGCGGGGTCGGTGAGGGCGAACATCCGCCCGATCCGGTCGGGGTCCGTCGGCAGTGCGTCGAGAAATTTCGGGAACAGGGTGCCCTCGTCGGCGTTGGTGCCGATGATCAACGGAATCCGGTGCGCCGAACCGTCGGCGAACGCGTCGAGCGGCGGCTTCGGCAGGAAGTCGCCGTCGATCACGGGTCCGAACGGGTGCAGTCCCGGCGTCTCCGACAGCACCTTCGCACCGAGACGGTTCCCGGCGCGGCCCAGCGCGCCGACGGGCGACGAGGCGAGCGCCTCTGCGGCAGTGCCGGGTTCGGCTCCGAGCAGCGTCACGTAGTCGGATGCCCACCGGGCGGCGCGGTCCGCCGTCGTGACGAGGCCGGGCGCGGAACTCTCCGAGATCGCCCGCGCGAAGAGGCCTTTCGCGGCGGGTGTGGTCATCAGGGTGGTGACGGCGTTGGCGCCCGCGGATTCGCCGAAGACGGTGACGTTGTCGGGGTCGCCGCCGAATTCGGCGATGTTGCGCTGCACCCATTCGAGTGCGGCTACCTGGTCGCGGAGGCCGAGGTTGGAGTCGAAAGGTCTTTCGGGGGTGGAGAACTGGGTGAAGTCGAGGTATCCGAGCGATCCGAGGCGGTAGTTGATCGACACGTACACGATGTCGCCGCGGCGGACCAGCGACTGGCCGCCGTAGAGCGCGGTGGCCGACATGCCCAGCGTGTACGCGCCGCCGTGGATGAACACCATCACCGGGCGGGCCCCGGACCTGCCGGGCGTGGCCAGCACGTTGAGCGTCAGGCAGTTCTCGCTGCTCGGCTGGTACTTGCCCGGCCGGAGTGCGGTGAACTTCTTGTGCTGCACGGCGGCGTCGCCGAACTCGGTGGCGTCGAGCTCACCGGACCACGGCGTGACCGGCCGGGGTGCGCGCAACCGCAGCGGACCCACCGGGGGTGCGGCGTAGGGAATTCCCCGCCACGCGACCAGGTCGCCGACGCGCCGGCCCCGGACCACCCCTGCGGTCGTCCTCACCAGTGTGTCGGTCGTGAGAGTGTCAGACGCCATGTCGGCGACTATACGGAGACCGCCTGGGGAGACGCTGTCATCGCCGGTGGGGGGTCAGCGCCGTGCCTCCAGCAGCCGCAGCCACACCTCGCTCACGGTCGGGTACGACGGGACCGCGTGCCACAGCGTGTCGAGCGGCACCTTCCCGACCAGCGCGATGGTGGCGGCGTGGACGAGTTCGGCGACATCGGTGCCCGCGAACGTCGCCCCGACCAGGGTGTCGGTGGCCCGATCGACCACGAGTTTGGCGTGACCGCTGAAATCGTCGCGGGACAGCGACGAACCGGCGACGGCGATGTCGACCTCCACGGTCTCGACGTCCACGCCCGCGTCGCGCGCCTCCTGCTCGGTGATCCCGACGGCCGAGACCTCCGGATCGGCGAACACCACCTGGGGGATCTGCCCGTGGTCCGCGGTGGCCCGGAATCGGGACCCGTCCAGCGGTCTGCCCTCGGCGCGGGCGGCGATCACGTCTCCGCACACGCGCCCCTGGTACTTGCCCATGTGGGTGAGCAGCGCGCGACCGTTGGCGTCGCCGACCGCGTACAACCACTCGTCGGCCGTCGTCAGATGGTCGTCGGTGGTGAGGTATCCGCGGGAGTCCAGCAGTCGCGCGTCGAGGCCGAGCGACGACGTCGCCGGCGTGCGCCCGGTCGCGACGACGATCTCGTCGACCACGAGCGGGTCCTGACCCGCGACGTCCAGCGTCACCGGGCCCCCGTGGATGCGGCCGATCCCCGTGTCCCGGGCGTCGGCCCGTTCGACACCGCGAAGGTCCGCGCCGAACAGGATCCGCGCACCCTTCTTCTCCAGCGTGCGGGCCACCCGCTCACCGGCGAACGGCTCGTTCTTCGGGAGCAGCGCGCGGCCGCGAACCACCATCGTCAGTTCCTCGGCACCCAGGTCCAGCAGCCACGTCGCGCTCTCACAGGCCACGACGCCGCCGCCGACGACCGCGACCCGGCGCGGAATCTCCCTCAGGTTGGTGGCGTCCCGCGAGATCCACGGCAACGCCGCCCGCAGACCGGGGGTGTCCGGGACCGTGGCGGTCGTCCCGGTGGCGACCACGACGGCGTGCCGGGCGCGCAACCGACGCGAATCGCCGACCGTCACCGTGCGGTCCCCGGTGATGCATGCCGATCCGCGGATGACGTCGATCCCCGCCGAGTCGGCCCACATCACCTGCGACGAATCGTCGTGGTTGTTGGTGAACGAGTCTCGGCGCGCCAGCACGGCGTCCACGTCGAGCGCACCGGCGGTCACCCCAGGCATGTTGCGGGCCGCACCGAGGACCTCACCCGGCCGCAGCAGCGCCTTGCTGGGCATGCAGGCCCAGTAGGAGCACTCCCCGCCGACGAGTTCGTGCTCGATCAGCGCCGCGGTGCGGTCGCTGCCGGCGATGGCGTAACTCGCCGCGTTCTCGCCGGCGGGGCCGCCGCCGATCACGATGACGTCGAATTCTTCCGCGCCGCTCCCGGAGTCAGTCATACCTGCAACGGTAAGCCGGTCGGTGCGCGATGTCAGAGGTTCCGCCGGGCCCCTCGCGTCGTTACCCGCGAGTAGATACTGTGTCGGGATGACGCGGCAGAAGATTCTGATCTCAGGGGCGAGCTCCGGGCTCGGCGAGGAGATGGCCCGCCGGTTCGCGGCCCAGGGACGAGACCTCGCGCTGTGTGCGCGGCGGATCGAGCGACTCGAGGCCCTGCGGGACGAATTGCGGGCGTCGCATCCCGGGATCGCCGTCGCCGTCCGCGAACTCGACGTCACCGACCACGACGCCGTGGTCCGGGTCTTCGGCGAACTGCGCGACGAACTCGGCGGACTCGACCGCGTCGTCGTCAACGCCGGTCTCGGCAAGGGGGCCAGGATCGGGACGGGACGGGCCGACGCCAATCTCGCCACCGCGCGCACCAACTTCGTCGGCGCCCTCTCGCAGTGCGAGGCGGCGCTGGGCATCTTCCGCGAGCAGAACTCCGGGCACCTGGTGCTCGTGTCCTCGATCAGCGCCGACCGGGGGCTACCGGGGCCGAAGGCGGCGTACTCGGCGAGCAAGGCGGGGGTCTCGGCCCTCGGCGAGGCGCTGACCGCGGAACTGGCGAAGAGCCCGATCGCGGTGACCACCCTGCTCCCCGGATACATCGCCACCGACATGTCGAGCAAGGCCGGCGACAGTTCCGCGTTGACGGCAACCCTCGGCGACGGCGTCGACGCGATGGTGTCGGCCATCGAGAAGGAGACGAACCGCGCAGCGCTGCCGGGCGCCAAGTGGCGAGGAATCGACCTCGCGTTGCGGTTCCTTCCTCATGCATGGACATCCCGGTTCGTGTAGGACTGACCTATGACGACCGCCCAGGAGTCCTCGTCCCTCGGCCTGCAGCGTTCGCGACCGCGGGTCGTCATCATCGGGGGAGGGTTCGGTGGCATCTACGCGGCCCGCCGGCTGCGCGACGTCGACGTGGACGTCACCCTGCTCGATCGCGGCACCAGCCACGTCTTCCAGCCGTTGCTGTACCAGTGCGCGACGGGCCTGCTGTCCGAGGGGGAGATCAGCAGCCCGCTGCGGCACCTGTTGCGCGGGGTCCGCAACGTGCACGTCGCCCTCGGCGAGGCGCAGGGGATCGACGCGGTCAGCCGTGTCCTGAGCGCCAGCCGCTTCGACGGATCCACGTTCGAACTTCCCTACGACTACCTGATCGTCGCGGCGGGCATGCGGCAGGCGTACCACGGGCACGACGAGTACATCCAGTGGGCGCCGGGGATGAAGACCCTCGACGACGCACTCGCCATTCGCCGAAAACTGATCTGCGCCTTCGAGATGGCCGAATCGCTGCCCACTGCGGAGGAGCGCAGGCCGTGGCTCACGTTCGCCGTCGCGGGCGGGGGACCCACCGGAGTCGAATTGGCGGGCCAGATCCGGGAACTCGCCGTGCACGCCCTCGCCAACGAGTTCCAGTCCATCGACCCCTGCGAGGCCCGGGTGCTGCTGTTCCACGGCGGCGACCGCGTTCTCCCGTCGTTCAACCGGAAACTGTCCGCGGCGGCGCAGCGAACCCTCGACAAGGTCGGCGTCGAGACGCACCTCGGTGTGCACGTCACCGACGTCTGCGAGACCAGCATCGAGACCACGGCCAAGAATCCGGCCCACACCAAGAAGCGGTACGCGGTCCGCACGATCCTGTGGACCGCGGGCGTCGAGGCCGTGCCGTTCGCCGGAGTTCTCGCGGAGGCGTTGGGGGTGAAGCAGATTCAGGGCGGGCGCATCGCCGTCGAACCCGACCTCACCGTGCCCGGTCACCCGAACGTCTGGGTGATCGGCGACCTGATGTCGCTGAACGACCTCCCCGGCGTGGCCGAGGTCGCGATGCAGGGCGGCAGGCACGTCGGAGGATGCATCGCCCGCACCGTCACCGGTGGAACACCCGACCGCAAGCCCTTCACATACCGCGACCTCGGCAGCGCCGCCTACATCGCCCGCAGGCATGCACTGCTCCAGGCCGGCCCGATCCGGATGTCCGGGTTCCTGGGCTGGGTGTCCTGGGGAGCCATCCACATCGCGTTCCTCGCCGGATACCGCAACCGCTTCGGCACCCTGCTCAACTGGGCTGTCACGCTGGCGTCGCGGACACGACGGGAGCGGGCGATCACGTACGGCGATCCGGAGTCGGCGCGGCAGCCGTACACCGATCTCGGCATCGAGTCGTAAACCTCACCAGGCTCGCGCGGTGAGCCCGTGCCGGGCGAGGACGGCCCCTGCCCGCTCGCGGAGCGCCGTGCGGTCCGGGCTGTCCAGCGACTCGAGCGCGAGGGTGTAGTTGCCGCCGAACCGGCTGAGATAGGCGGACAGCCGGGTGCGGCTGGTCACGACACCCGGGTGCACGGCGCGGGTGGCGATGCCGGTGGCCCGGTGACCGCCGATCGCGGCGAGCGCGTCGGGCAGCGGTCCGATGTTGGAACACAGCACGTCCCGCTCGCCGGGGTTGCCGGTGAGGGCGTGCGCCACACGGTCGGGCACCAGCTGCAGCATCTCCTCCGGGAACCCGGCGGGGCTGGTCATCGCCGGTGCGGAGTACGCGGCGCGGCTAGCCGCCCGCACGTCCGCGACGGTGTCCTGCGGGGAGACGACCACCTCGACCATCGCGACGGAGTTGGCGGTGCCCGGCGCGTCGTCCTTGCCGCGGAGGTCCATCGGCACGCTGATCGTCAGCGGCCCGGTCTCGCCGGCCCGTCGCGCCACCTCGGCCACCACCGACAGGAACAGGCTGTTGGGGGTGCCGCCTGCCTGCTCCGCGGCGGCGTCCCACCGCTCGGCGTCCACGTCCAGCACCGCCCCCACAGGTGAGTGGCAAAGTGTGCCGGGGGACGCTTTGCCGCTCACGTGCAGGAAACGGCGCAGTTCCGCGCGGCGGCTCCCGCTCACCGCGAGTCCGGCGACCGCGCGGGCCGTTCCCTCCGTCACGCGGCGGGCGAGCCGGGTGGCGTCCCACATGTCCGCGACAGTGCCCGCGCCGCCCCCGGGGTCCGTCGGCCGCCCGCCCTGCAGCGCCGCCGCGATCGCGGCCGCCAGTCCGCGCGCGTCCGCGATCACGTGGGAACACACCAGCGACAGCACCGTGCCCCCGCCGGCCGGTCGTGCGCAGGCCAGACGCCAGCCGGGGCCGCGTTCGGGGTCCACCGGCAACGAGGCCTGCTCGTCCGCCCACGCCAACACCGCTCCGGCGTCGATCTCCGCGTATTCGACGGGGAAGGCGTCCGCACTCGGTTCGAATCGGGGCCGCGCGCCGGGGACCCGCGGACGCACCACCCGCCGGCCCAGCGGCCCCCGCGCGAGGTCGGCGATCAGGGAATCGAGCGTCGAGGCGTCCACCCGGCCGTCGGTGCGCCACAGTCCCTGCATCACGATCGGCGTTCCCCACCCCCGGTGGGTGCGCAGGAACATCTCGTCGACGACGCTCAATCGGGCGCTCACCAGCGAAGTGTACGACCGGTCGCGTCGGTCGCCGCAGGTCGGCCTCTGGACAACCGGCGCATACTGGAAGTGCAGCGCTGTACGGACCGCACACGGAGAACACCATGGTTAGCGTCGAGAAATGGAAGGTGTGGGGTTCCGTCGTGGAGGTCGACGTCACCGAAGGTGCCGCCCTTCCCGAGGCCGCAGCGCTGATCGCGGCCGTCATCGACGAGGCCGAATCGGTCTGCGACATCCACCGCGGCGACGCCGAGATCCACGCCGTCAACCTGTCACAGGGTGCGCCGGTCAAGGTCAGCAGGCGCATGTCGGCACTGCTGCGTTCGGCATTGTGGGCCGCCCGGATGACCGACGGGGTGGTGAATCCGCTCGCCACCGAATCCCCCGACGAAGACCTGATCCCCACCGTGCATCCGGAACCCAGTTTCCTCGACGTCCAGATCGACGACGACGTCGTGTTCGCTCCGTGGGGCGCGTCGTTCGACATCACCGACACCGCCAAGGCCGACACGGTGGATCGGGCGGCGGAACTGGTCGCCCGCCAGCTCGAGTGCGGGGCCGCCGTGCGCATCGGCGACGTCATCGCCACGGCCGGACACTGCCCGGCGGGCGGTTGGCAGATCCCGGTGCCCGGCGACGGCGAGGTGGAGTTGGTGAACGGGACCGCGATGGCGACGGCGTTCGGGCCCCCGGTCACCGAACCGCCCACCACCACCGAATGGGAGACGGTGACGGTGATCGCCGACGACGCACTCTGGGCGTACGCGGCCAGCCTCGCCGCGCTGGACCGTGGCATCGGGGCGATCCGGTGGATCGAGCAGCACGAACTGCGTGCCCGGCTGGTGGACCGCTCGGGCCGGGTCTACACCACCGAGAGCTGGTGAATCAGGCCCGTCCGCGCTGACGGCGGTACCAGCGCACCAGGCTGTCCGTCGACGAATCACTCTGCGCGGCAGGCTCTTCCGCGGCAGTGAGCACCGGCTGCAGCTCCACGGCCTGGGTCTTGCCGAGCTCGACACCCCACTGGTCGAACGAGTCGATGCCCCACACCACACCCTCGACGAACACCTGGTGCTCGTACAGGGCGATCAGCTGCCCGATCACCGACGGCGTGAGCTTCGGCGCGAGGATCGTGGTGGACGGCCGGTTACCGGGCATCACCTTGTGCGGCACCAGATCCTCGGGCGTGCCCTCGGCCGCGATCTCCTCGGCCGTCTTGCCGAACGCCAGCACCTGCGTCTGGGCGAAGAAGTTGCTCATCAGCAGGTCGTGCATGCTGCCCGTGCCGTCGGCGGTGG
>JBCEBZ010000439.1:0-11917 GCA_039206675.1 Rhodococcus sp. (in: high G+C Gram-positive bacteria) | reverse complement strand
GCGCCCACTCCACCGGGCACACGTCGGCGATCGGCCGGTCGCAGATCACCATGCCACCCGAGTGGATGCCGAGGTGCCGCGGAAACCCCTCGATCTGAGCGGCCAGTTCGAGGACGGCGGGCGGAATGCCGGTGCCGGCCTCCTTCCCGATCCCACCCCAGCGGCTGACCTGCTTGCTCCACGCGTCCTGCTGCCCCTGCGAGAAGCCCAGCGCCCGGGCCATGTCCCGCACCGAGGACTTTCCGCGGTACGTGATGACGTTCGCCACCTGCGCCGCGTACTGGCGTCCGTACTTGGCGTAGACGTGCTGGATGGCTTCCTCCCGGCGGTCGGATTCGATGTCGACGTCGATGTCCGGGGGCCCGTCGCGTTCGGGCGAGAGGAAACGTTCGAACAGCAGCTTGTTGCGGACGGGGTCCACGTTGGTGATGCCGATGGCGTAGCAGACGGCGGAGTTGGCCGCCGAACCCCTTCCCTGGCAGAGGATGTCGTTGTTCTTGCAGAACGACACGATGTCGTGGACCACCAGGAAGTAGCCCGGGAAGTTCAGCCCGGTGATGATGTCCAGTTCGTGCTCGATCTGCCGGTAGGCCTCCGGCCGGTCGGCGGGCGCGCCGTAACGGCGACGGGCCCCGTCCATCGTGAGCTGCCGCAGCCAGCTCGCCTCGGTGTGCCCGTCGGGAACGTCGAACGGGGGCAGTTGCGGTGCGATGAGCCGCAGGTCGAACGCACACTCCAGGCCGAGTTCCGCGGCACCGCGGACGGCGTCCGGGTACGCGGCGAAGAGGTGCGCCATCTCCTCGCCGGACCGCAGGTGCGCTCCCCCGGCGGGCGCCAGGTACCCGGCCGCGTCGTCGAGACTCTGACGGGCCCGGACGGCGGCCATCGCCATGGCCAGCCGCCTTCGCGGCGGTCCCGCGAAATGCGCCGCCGTGGACGCGATCATCCGAAGTCCGTGCCGCTGTGCGAGTTCGGCGAGGCAGGCGTTGCGCTCGGCGTCCTCCGCGACGCCGTGATGGGTGAGCTCCACCGTCACCCGGTCGGCCCCGAATCGGTCGATCAGGTCCCGTAACCGGACGGCCGCGGCGTCCGGGCCGCCTCCGGCCAGCGCCTGACGCACATGCCCTTTCCGGCAGCCGGTCAGGATCTGCCAGTGCCCGCCGGCCGCATCGGCGAGACGGTCGAGGTCGTAACGCACTCTGCCCTTCTCCCCTCCCGCGAGGTGCGCCGCCGCGATCTCCCGGGAGAGCCGCCGGTACCCCTCCTGACCTCGCGCCAGCACCAGCAGGTGCGCGTCGTCCAACGACAGTTCGGACCCGAACACGGTGCGCATGTTCAGTTCCTTCGCCGCCTCCGCGAACCGGACCACACCGTAGAACCCGTCGTGGTCGGTGAGCGCGATGGCCTCGAGACCGAGCCGGACGGCCTCCTCCACCAGCTCTTCCGGCGGGGAGGCGCCGTCGAGGAAGCTGAACGCCGAGTGCGCGTGCAGTTCGGCGTACGGCACGGTGGAACCGGGACGCTCCTGACGACCCGCCCGGTACTCCCCCCGTTTACGCGACCACGCGGGACTGTCGCCGCCGTCGCCGGGATACAGCGACTCCGGGTCGACCCGCCCCGGCCTGCCCGACAGGACGCGTTCCATCTCGGACCACGTCGGCGGGCCGTTTCCCCAACCCATCTGGCTACACCTCTTCATGCCGGGCACGTGCAGTGCCGAGACCATGGAAGATGCCGCTGGGGAAGGCGCATCATTCGAACGGGAGTTCGATCGCTTCAGTCTGCCATCGCTCGCCCGGGCAGGTCAACGCGGGTCACACCACGAGCGCGGCGAGACCTCGCAGACGGTCCTCGGCGGGCCTTCGCGGGCAGCTCACGCACTTGCCGGACCCGGGCGTCTCGTAGATCAGGCAGCACGACGCCCGTTGCGTGAACCGGCGCGACACCGACCCCGACCGCACGTCGACGAACCGCGGGTCCGGCAGCACGACACCGGCCCGGCGGAGTCCGTCCACCAGTTCCCGGGCGAAGATGCTGCCGCGTGCGCGGTCGCCGCACGCGGCACCGGCGTCGAGTGCCCGGTTGGCGATCGAATCCGTGGTGATCGCCCACATCGCGGCGTGCCGCACCCCGGATGCGGCGGCGAGGGCGTCGACGATCGGCGTCAGCGCCGCGGCCATCTCCGACGCCAACGCGGACAGTCCCCCGGCGACCGCCAGCCCCGACGACGCGGTGAGGCCGCCGAGGTACCCGTCGCCGCGCAGGAACGCCACGGCGTCGCCGAGCCGCGGGTGGGCGGCGACACCCGTGACGAGCGCGGTCGCGATCGGGATCCCGGTCAGCGTCGAGCTGGCCGAGTACCACCACAAGGTCCCGTTGACCCGGGGATCGTCGCTGCCCCACCGCGCCGCCGTATCCGCGACCCGGTCCGCGAGCCAGCCGGGATCGGTCAGCCGCACGGCCGGGAACGCGGCGGCGCCGGGATGTGCGATCTGGTCGGCGATCATCGGGACGCGGCGGGCGGTCAGCTCGTACGCGCGCCGCAGCTGCTCATCCATCGGCCAGCCCCAGGATCTCCATCGACAGCCGCGGCGTGGACCGCACGACGGCGCGGATGCCGAACACCCCGCCGAGCACGGTGTCGTCCAGGACGTCGGCGGGCGGACCGGTACTGATCACCCGACCATCGTGCAGCACGGCCAGCGTGTCGCAGTACTCCACGGCCAGCCGGAGGTCGTGCATGGTCACGACGATCGCGAGACCGTCCGCGGCGAGGTCGCGCAGCAGGCTCATCACCGTCAGCTGGTGCCGCAGGTCGAGGTGGTTGGTGGGTTCGTCGAGCAGCAGGACCCGCGGCTGCTGGGCGAGTGCCCGGGCGATCGACACCCGCTGACGTTCCCCGCCCGACAGTGCCTGCACGTCGCGGCCCGCGAGGTCGGTCAGCCCCACCTGCCGTATGCACGTCTCGACGATCTCACCGTCGACGCCGCCTGCCCGCTCGAACCATGCCCGGTGCGGGACGCGTCCGAGCGAAACCGATTCGCGCACGGTCAGTCCCGCGGACACCCGCGGTTCCTGGGTGCTCGCGCCGATCGTCCGGGCGAGGTCCCGCCTGCCCAGGTCGGCGCTGTCCGTTCCGTCGACGACGACGGCACCCGCGGTCGGGGTGAGCGCGCGGTAGCAGCAGCGCAGCGCGGTGGTCTTCCCGGAACCGTTGGGCCCGACCAGCGCCAGTACCTCACCGGGGCGGACGGAGAAGTCGACGCCGTGCAGCACTTCCCGCGACCCCAGTTCGGCGCGGACCCGGTGCACACTCAGCGCCGTCACTGTTCGGCCCTCCGATACTGGCGGTAGAGCATCCACACGAAGATCGGCGCCCCCACGAGCGCGGTGACGACGCCCACCGGGATCTCGATGCTCCGTGCGACCGACCGCGCGGCCGTGTCCGCCGCGACCATCGCGATCGCGCCGATCAGCGCGGCGACGGGCAGCAACCGGACCGCCCGGGCGCCCACGACGTACCCGGCCAGGTGCGGCACGAGCAGCCCGATGAAGCCGATGCCGCCCGCGACGGACACGGCCGCCCCCGCCAGCATCGACACCCCGAGCAACTGCACGACGCGGAACCGCCGCACGTTCATCCCGAGTGCGGCGGCGCCGTCGTCTCCGGCCTGCAGCAGGTCGATGCGGCTCGCGCTCAGCATCATCGCCGCCCCCACCGTCGCGAGGGCCACGGCCGGGAAGATCGCCGTCGACCACCGCGAGTCGCCGAAACCGCCCGCCAGCCAGTGCATCACCGAACTCAGCTGGTGCTCGTCGGCGACGACGAGGATGGAGAAGGTGATGAGAGCGGAGAACACCTGCGCCGACGCGACACCCACGAGGATGACGGCGGTCGGCTGCGGATACCGGCCGCCGATCGCCAGTGACAGGAACAGCGGCACCATCGCGCCCAGGAACGCCGCGACGGGAATCGTGAACGCGCCGAGCGCACCCACCCCGAGCCCGAGCACCGTCACCACCACCACGCCGAAACCCGCGCCCGAGGACACCCCGAGCAGATACGGATCGGCCAGCGGATTACGCGTCACCGCCTGCGCCACGGCACCGGCCAGGGCGAGCGCCGCGCCGACGACCGCCGCGGTCAGCGCCCGCGGCAGCCGGGAGTCGAGGACGATCGATTCCCGCGCCTGCGACCACCAGGAGTCGAACGCCCCGGGCGCCACCCGGTGCGCGACGATCGCCCAGACGTCACCGACCGGGATGCGCACCGAACCGAACGACACCGCGAGGCCGAGGACGAACAGCGTCGCCAGCGCGAGCAGCACCATCAGGCCCGCGAAACCGCGGCGTGCGCGGGCCGGGTACGCCGTCCGCTCCGCCGGCGCCGCCCGTTCCGTGGTGACCGTCATCGCGCGCCGACGACGTCCGGATGCAGCGCCCGCGCGATCGTCTCCACCGACCGCACCAGGCGCGGGCTCTCGAAGAAGTCGTCGAGCGGCACCACCACGAACCGGCCGGCTTTCACGGCCGGCGTCGTCGACATGATCGGATGCGACTTCAGGAAGTCGATCTTCGCCTGTGCACTCGTCGTGCCGTAGTCGAGGACGACGATCGCCTCCGGGGCGCGTTCGCCGATGACCTCCCAGGTGGACTTCGAATACGGCTTCTCGCCCTCGGCGAACAGGTTGGCCGCGCCCGCATGGTCCGCGATGAGCTGGCCGACACCCACACCGCCGATCGTCAGCGGGACGTCTTCGCCGGAATCGTAGAAGAACGTCGGAACCGGGGTGGTGCCTGCGGTGTCGTCCCGCACGGCCTGCAGTGCGGACGTCACCCGGTCGCTGACGGCGCGTGCCTCGTCCGGGACACCGAGGATCTCCCCGAGCTGCGTGTAATCGCTGCGCAGGAGCCCGATGTCGGGGAAGCCCTGCCCGCAGTACTCGGAGAACAGGAACGTCGGAATGCCCTGTTCGCCGAGGGACTCGCGTGATCGCCCCTCCTTCTCGTCGAACGCGCTGCGCATGCCGCCGACCACCAGGTCGGGGTCGAGATCGAGGATCTGTTCCCGGGTCGGGTACTCCTTCGCGAGTTTCGGGATCTTCGCGAACTGTTCCGCGAACTCCGGCAGCGGGGTCGCGTCGCCGTACCCCGTGCCGACGATGCGATCGCCCGCCCCCATCTCGATCAGCACCTCGGTGACGTGATCGTTCATGCTGACGATGCGCTGGGGCGGAGCGTCGAACGTCTCCGTTCGCGCGCAGTTGGTGACGGACACCGGTTCGGCGAAGGATTCGGTGGGAGCGCTCTGCCCCGCGGACTCCCCGCGTGAACATCCGGCGACCACCAGCGCGGCCACGGCGAACGTGACCAGTGCGGAACTTCGGAACAACTGACGATGCATGTAGACCTCATTGCGGCTCAGAGCCACGACTGAGAAGCCGGCAGACGCCCACGTGCAGGCGCGCCTGCGGGACTCCGCTTCGTAGACCACGACGAAAAGGATGTCGCACACCACACGCCGGGTAATCGGGCTCGCCACCGAATTGCTCTGGTGGCCTACCGTTGCGGGTCAGCGCCGGATTCGGACCGGCTTCCCCCGTGCGTGTGGCTGCAAGTGCACTGCCGAGTATGCACGATTTGCCGGGACCCGCGTCACACCCCCACCGGCGGTCCCTCGATCCGCACTACAGTCGGCAGTCGCAGCCGACCGCCCCCGACCACCCGGAGTTGACGCATGACACGTTGGGCCTCGACCGTTGTTTCACGCAAATGGTGGGTCCTGACCCTCGCCGTGTTCGCCGTTCTGGTGAGCGGCGTGTGGGGCACCGGTGTGTTCGCGAAGCTCAGCTCGGGCGGATTCACCGACCCCGGTAGCGAATCCGCCGAGGTGGCGCGAATCGTCGAGGAGAATCTGGGTCCGCAGACCCCGGACATCATCGCCATCTACACCGCACCCGACGGGAAGACCCTCGACGACATCGGTCCCCAGGTCACCGAGAGTCTCGACCGGTTCGCCGCCGAGGTGCCGACGTATTCGGTGACCTCGTACTGGTCGGCGGACGTGACGAGGAAGCAGTTGATGGTGTCGGAGGACGGCACCAAGGCGTCGGCCGCGATCACCGTCGACCCGGATGCCGGGATCACCGCCGCCACGTTCGACGATCTGCTGCCGAAACTCGAGGTGGAGGGTGTCGACACCGAGTTCGCGGGCAACTCCGTCGTGGGGGTGGCGTTCAACAACCGGCTGCAGCAGGACCTCGTGCTGGCCGAGGCGATCGCGCTCCCGATCACTCTCGTGTTGCTGGTCTTCATCTTCGGCGGGCTGGTCGCCGCCGCCGTTCCGGTGTTCGTCGGGCTGCTCTCGATCTTCAGTGCCCTGGCGACGCTGCGCCTGCTGACCCTGTTCACCGACGTCAGTTCGTTCGCGATCAACGTGGCGTCGCTGCTCGGCCTGGGGCTCGCGATCGACTACGGCCTGTTCATCGTCGGCCGGTTCCGCGAGGAACTCGAGTCCGGCGCCGACGTGGCCGAGGCGACCCGGCGCACCGTCCTGACCGCGGGACGCACCGTGTTGTTCTCCGGTCTGCTTCTCGTGTGCGCGTTCTCGGGAATGCTGGTCTTTCCGCAGGACGTGATCAAGTCGCTCGGGTTCGGGGCGATGGCCGCGGTCGCGAGTGCGGCGCTGCTGTCCCTCACCGCGGTGCCCGCGCTGCTCGCGATCCTCGGTCACCGCATCAACGCGCTGACCTGGCGCAAGGACGCGGCGCAGCGCGGTGAGGTGCGCGCCCGCAAGTTCTGGGGCTCCGTCGTCACCTGGGTGATGCGGCGGCCGGTCGCCATCGCGGTCGGGATCGTCGCGGGGTTGATGGTTCTCGCCGCGCCCCTGCTCAGCGCGTCGCTCGGCGAGGTCACGTACACGGCGCTGCCCGAGAACGATCCGGCCCGCATCGCCACCGACACTCTCACCACCGAATTTCCCACCACCGGGAACGGCGCCACCCTCATCCTCCGGGGCACCGACGGCACCGCTCCCACTGCCGCCGACGGAGCCGCGGTCGCCCAGTCCGCCGGCCAGGTGCCGGGTATCGGCGCCGCCACCGTCGTCGCGGCGGGCGGCGAACTCGTGGCGGTGCAGGCCGTCTACGCCGAGGGCGTCACCGCCGACGATCAGAGCGCGGCGGTGGACGGTCTGCGCGCCATCTCCGTTCCCGAGGGAACCGAACTCCTCGTCGGCGGCGGCCAGGCGACCGTCGACGACGGCAACGCGGCGATCGTGCACTGGATGCCGGTCATGATCGCGATCATGGTGGGTTCGACGCTGGTTCTGCTGTTCCTGGCGTTCGGCTCGGTGGTGCTGCCGATCAAGGCGGTCGCGATGGCGGGGCTGAGTCTCGCCGCCACGTTCGGGGTGCTCACCTGGATTTTCGAACTGGGACACGGAGCGGGCCTGCTCGGGGTCAGTCCGGCACCGCTCGAGGCGACGTTCGTGGTCCTCATTCTCGCCGTGGTCTTCGGCCTGTCGACCGACTACGAGGTGTTCCTGATGTCGCGCATGGTCGAGGCGCACGAGGCGGGCGCGACCACGGAGGAGGCGGTGCGGTTCGGCACCGAGCGCACGGGCCGGATCGTGACGGCCGCCGCGCTGCTGCTCGTGGTGGTGACCGGGGCGTTCACCATCTCCGGTCTGTCGATCATGCGGTTCCTCGGCGTGGGCATGATCGTCGCGCTGCTCGTCGACGCGACGGTGGTCCGGATGCTCCTCGTCCCGTCCCTGGTGAAGCTCATGGGCGAGGCCAACTGGTGGGCTCCGGCGTGGATGAAGAAGGTGCACGCCAAGGTGGGTCTCGGCCACTAGTGCATCATCTTACTTTGGAGTAAGTTCGGGGCATGGCCACCTACCTCGTCACCGGCGGTACCGGATTCCTGGGTCGGCACGTGCTGCCCCTGATCCTCGACCGCGATGCAGCAGCGGAGATCCACGTCCTCGTCCGGCGCGCGTCCGTCGCGCGGCTGGAGGCGCTCGTCGACGGCATGCCCGGCGGCGAACGGGTGCATCCGCTGATCGGCGACCTGACCGAGCCCGGCCTCGGACTCGAGTCCGCGCCCGCGGCCGATCACGTCCTGCACCTCGGCGCGATCTACGACCTCACGGCCGGCGACGAGCAGGCCGCCACGAACGTCGACGGCACCCGTGCGGTCATCACGCTGGCGCGGGAACTGGACGCGACCCTCCACCACGTCTCCTCGATCGCCGTCGCGGGAGATCATCAGGGCCCGTTCAGGGAAACCGATTTCGATCTCGGCCAGGGCTTCCCCACCCCGTATCACCGCACCAAGTTCGAGGCAGAGAAGCTGGTCCGCGACGCCGAGGGCCTGCGCCGGCGCATCTACCGCCCCGCCGCGGTGGTCGGCAGTTCGGTCACCGGCGAGATGGACAAGATCGACGGCCCGTACTACCTCTTCCCCGCCATCGCGGCGCTCGCGAAACTCCCCGCCGCCCTGCCGGTGGCCGTCCCGAGGATCGGCGCGACCAACGTCGTGCCCGTCGACTACGTGGCGGCGGCCGTCGTGGAACTGATGACGGCGCCCGGACGGGACGGCCAGACGTTCCACCTCGTCAATCCGCGGCCCCAGCCGGTCCGCGAGATCTACGCCGCACTCGCCGAGGCGGCAGGCGCACCGCATCCCGCGATCGGACTGCCCGGTGAACTCGTCCGCCCGTTCCTCACCCCCACCCCCGACTCCGCCCTCGACACGGGCCGCAAGGCGGTGCTCGGCGCGCTCGGCATCCCGCCGGTGCTCACCTCGAACCTGACCCTGCCCACGGTGTTCGACGACCGCGACACTCGGGAGGCGCTGCGCGGCACCGGCATCGAGGTACCTCCCTTCGCCTCGTACGCCGGCAGGCTGTGGTCGTACTGGCGCGAGAATCTCGACCCCGACCGGGCGCGCAGGCCCCACCCCGCCGGACCGCTCGTGGGCAGGCACGTCGTGATCACCGGGGCGTCGTCCGGGATCGGGCGGAGTTCCGCGATCGCGACGGCCCGCAAGGGCGCGAAGGTCATCCTGCTCGCCCGGCGCGCCGCGGAACTCGACGCCGTGGTCGCCGAGATCCGCACGGCGGGCGGCGAGGCCTACGGCTACCCCTGCGACATCACCGACGACGAGTCGGTCGAACACACCGTCAAAGCCGTTCTCGCCGAACATGATCACGTCGACATGCTCGTCAACAACGCGGGCCGCTCGATTCGCCGGGGGCTGTACCACTCGACGGACCGACTCCACGATTTCGAACGGACCATGGCCGTCAACTACTTCGGCGCGGTCCGGCTGATCCTCGCCTTCCTCCCGCAGATGCGCGAGCGGCGGTTCGGCCACATCGTCAACATCAGCAGCGCCGGCGTCCAGGGCGCGACCCCGCGGTTCGCCGCCTACGTCGCCAGCAAATCGGCTCTCGACGGATTCACCGACGTCGCGGCATCCGAAACCCTTTCGGACGGCATCACGTTCACCACCATCCACATGCCCCTGGTCGAGACGCCGATGATCGCGCCCACCGGCCGGTACAACATCGGTCCGATCACGTCCCCGGAGAAGGCGGCCGCCATGGTCGTCCGGGCGCTGATCGAACGCCCCAAACGGATCGACGTCCCGACCGGCACGCTCGGTGAACTCGGCCACGTCTTCGCACCGGCGGTCAAGGACCGCGTGATGCACCAGATGTACCGCATGTTCCCCGATTCACCGGCCGCGAAGGGAACCGGCACGGACGAGGCGGCGCCGGCCCCTCGGCGCACGCCGGAACCCCGGCACCACACGTCGTCGGTGCTCGGCCGCGCCGCCCGGAAGGTCGGAAGGCTGGTGCCCGGCACCCACTGGTGACCGCCTCAGGGGGCGAGGGCGCGGACTCCGGTGGCAACGACGGGTCGCACCGGTTTCGGCGCCGCCCCGCAACTCGCCGGCCGCGGCGGCAGTTCCCGCTCCTCGAGGTCGACGACCCAGCGACGCCCGTCGCGGTGGGTGACAACCGAATTCGCCTCCACCGTCAGCTCGTCGGCGGCGGCGTCCACCAGATCGCGGACGGCGAGTTCCGCCACCTGCCGCGGAGTGTCCCAGCAACTGCGGCCGCGCAGCCCGGTCCGGTACACCTCGCCCCGGGCGGCGGCGCGGACCGCGTCGACGCTCTGCTGCGCCGAGAGCCGGCCGTACGTGTAGCCCGTCGGCAGCAGGATCAGCGACGGAGCGAACCGATGCCCGCCCGTGTGCGAGCACTCCCACACCGCGTCGCCGAACTCCGCGGCCAGGCCGGCCGCGACCGGTCGCCCGAGCACGGCGCAGCACTGGTCCCGCTTGCCGTGCGCGCACACCAGGGCGACGGGGTCCGTCACCGGCGTGCCGAGACCCGGCGCCGGCCCCGCGACCAGATCGAGGTCCAGGTCGAGCAGGTCTTCCGGGTAGCCGATGTCGAGCCGCTCGCACCACGACCGCGCGGGGTGCGACTGTGCCAGCAGCACCGTTCGCCGATCGGGCGAGCCGGTGCCGCGGCCGGGTCGGCGGATGAACATGATCCGCACCCCGGCGCCGTCGGCGCGGGCGCCGAGTTCGCGGGCCAGGTCCCGTCCGAGCGCCGCGCCGTCGAGCACGTCCCGGCCCCACGCACCGGGGAATTCCAGGCACACCCAGCCCCTGACGTGCGCAGCGGTGCCCGCGAGGGGTTCGTCGGTCGCGGACAGCGCGGAACAGGTGGCGGTGATCGTGTCGGGCACGGTGCCATTGTGTCAGTCGCGGAAATCGGTCAGTCGTGGAACTTCCTGCGCTCCGCCAGCTGCTGGACGAACTTCTCGATGCGGCGGGCACGCGTCTCCGGGCGTTTGGCGTCCTGCAGGCGGTAGTAGACGGCGTACCGGTTGTGGCTGTCGAGTGTCGCGTAGAACGCCTCGGCCTCCGGATTCCGCGCGAGGGCGTCCAGGAAGTCCTGCGGTATCTCCGCCGCCTTCTGTCCCGCATAGGCGCGGTCCCAGCGGCCGTCGGCCCTGGCCCGCTCGACTTCCGCCGCGCCCGCGGGCTCGAGGAGACCGGCCTCGGCGAGTTTCTCCGCGAACTCGCGGTTCCTCTTCGACCACGGACTCCGTGACGAGCGCGGGGTGAACCGCTGCACGAAGAAGTCGTCGTCGACGCGGCGGACCTGGCTGTCGATCCAGCCGTAGCACAGCGCGACCTCCAGTGCCGCGTCGTAGTCGATCGACGAGTGCGCCGACCCCTTCTTGGCCATCTTCAGCCAGATGCCGGGTGAGGAGGCGTGATGAGAAGCGAGCCACTCCCGGAATTCGGCCTGGCCGGTGAAGTACTCGACGCTCAGCTCGACAGCACCCATGCGCCTGAATCTAGTGGGAGAAGAGCTTTCCCGCCCAGACCCTCACGAATCCCTGGGACAGGTACCCGAGAGTCCCGAGCGCCAGCACCCACTTGGTGACGCTGACCGCGCTGGTGGTCCGCACCGTCGCGTCGGTGATGTGCTCACGGTGAGACAGCAGGTGCAGTCCGACGACGTTCTCGGCGTAGTCGCCCGCCGCCGAGATCACCGGCGCCGCCGCCAGCATCCGCTGCGTTCCCGGCGACAGCGGGGTGAGTTCCGCCAACCGCCGGGCGCCCGTGCGCAGCGCGACCGCGTAGATCAGCGGGTGGACGAAGTCCGGGTAGTAGTGGCTGCGGTAGCGCGCCGTGTCGGAGTCGGTCATCCCGTCGAGGATCGCCGTGTAGTCCCGTGCGGAGCGGGCCGTCTGGATCTCGGCGAGCCGGGGTGCCACGGGACCGAGCAGACGGAGGATGTTCGCCTGCGAGATCACGAATGCTGCGGACCAGCCGAGGAGTCTGCGGTCGAGTGCGGTGAGCGCCATGGGCCGATCCTGCCATT
>JBCEBZ010000438.1:0-41582 GCA_039206675.1 Rhodococcus sp. (in: high G+C Gram-positive bacteria) | reverse complement strand
GCGATGTCCCGTGCCATGGCAAAAACCTATCGCACCTGTACACCTCGCCGACGCTGCGGATGACCGGTGTGCCGTCCATGGGCGCGTCAGCGACGACCGGCTCGAGGCATTCTCCAGTTACGTGCAGGGAAGGACCACCACCGGCAGAAACGAGTACACCTCTCGAGCCCGAGACAACGCATGCTGCGACACGAGAAGGCCTACACGCCCATTCCCCGAGGCGGTGGACGGTCGGGCACGGCGTGCCCGACACAGTCGGCAGGTCTTCGGACTCGCGGGCACCCGGTGGCATCCACCGGACCTAGTGGCCGTCGCTTCCCAGGCAGATGCCCAGTGCATATGACGGCGGTCGTTCCCACTCACCGCTGCGGGACAGTCCCGGATTCTCACCGGGTTCCCTCTCACACCCCGAGAACCCGAAGGGATTCGCGATGCTTCGACGCCCGGTGCGGTCTTCGGGGCTCCTCATGACCGTGCCGGGCGAACAGCTGCACCGGTCAGCATCGGACACCACCCCGCCCGGGTGGGACACCCCACCGGACCCGCCGCGGGACGCCACCGGTGCTCACCGTCCCGACCACTCCGCGCGCGAACCCCGCAGGAACGCGGCCACCCCCGCCCGGAAATCGTCGCTCCCGTACGCCGCGCGGACCAGATCCGCGCAGTCGGGTAACTCCGTGGTCCGGATTCGGCGCAGCGCCTCACGGGTCGAGCGGACCGTCAACGGCGCGGCGGTGAGGAGCTCCCCGGTCACGACGGCCACCAGGTCGTCGAACTGTTCGGGGACGGCGGTCTCGGCCACGAATCCGATCGACGCGGCCTCGGCGGCGGGCAGCATCCGGGCCCGTGCCACCATCGACGACAACCGTCCCGACCCCAGCCTGTCCGCGAGGAGCGCCAGCGGATACGCGGACAGCGCGTTGCCCAGGGTGCGGGCGATCGGCAGACCGAAATACGAGCGCGTGGTCGCGACCCGGACATCGCACGCCGCCGCGACGATCAATCCCGCACCCACACACGGTCCGTCGATCACCGCCAACGTCGGCACCCGCATCTGCTCCAGTTGCTCGAGCACCGCGACGAACCGGTTCTCGTAGGCCACACCGTCCTCGCCATCGGTGAAGGACCGGAAGTGCGCGATGTCGGAGCCGGCAGCGAATGCCCGGCCGGCGCCGCGGACGACCAGCAACCGCACCGCCGGGTCCGCGTTCACCCGCTCGCACACGCGACCGAGGTCCTCGTACATCTGCGGTGTCAGCGAGTTGAGCTTGCCCGGCCGGTTGAAAGTGACCGCCACGACCGTGTCCGCCTCCTCGACGAGCAGATCCGGGGCCGCCGTGAACTCCGCGGCCACTTCCGCGGTACCGGTCGTCAGGGTCGTCATCGCATTCCCGTCCTCACTGCTCATCCGTTCGAATCACACCCTGCGGGGTGCGGCGCCGACAACGCTAGCTGGCCGATCGAAGCAATGAAATATGTTGCAGCTGAGTTATTTTGCGACATTCGAGGAGACGGATTGCAAATGTTGCAACCCCGATGGGGTGAGCCCCGAGAGGACGACGCGCGGCTGAGGATCCCTCCACTCATCCGGGCGTCGCATGTGTGGTTTCTCCATAGTGTCGCGCTGATCCGGCTCCTACAGTGGTCCAGGTCACGTCGCCCGGCCGGGCGTGCCCGCTCTCCAGAAAGCCGAGACGTTCATGTCGTCTGTACTGCAGAAACCCGAGATCGAGGCGAGGGTGGTCCGGAAGGTCGCCCGGCGGCTCATTCCGTTCCTCGGCCTGGCCTACTTCGTCAACTACCTCGACCGGACCAATATCGGGCTGGCGAAGCTGACCATGAGCGAGGAACTCGGCCTCACCGAGACCATGTTCGGCCTGGCCTCCGGTCTCTTCTTCATCGGGTATCTCCTGTTCGAGGTGCCGAGCAATCTCGCGTTGCACAGGTTCGGGGCGCGCCGCTGGATCGCCCGGATCATGCTCACGTGGGGAATCATCGCGGCGGCCATGGCCTTCGTGCCCAATGCCGGATCGCTGTACACGCTGCGCATGCTGCTGGGCATCGCCGAGGCCGGCTTCTTCCCCGGCGTCCTGCTCTACCTGACCCTGTGGTTCCCCCGGGCCTACCGGGTGCGGCTGATGGGTCTGTTCCTTCTCGCGCTCCCGGTGTCGTCGGCGCTCGGAGCGCCGCTGTCGAGCGCCATCATCCAGTACTGGGACGGCATCTTCGGGTTGTCCGGCTGGCGCGTCATGTTCCTGATCGAGGGCATACCCGCCGTCCTGCTCGCGGTGGTCACCTGGTTCTACCTGACGGACCGGCCGTCGCAGGCCGGATGGCTGGATGAGGACGAAAAGGTGTGGCTCACGCGTGAACTCGAATCCGAGGCCTCGGAATCCGGTTCCCACATCAGTGGGTCGGTGCGGCGGGCGCTGACGGATTCCCGCGTGTGGATGCTGGGCCTCGTCTATTTCGGGATCACCTACGGGCTGTACTCGCTCAGCTTCTTCCTGCCCAGCATCGTCGCCGGTTTCAAGAAGACGTTCGCCACCGACTTCTCGCTGTTCACCACCGGATTGATCGTCGCGGTTCCGTTCGCGGTCGGCGCCGTCGCAATGGTGTTGTGGAGCAGGCACTCCGACCGGACTGGAGAGAGGATCTGGCACGTCGCCGTCCCCACCCTGATCGGAGCCGTCTCGATCCCGGTCGCCCTGTACATGCAGTCGCCGCTCACGACGATGATCGCGGTCACCGTCAACGCGGTCGGTGTGTTCTGCGCGCTGCCCGTGTTCTGGTACCTGCCCAGCACATTCCTGACCGGTGCGGGCGCCGCGGCCGGCATCGCCGTCGTCAACTCGGTGGGCAACATGAGCGGATTCGGGGCCCCGTACGTCACCGGGTGGCTGTTCGACGCCACCGGAAACGCACGCGCCGGCCTGTGGGTCGTGGGGGCGGTCATGCTCGTCGCCGTGATGCTGGTTCTCGTGCTCAGATCCCGCGTAAGTACCACGCGCACTGGCGAAGACGCCGTCACCGACGTGGTTGCCGCGGGTCGCTGAGCGTGCGCCCGGGTCAGTGCTCCTCGGCGATCCGCTCGAGCAGTGGACGGGTCCGGTAGGGGATGGCGTCGCGCATGGCGACGGACACCGTGGTGCGCTCGATCCCGGGCACGGCGAGAATGAGGCCCGCGACGCGGTACAGATCGTCGGCATCGACGGCGACCACGCCGATGTGCAGGTCTGCCGCTCCGGAGATGCCGACGACCTCGACGACCTCGGCGATGTCCCGCAGATGTTCGATGACGTCCTCGAGGCGGTGCTGGTCGACCACCGCGGTGACGAACGCCTGCAGGGGGTACCCCAGGTCGCGGGGCGAGACGCAGCGGTCGACCGGTGCGAGCACGCGTTGCTCCTCCCAGCGAGACATCCTCGCCTGCACGGTGTTCCTGGCCATCCCCAGCAGGGTGGCCAGTTGGACGCCGGTTGCGCGGGGAGCGTCGCACAGCGCGAGCAGCAGGCGGGCGTCGGTTCGATCGAGTCTCGGCATGTAGCGCAGTATCCCATATTCCCGACTTCGGGAGTTGGGCATTCTGCTCAGGACTATCGATAGCGATTGCGCATGCTGGAACCTGATGCCCGAATGGATGCATCATTCTGACCGAAACGCGTCGCATGCGGGCGGCGATGCCTCCCCTCGACGCTGAGACGAACGTGCTGCAGCGTCAGTGCGGGCTGCGCTGCACAGTCACGGCTGATCGGGGCGGTCGCACGTGCATCGAACTGACCAAGTCAATAGATCCAGTATCCGGTAGCCTTGATGGTTACTGAGGTATCGGAGAAGCGAGGAGCGAAGATGGCACGTCTGCCGGCGGGGCAACGCCGAGATGACTACATCACCGCGGCGGTGCAGATCATTGCCGAACGCGGTGTGCATGGCGCGACCACTCGACGCATCGCGGAACGCGCGCAGGCACCGCTTGCGAGCTTGCACTACTGCTTCCACACGAAAGAGGAGCTGTTCCTCGCCATCTACGACGATATGGCTGCGTCGCAGATGAGAGATGGTTTCCACGTACGTGAAGGCTCAGGACTCGGCCGGGCGGCGGCGGGACTTCTGCGTCAGATCGCAGCATGGTTCGCGACGGAGGACGTATACGCGCAGGCTCAATTGGAATTGTTCTTCTGGGTCTTGAGGCAGGACAGCGACCTGGGGAAGCAGGTGTATCAAGTCCATCTCGACAGGCTGGAAGGCTTGCTGCGTCAGGGGTTGAGGCCCGACGACGACGCCAAGTTGGTCGAGGTTCTGGCTCGAGCGCTCGCTTCAGTCGCAGATGGTCTGGTTCCGCAATGGCTGACCTTCAAGGATCCGGTCATGCGTGACACGACAGTCGATGTCATCGCCGAATCCCTGGAACGCCTCGCCGACGCGCACCGAATCCCGCAAGCGACGGCAGCCGGCTGAAACCAGGATCGCGCATCCATCGCAACAGAGGGCGACGGACGAGCGATTCCCGGCTATCGTCCGGCTGGCTCAGGTAGCCGGTCAGCGCGTCAGAGGGCGATTTCCTCCTCGCCTCGGATGGGGGCCGGGGTGGGAGGAGTGGTGGGGCGTCGCCGTCGCCCGGACATCACGAAGACCACCAGCACGAGTGCGATCACGACGACGATCACCCATGACATGGCATCGCTCGGTGGTGCCGGAGGATTGATCACCCCGTTGAGGTAGACCCAGGCCATCGTGATGCCGCCGAGCGCAGAGCACACAAGGATGAGGGGATGTTTCGTCCTGGCGCGCAGCATCAGAATGATGGCGCCGACGGTGATGAGGATGTACGGGGCGACCCATGCGTACACGATCAGTGGTGCACCGGCGTAGTAGGCCTCAGTCACGGTTCCCGTGACGGCCATGACAGCGGCGATGTCGGCGAACCCGAGCACCGACAGAACGACAATCGCCACATGTGGGCTCCGGAACTTGGTGTTCACCGCGGTGATTCGTTCCGGGAGCAGGTTGTCGATTCCCAGCGTCATGATGAATCGGGCGCCGTAGTTGACGAACCCGATGAGCGCGGCGAAACACGCCACGGCGAGCACCAGGTCGGTTGCGGTCGCGACCGCGGATCCGAGCCCGGCATTGAGCGCCAACGCGGCCGGCGCCGACATTCCGGCCTCGAGATCGGACGAAGCGGCGATGAGCCCGGGGACTTGCAAGATGGTGCAGAGCAAGTACAGAACACCCAGCACCACGGGCACGGACATCACCGCGAGTGGAATATTGCGTCGAGCATCCCGGGTTTCGGCAGCCAATGCCGTGCAACTTTCGAATCCGACGAGGAACGTGGTGCCGGCGGCCACACCCTGCAGGATTCCGCTGACGCTGATGCCGTCGAAGTCGAACTGCTGGGACAGGTCGAGTCCCGTATGTACTGCGCTCGCGACGGTGATGATGAGGACGAGTGGAATCGACAGCGCAGCAAGGCCGACCGCGACCCGCACCGACGTGTCCAGTCCGCGAATAGCGACGATAGCCGCGATGACGATCGCACTGAGGATGATCGCCGATTGCGGACCGAAATCGAGAGCGTTCTCGAATCCCCGCGAGATGAGGAAGCTACCGGTGAAGATGCCGACGATTCCGCCGATTCCACCCACCTGTAGGACGAACCCGACGAAGAGTGCTGCTGCGGTGAGATATCGGGCCCACGGTCCGAATACCTCGGCAACATAGCTGTACAGAGAGCCGGTGCTGACAAATCGGCGAGCAAAGGTGATCACGGACAGTCCGACGAAGATCACCGCAAGCGCACCGAGCAGGGCGGACGGCCATGCCGCCGTGCCGGCGGTCTCGAACATCAGAAGCGGTACGAGCGCCATGCCGACCGCTGGAATGAACGAGGCAAGGGACAACGAAACCAGCGGTACCCGCCCAAGGCGACCGGTGTCGAGATCTTCGACCCCCGACTGGTGTGGATGCTCGTTGCCATGGGGCGAGGCAGTATCGACCATGCGATTACTCCTAGAAGGTTTCGCGACAGACGTCGCGTCGATGGAGGGAGCCCCGCGGGCGGCCCTCCGGGTCGGTGCAGCGAATCCTCGACGACCGGCGCCCAAACTGTTCAAACGATTCGGTCGGAAGACCTCCAGATAATTGCAGCATGTCCGGCTGTGGTCAATGCCACAGTCGATATTACTCGCCACACGGGCTGGTCGGGTGCGGCGAGGGCAGAAGAGACCGGGCCTTCGCGACCTTCGTAAGCTGTGTGATCTGCCTGCTAAGCAGGCGGTGAAGCAAGGATTCCGGGGTGAACGGCAACGCGGCGATGAGCGGCACCGGTGGGCGGAACGGGCAATGTCGGCGGACCATTGACAAAAACGCTGTGAGCGGTTTAGCGTCTGATCATAAGACTTGGGCAAATGATCAGTATTCGATCACGGCGATCGCCGATGCGGCGCCGGGCCTGCGCGGCATCGCTGTTCCGGTCGCGCCGACGCGGTGCCCGATCGAATCCTGTTTCTCGACTGCGTCGGAGCACCCGCGGTGCACCGAATTCTGAAGGGCGATTATGCGCAGCACAATGAATGACGGACCGCTATCGCTCGCACGCTTGCTGCGCTATGCCACCACCGCGCACAGCGCAGCAGTAGTGTCGACCTGGACCGGCGGCGGCTGTCGGCGCCGAACCTTCGGCGAGCTGGCTCCCCGAATGGCGCAGTTGGCGAACGCGTTACAGGGCCTCGGCGTCAGGCGGTCGGATCGGGTGGCCACTTTCATGTGGAACAACAGCGAGCACCTCGAAGTGTATGCGGCGGTGCCTGCGATGGGTGCGGTGGTGCATCCGCTGAACATCCGGCTCTCGCCCAGTCAAGTCGGCTTCGTGGCAAACCATGCCGAGGATCAGGTCGTGATCGTCGATGCTTCGCTGTTGTCCGCGTTCGGACAGGCGTTGCCGATGATGACGACGGTACGGCACCTCGTCGTGGTGGGCGCGCTCCCCGAGAGTTTCCAGGCGCCCGCGCACGTCGCGGTGCATGATTACGAGGAGCTGCTCGCAGACCGATCGGAGACCTACTGCTGGCCGGATATCGACGAGCAATCGGCTGCCGCCATGTGTTACACCTCCGGGACCACCGGAGATCCGAAGGGTGTTGTCTACTCGCATCGTTCGCTCTACCTGCACGCGCTGCACGTCACCACGTCCATGGGGATGGGATTGAGCGCCCGGGACACCTGCCTGGTCATCGTGCCCATGTTCCACGTCAACGCCTGGAGCTTGCCGTATGCGTCGATGCTCTCCGGCGCGGAGCTACTCATGCCCGATCGCTTCCTGCAACCGGAGCCGCTGCTGGCGATGCTGGCGGCCGAACGCCCGACCATCGCCGCGGCCGTGCCGGCGATCTATACCGGCATACTGCAGACCCTCGCGCGCACGCCGCAGGACCTCACACACCTGCAGCGGGTCTTCGTCGGCGGATCGGCGGCACCGTTGTCGTTGCTGCAAACCTACGAGGAGAAGCTCGGTGTCACGATGATCCAGGGTTGGGGCATGACCGAGACATCGGCGGTCTCTGCCACCGCGGCACTGCCCGCGGGTCACTCCGGTGACGATCCGTGGGCGCATCGCGCGACGCAGGGCCAGTTCGCGCCGCTCGTCGACTACCGGCTGAAGAACGATGCCGGTGACGTTGTCGCCAACGACGATGTTTCACTGGGTGAGCTTCAGGTGCGGGGTCCGTGGGTCACGGCGGCGTACTACGCGCGCGATGACGCCGAGCGGGAGCGGTACGCCGGGAATTTCGACGGTGACTGGCTGCGGACCGGCGACGTCGGTCGGGTGTCGCCGGACGGGTATCTGACTCTGGTGGATCGCGCCAAAGACGTCATCAAGTCCGGCGGGGAATGGATCTCGTCGGTCGAGCTGGAAAACGACCTGATGGCACATCCGCATGTCGCAGAGGCGGCCGTGTTCGGTATCCCCGATCAGAAGTGGGACGAAAGGCCCTGTGCGGTGGTCGTCCTCGAGGAGGGTGTGGAGCCCGATCCGAAGGTACTCCGCGACCATCTGAGTGGGAATCTCCCCAAATGGCAATTGCCCGACAGCTGGGTCTACATCGACGAAGTGCCGAAGACCAGTGTGGGCAAGTTCGACAAGAAGCTGCTTCGGCAGCAGTTCGTCGACGGCCACCTCGAGGTCCTCAGTTCCGAATAGGCGAGTGGCCGACATTCATATCGAGTCCATTGAAAGAACAATTCCGTCCGCACATCTTTGAAGGAGTCATCGTGGCAGGTTTGACCACCCTGGAAGCAATCGCCCCCCTGGAAGACGTGATCGCGCACATCGAGCGTGACGGCGGCGTCATCATCCGCGACTACTTCGACGGCGACACACTGAAGGAAGCCCGAGCGGAGACCGATGCCGCGCTGGAGACGGCGGCCTGGGGCCAGGACGACTTCTCCGGACAACGGACCAAGCGTCTGTATGGCGTTTTCAAGCACGCCACGTATGCCGCCACGGCCGCACGTCACCCGATCTACAACGGCGTGGCGGCGCACTACCTGGAGCGCACCCGGCCGATCCTGCTGGGTGAAGATCAGGTCGAGATGGTGCCGAACTACCAGATCGGGGTCACCTCGATCATCGATATCCACCCCGGCGAGGGCGCGCAGCCGCTGCATCGGGATGACAGTGTGTGGCAATGGCGCCACCACGACGGCTACAACCAGGCCCGCGTCCAGTTGATGGTCGCCATCACCGATTTCACCGCAGAAAACGGAGGAACGATGGTGGTTCCGGGCAGTCACAGGTGGGACGACACCCGGGCACCGAAGATCGGCGAGGCCCTGCCGACGGAGATGGCCGCGGGGTCGGCGTTGATCTGGGTGGGCGGTACCTATCATGGCGGCGGCACCAACAACTCCGACAGCAACCGGATCGGATTCACCATGGGCTTGGATCTCGGATTTCTGCGTCAGGAGGAGAACGCATTCCTTACGTACCCGCCCGAGATTGCCAGGACGTTCGACGAGGATATTCAGAAACTGCTGGGCTACTCGACCTGCCCACCCAGTACCGGATTCGTGGGCCACGAGGGCATGATGGCCGACCCGATCTTCTTGCTGAAGGAAGACGCTGTTGCCGAGTAGTACTCGTATAGATTCAGGAGAAAGAATGCGCATTACATCGGTTGTCCTCGTCGGGCTCGGCAGCGTTGGCGTCGACGTTGGTCGGACGCTGTGCCGACGTGAGGACTGCGCCGTGGTGGGCGCGCTGGACATCCAGCCTGCCCTGCATGGCCGCGATGTCGGCGAGTTGCTCGGCGTGAGTAGCTCCAAGGGCGTCGTGGTCGGCTCCATCGACGCATTGCCGAGGGCGGACGTGGCGTTCGTCGCGACCACGTCGTTCGTCGAGCCGATCGAGCCGCTGGTCACGGACTTGCTGTCGCATGGTTACAACGTCGTGTCGATATGTGAGGAATTGGGATACCCGGCGCACGCTCATCCCGAGTTCTCGGCGCGGGTCGACGAGGTAGCACGTGCACACGGCCGCAGCGTGGTCGGCACCGGATGTAATCCGGGCATGTTGATGGACACTCTGCCGTTGCTGCTCAGCAGTTTGACTCAGCGCGTCGAGAGCGTGCAGATCGAGCGGGCCACTCAGATGGTGCACTACGGCCACATCCTCGGAAAGTTCGGTATCGGACTGACCGAGTTGGAGTTCGTGCAGGCCCAGGACGAGGGGCGGGTCATCGGTCACGTCGGATTCACCGAGAGCATCGCGGCATTGGCATCGGGACTGGGGTGGGTGCTGGATACGATCGAGGTCGACTGTCCGGCACCGGCATTTCTCACCGACAGTGAGCGGATCGGTGACAATTTCATTGTGGCGCCGGGAACAATTGCAGCGGTCCGCCATGCCGCCCGGGGGATCCGGGACGGTGAACCCGTCATCGAGGTCGCGGTCCATTTCGGCTTCTTCGACGACGGCGATCCGGTCGTCCCCGGCGACCGGTGGCTGATCGAGGGTGAGGAGCAGACTCTCGAGTTCATCGCGCCGCGTGGGCTGGACAGCCTGCAGTCGACTGTCGCGGTCGCGTCGAACGCGATCACGGCGATCGTCGATGCGATGCCGGGCCTGCGCACCATGGCCGATCTTCCGGTTGCGGCGGTTGCCTCGAAAGGTGCCCATCGAATCCAGTCCACGACTGTGGCGTAGTACCTGCACCGAGTTCGAAAGAGCGGATGCCGTGCAGTTCCCGATCGGGAACTGCACGGCATCCGCGCTATTCGGCTGAGAGCTTGACGACCGCGGCGAGGTCCTCGTTCGCGAGGCCGGCGGCAACTGCCCGGTCGAACACACCCGTGGTTGCCCGGATCATAGTGGCCGGGCCGTGCGGTGCCATCGTGTCGAGGAAGGTCCGACCGGCCTCCTGGTAGACGGTGAGTGTCGCCCGCTCCGTGGTGAAAGTGCCGGTGTCCACGCGGTTCAGGATGTCGTGGATCTCCTCGGAGAACTGATCGAGGGTGTGCGGCAGTAGGGACCGGAGCGCGTCGGTGCTGACACCGGCGTTGCCCATGTACCGGGTTGCCTCGATGAACGCCACCATGCTGGACATGTAGAAGGCGCCGACCAAACCGGCGTCCATGACGTTGGCTGCGCCGTGGACGGTGCCGACATGCAGTGCCCCTCCGGCCAGCGCCCGAACAATGTCGCTGTGCGCCGTCCAGAGTTGCTCGGGGCCGGCGACCAGGATACGGGCCTCGGCGCTGCCGATCTGCTCGGGGAAGCAGAGGATTGCGCCGTCCAGATACGGCACGCCGTGTTCGGCCGCCCACGCCGCGAGTTCTTCTGCCTCGTCCGGCAATCCGCTCGTCAGGTTCAAGATCGTGCCGGCGATCCGGGCCGGGTCGATCTGTGCGAGCAGGGCGCGGACGTCGTCCGTCGTACTGACGCAGACGATGGTCAGGTCGGCGTTCTCGAACGCCGACCTGACTTCGGTGAGGACGGTGGCGCCTGCATCGACCAGTCGCATGGCGCGCTCCGGGCTGCGATTCCATACTGCGACCGAATACTGCTTCGCGAGCGTAACCCGGGCTATCGCGGACCCCATGTTGCCGCAACCGATCACGGCCACATCGAGTTGATTCGTCACTTCCATGCGCACACTCCTCTTGTCGACCGAACAGAACAGACGAAACCACTAAGTGAACTGAAGTACCCCGTCGTCGGGATCGGCGCTGAGGATCTCCTTCGTGAACTGGTGTACCTGCGGGTTCAGCCACGGGAGCCGGTCACCCTGCGACGGCATGTGATCGAGGTACCGCAAGAAGTATCCCGAGGTCACTCCGGTCATCCACGGGGCACGCGGCATGTTCTCGTCGCCGGCACGCAACACCGGGGTAACCGCTTTGGCACCCAGCTTGTCCATCGTGGTGAGCAGCGAACTCCAGAATTGGTTGACCAGTTCGAGTCGCAGCGTCCACGACGAGTTCAGATAGCCGTGCGCCTGCACCAGGTTTGGGACGCCGCTGAACGCGACACCCTTGTAGGTGTAGGTAGTGCTGAAGTCGACCGGGTGTCCGTCGACGGTGAACGCAACCTTGCCGAGGGTGCAGAGGTTCAGTCCGGTGGCGGTGACGATGATGTCGGCCTCCACCATGTCGCCGGACTCCATTCGGATGCCGTGCTCGGTGAACTCGGCGATGGATCCGGTTGCCACGTCGGCCTGGCCGGCCTTGATCGCTTCGAAGAGGTCGCCGTTGGGGACCAGGCACAGGCGCTGATCCCACGGTTGGTAGGACGGGGTGAAGTGCTTCTCGCGGAACTCGGACCCGACTATCGCGTCGATCGCATCGAACAGCGGCTTCTTGAATTCCTCGGGATAGCTCCGTGCGAACTGATAGTTGATCTGTTGCTGTTCCAGGTTGCGCAGGCGGACCGCGTCGAACGCGGCCTCGTCGCCGATTTCCGCCCGCAACTTGATGGCGTCCTCGTCGATGTCGCTGTCGATCGCGACGTACGACGGCGAACGCTGCACCATGGTGACCTTGGTGGCGGTGCCGGCCATCGCCGGGATCAGCGTGATGGCCGTGGCACCGGAACCGATGACTGCCACTTTCTTGTCGGCGTAGTCGAGATCCTCCGGCCATTCCTGGGGATGGACGATCGGGCCCGTGAAATTCTCCTCGCCCGGGAATCGTGGTCGGTAGCCGTTCTCGTTGTCGTAGTAGCCCGAGGCCATGTACAGGAATGAGCACGTGATCGTGTCGGAGCCGGCGGGCGACTCGACCTGCACCGTCCAGGTGCTGGATTCGCTCGACCAATCCGCCTTGAGCACACGATGATCGACGCGGACGGAGGAACGCAGTTGATGCTCGTCGACGGCTTCGTGGAGATAGTCGAGGATGGTCTGCCCGTCGGCGATCGTCTTCTCGTCCCGCCACGGCTTGAAGCTGTAGCCGAGGGTGAACATGTCGCTGTCGGACCTGATGCCCGGGTACCGGAACAGGTCCCAGGTGCCACCGAGATTCTCGCGCTTCTCGAGCATGACGAACGTCCGCTCGGGGTGGGTGGTTCGCAGTTCGACGGCGGCGGCGATGCCGGAAAGTCCCGCTCCCACGATTACGACGTCGACGTGCGAGTTTGTTGGCTCCATGAAGTCACTCCCTGCCGAACGGGCCGGCTGCTACTGATACCAGTTGGGTTGTTGTCGGTGCCTCGGTGAACCCGGATGCCACGGGGGTGTGTCTGCCGTGTGTTGACCGCATCCGAACCGATGCAACAAATTGCTGACCTGATCAAATGATCAAAGCTTAGTTTGCAACAATGCGGTCGTTTGCGTCAATAGTGCGTGGCGAAATGTGGTATCGAGAAATCCGAAAATTGTCCGCCTGAACAGGCAGTATATGAGTGCAAGCGAGCGCGTCCGGACCGGCGAGCGAGTCGTGGCCCGGCGAATCGGCTCTTGACGCCATCGGTGATACCGGCCACACTACTGATCATATGACTTAGGCATAGGTCTAAATCGGTTACCGAAACGAGGTTAAGCAGGTGAGTTCCTTGACTGCAGAAGATGTGCTGGTCGCGGTCGAGCCGGATCCGACGCCGCTGGTGTTGTCGGTGGCTCGGACGCTGAGGGCCAGCGCCGAGGTTCCCGAGTTGCGCGCGCTGATCGACGGCACTACCGGGACGGTTGCGCTCGCGTCGGTCGCCGATCGGCAGGCGGTGACGCTCGACTTCGTCGACGGTCGCGTCCACGTGAGGCACGGAGTCGCCGGCGGTGTCGAACCTCTCGAACTGCACTTCTACCCGGAGTACACGGTCGTCGGAGGAGGTGAGATCGGGGAGGCGGTCGGCCGGCTGCTCTCTCCGCCCCTGCCGGACTGGAATGTCGCTGCGCAGAAGTTCTGGGAACTCAACGCAGACTCGGCTGGATTCCCCGAGCAGCTGGTCATCGTGTGCACCGACGACGACGAGCGTGTCGTCTTCGGTGACGGCGAGGCCACTTTCGAGATCCACGGACCGGCTGAGTCACTGTCTGCGGTCCTCAGCGGCTGGTTCGATTCATTTCTCATCGCACTGGGTGTCGGTGCCGTCACGATGGTCGGCTCGGCTGCGCAGGTCTCTGTGATGTGCGGTGCACACTGGAAGGTGCGGTTCAATGGCTGAAACAACGAGTGCCCGGGTCCGGCGGTGGCTGGACGAGCGGGCCATCACGTCGATTCGAATCGAGGCGACGAACCTCGACGGGACGTTCGTGGGAAAGTCGATTTCCCCGAAGAAGTTCCTGAGCGGACTCGAGACGGGATTTCCGTTCGCCGATGTCGTCCTCGGCAACGATCTCGGTAACTTTCCCCAGTTCGGTTTCGCCTTTCCGGAGTGGCGCGGCGATCTGCTGGACATCTTCCTGCGCCCCGACCTGGGGACGCTGATCGAATGGGAGCCTGGTAAGGCATCCGTCATCGGCGACTTCTGGACCAAGACCGGCGATCCGGTGTCGGTATGTCCGCGGAACCTCCTGCGCAAGGTGGAGCGGCAGGCTGCAGCGGAGGGCTACTCGGTGAAGGCGGCGATCGAGATCGAAGCGACCGTTTTCGAGGAGTCGGTGCACGAAGCGCGCCGCAAGGGATACAAGGATCTGACCCCGCTCGGCGGTCTGGCCGGCTCAGCCTATGTGCACGCCAAGTCCGGCGATTGGTGGCAGTTCCTGGACCGAGTGCAGCACCGTTTGGAAGAGCTGGGACTGGAATGGGAGGCGTGTAACGACGAGGCGGCCGTCGGTCAGATCGAAATCAACGTCGCCGTCGCCGACATCGTCACCACGGCCGACAACTGGGCCCGGACCCGCCAGGTCCTTCGTGAGGTCGCGAACGAGCTGGGCCGGTCGGTGACGTTCATGGCCAAGTGGTCCGGCGCATGGGGTCAGGCCTCGCATCTGAACATCTCGTTGGCGAACGAGGACGGCAACGCGTTCTTCGCCGAGACCGGACCGTCCGACGTGATGCGAAACTTCATCGGCGGCGTCCTGCAGACTCTGCCGGGGGCAACCTCGCTGGCACTGCCGTTCCTGACCTCCTACCGGCGGCAGATTCCGCTGGAAGGCCCGCCCACGACCGTCACCTGGGGCATCGACAACAAGACCACCGCCGTCCGCGCGGTGACCCGTCACCCGAAGTACTCGCGCATCGAATACCGGACGCCGGGAGCAGATTCCAACGCGTACCTGGTGGCTGCGGCGGTGCTGGGAGCCGGCCTCTACGGCGTCGTCAACGGCGTCGAGCCGCCGGCCCCGTTCGTCGGCATGGCCTGGTGCAACCCGGCCGGCACCGAGACGCTGCCGCACACGATCACCCGCGCCGCCGATGCGCTCGCGGCCGACAAGGCACTGGCCGAGGTACTCGGGCAGGAATTTGTCGACTACTGGATCGGAACCAGGCGCTGGGAATGGCTGGCGTTCCACACAATGGGTGGCGGCGACCCCGACTGCGGGATCACCGATTGGGAACTCAACCGCTACTTCGAGCTTGTATGAGCACCCGCATCAAGGCGGCAGTGCTCAATGCCGCGCCAGGTACGTTGGATATCGAAGAGCTGGTCATCGACGACCCCGGGCCCGACGAGGTGCTGGTCCGGATCGCGTACGCCGGTCTGTGTCATTCGGACCTGCACGAGATGGATGGAACCTTCGAATCCGACACGCCGATCGTGCTCGGCCACGAGGCGGTGGGCGAGGTCGTCGAGGTCGGAAGCGCTGTGACGGAGTTCAGTCCAGGGGACACCGTCGTGACCTGTCTTTCGGTGTACTGCGGGTCGTGTGAATTCTGCCTGGCCGGGCAGCAGACCCTGTGCGTGCGCCGGACGGAGTTGCAGCAGGGCCGCGCCCGGCCCCGTCTGACGAACAGTCAGGGGGTGGCGGTGCGGGCCACTGCCGGGATCGGCGGCTTCGCGGAGATGGCGCTGGTCCACAAGAACAGCGTCGTCGAGATCGAGCCGGGGGTGCGTCTGCAAACGGCGAGTGTGCTCGGCTGCGCGGTGACCACCGGGATGGGGTCGGTGCTGCAGAGCGCCTGCGTTCGTCCGGGGCAGACTGTTGCGGTGATCGGGCTCGGCGGAATCGGATTCTCCGCCGTGCAGGCCGCCCGGCTGGCCGGCGCGGCACAGATCATCGGCGTGGACGTCGTGCCGGACAAACTGGATCAGGCCAAGTTCTTCGGAGCAACAGACGTGGTGAATGCCCGCGAGACCGACCCGGTCGCGGCGGTGCAGGCGCTGACCGACGGCGGCACCCACCACGCGTTCGAGGCGGTCGGCTCCGGTGCCACCGCAGGGCAGGCGTTCGCGATGCTGCGACCGGGCGGCGTGGCCACGGTGATGGGCATGATCCCTGACTCGCATTCGATTCCACTTCGTGGATCCGAACTCTTCATGCAGGAAAAGAGTCTGCGCGGGTCGTTCATGGGATCGAACCACTTCAAGGTGGACATCCCCATGTATCTGCAGTTCGCACGGGCCGGTTTGTTGCAGCTCGACGAGCTGGTCACCGCCGAATACTCACTCGAAACAATCAACGAAGGGTTCGATGCCCTGGCATCGGGCAGGGAAATCCGCGTTGTCGTAGGAATTGGAGCGACGTCGACATGAGACCTCTCATCGGTATCACGGGCCGATGCTATCGGCTGGAAATGGTGACCGGTACATCTCCACGCTTCACCGATCGGTTGACGAACTCCTTCTTCACCGACTTCGACCGGTGCGTGGCGGAGGCCGGTGGCATTCCGGTCAACCTGCCGTTCGTGTCGAGTTCGACCGGAGTAACCGACAGGCTGGACGGGTTGATCGTGACGGGCGGACAGGACGTGCACCCGTCACGCTGGGGTGGCATGCGTCCGGTCGACCCGGATGCCGATCCGCGCCGGAACGTCGACGTCATCGACTACGAGCGGGACCAGTACGAGGCCGATCTGATCTCGGATGCGCTGTCTCTGGGCATCCCCATCCTCGGCGTGTGCCGCGGGCATCAGCTGCTGAACACCGTCCTCGGCGGGACGCTGATCGAGGACATCGAGGAAACGTCCGTCGTGCATTCTTCGCCGAAGGCTGCGCCCTACGCCGGTGACGACGACCATGTCGTCGAATTTTCCTCCGGCAGTGTCGGGCGCCAGATCTACGGTGCCCGTCGAACGTCCAACTCATGGCATCATCAGGCGGTCGACCGGCCCGGTGTCGGACTCGCGGTCACCGGCCGCGCCACCGACGGAATTGCGGAGATGATCGAGCTCAGTGGCCGACCCGTTGTCGGCGTCCAGTGGCATCCCGAATGGCACACCGAGCGTGACCCGATCTTCGATTGGCTCATCGAACGGTGCACATGGACCATGGACCAGCGCCGACAGGGCCAACAGGACAGGAAGGCCGGGTGACTCCCGGATCCGACTTTCGGTCGAATATCGGCCCAGCCCGGCGCTGGAACGGCTGATATGGTCACGTGATACACATGTTGTGTGTCTGCGCACCCCAAAGGTGGTGCAATCCAACCCGATTCGACAATTTTCTCGACGGGTTCGGGCTCGAATTCTGCTATACGAGGAGTTGTCACCGGGTATGGGTCTTCAATCTTCACTTGCCGCATTTCAGCGTTCCCGGAACAGCATTGGCGGCGGAGTCAGTTCGGGGCTGCGTGCATCCATGCAGCCGCATCCGTTGTTCGTCACGGAAGCTCGTGGCGCCCACGTCTGGGATCTGGACGGTGATCGCTACGTCGACTGTGTAATGGCCTGGGGTGCAATGGTGCTCGGCCACAGCGACGACCGGGTGGTCTCGGCGGTCCGGGGAGTCCTGGACCGCATGCAGGTGGTCGGCACCGGCCACGTCCTGGAATATGCGGCGGCCGAGGCGGTGCTGGAGGCGGTTCCGCACGGTGAGCGCCTGTTGTGGAGCAACACCGGCACCGAGGCCGTGCAGGTGTCGCTGCGGCTTGCCCGGGCCGCGACCGGACGGCGACGCATCGTCAAGTTCGCCAAGAGTTACCACGGCTGGCAGGATTCGGTCTATGCGGGCATGTCGTCGGACGAGTACGGCAGGCCGACGCTGACCGCAACCAGGGGTCAGAGCCCCAGCGTCCTCGATGACCTGATCATCTCGGAGTTCAACGACATCGACATGATCACCGGCATTCTCGAGGACGCGCGCGAACTGGGTATCGCCGCGGTCCTGCTCGACCCGATCATGAGCAATGCGGGGGTGACCGAACCGCTTCCGGAGTTCTTGCGGGCGGTTCGGGCGCTGTGCGACGAGGCCGGCGTGGTGCTCATTTTCGACGAGGTCATCGCGGGCTTCCGGATCGCGCGCGGTGGTGCCGCCGAGCGCTTCGGGGTACGCCCGGATCTCTCGGTGTTCGGCAAGGCGATCGCCGGCGGGTTCACCCAGAGCGCGGTGGTGGGCCGCGCAGACTTGATAGATCAGGTGACCGACGGTGTGGTGCATGCCGGAACGTTCAACGGAAATCCGGTCGCGTTGGCCGCCGTCGAGGCGACGATGGGTGTGCTCGCGGATCCGGCGGTGTATGCGACGCTGGAGAGCAATGCGGCGCGGTTCCACGATCGGTTCGATGCGGTACTGGCCGAAGCCGAAGTCCCGGCGCATCTGAACCGGGTGGGGTCGTTGCTGCAATTCGTGCCCGAGGGCGCGGCCACCGGACTCCACGGAACCGGTGGCATCTGGGGGAAGGTCCTGGGCGGGATGCTCGCCGAAGGCGTGATGTTCATGCCCTCGGGAAAGATCTTCCTGAGTACAGCGCACACGGCGGAGGATATCGACTTCATCGCCGAGGCACTGAGCCGCGTCGTCGGCTGAGTCGCTCGACGTGGCGGAGTCCTCCGCGGACGACGCGCGCCTTCCGCTTGCCTGATTGATCAAATGATCAGTAGGGGGTCGATTCGATGTTCGCTACCGCATCGACGGTCCGAGCTGCGCGTTCGGTCGGATCTGCGAAGGTGCCCGGCTTCAGGGCGAATAGCGTTGTGAAAAAGTACTTTCAAGCACACGCGCGGCGATCGACGCGGATGTGACGGATCTAACCAAAACCCTTGTCCAAACTCTGATCAAACGATAAGGTCAAATGATCAGAAATCAGCGGTCCACCGGATGGAGAACAAGATATGACTGTCGACCAGCAGGCCCTGCAACAAGTGCCCGTGACCACGTCTGCGGAGAAAATTCTCGAGATCGTCCGCCGCGACGGCGGCGTGATCATCAAAGACTTTCTCACACAGGACCAGATCGAGCGCTTCAACGCTGACATCGACGATCCGATGGCACAGCTGCGCCCGGGTTCTACCCACGACGGCCTCATCGCCGAGTTCCACGGAAGCAACACCAAGCGCCTGACGAATCTGGTCACGCACAGTGAGACTTTCCGCGCGGAGATCATCGAGCACGACCTGGTTCATGAACTGAGTGATCAGACCTTCGTCGAGGAATCCGGCACGTACTGGATGACCACGGCGCAGGTCATCGAGATCGGCCCGGGTAACAAGGCTCAGATGCTGCACCGTGACCTGGGCAACTGGGCGCCCTTCATCGCGATGGGCCCGTCCGGTCCCGAAGCGTGCATCAACTTTCTGATCGCGCTGACCGACTTCACCGAGGAAAATGGTGCGACTCGTGTCATCCCGGGCAGCAATCATTGGGACGACTTCGAGGACAACGGGACTCCGGAAAGCACCATCCCGGCGGTCATGAAGGCCGGCGACGCGCTGTTCATCAGCGGTAAGACTGTCCACGGCGGCGGGGCCAACCAAACCGACAACGAATACCGTCGGGCTGTTGCGTTCACGTTCAACGTCGGCTACCTGACCCCCGAAGAGGCCTACCCGTTCATCGTCGATCTGGAGATCGCCAAGACGCTGTCGCCGCGTGCGCAACGGCTGGTCGGATTCCGCTCGCAGTACCCGCTGGGATCGCCTGGCCTGTGGCAGGTCGATTACAACGAACTGGCCGGAGTCCTCGGGTTCGACAGCTGAATCGGTCGTTCGAGAAATCAGAGCAGCGGCACCGAGCCGCGCGAAAGGCGGAAGTAACCGTGGCAGTCGAAACTGAGACCCCGGGACGGGCCACACCCACCGACTGGCTGGACATCAAGATGCAGACCGAGTTGCCGACCGCGATGTGGATCGACGGCGAGTGGGCACAGGCAAGCAGTGGCAGTACCGCAACCCACACCAGTCCCCGCAGCGGCGAAACGACACAGGTGGCGAGTGCTGACGACGTGGATGTCGAGCGCGCGATACGGGGTGCGAAGCGCGCCTTTCGCAGCCGGGTGTGGGCAGGCTTGGAGCCGCGTGAGCGTGGCGAGGCGCTGATCCGGTGGGCCGACCTGCTCGATCGGCATCGTGACGAGCTGGCATTCCTTGTCGCGTATGAAATGGGCAAACCGGTCACGATCGCGTGGAACGTCGAAATGCGTACCGCGATCAACACTGTGCGCTGGTACGGGGAGCTGGCCGACAAGCTGATGGACGAGTCGCCGCGCGGCCGCAACGGCGCGGTTGCCCTGGTGACCCGTGAGCCGGTCGGTGTCGTCGGCGTCATCACGCCGTGGAACTTCCCGATGACGCTGGCGATGTTCAAGATTCCGGCTGCCCTGGTCGCCGGCAACAGCGTCGTCGCCAAGCCGGCGAGTCAGACGCCGTTCTCCCTGCTACGGGCCGCCGAGCTTGCCTACGAGGCAGGAATACCCCCGGGCGTTCTGCAGGTGATCACCGGCAGCGGCGCCAAGGTCGGCGAACTGCTCGGCATGCACGACGATATCGCGACCCTGGCGTTCACCGGATCTACCGACGTCGGGAAGCAGCTGCTGTCCTACGCCGGTGCGTCCAACGCGAAGCCGGTGTGGCTGGAGCTGGGCGGCAAGTCGCCGAACATCGTGTTCCCCGACGCGCCCGATCTGGACCGGGCGGCAGCGGTGGCCGCCTGGGCCGTGTCTTTCAACAGTGGTCAAATGTGCACTGCCGGATCGCGATTGGTGGTCCATGAGGACATTCGCGAGGAAGTGGTGGCGAAGGTCGTCGACAACCTGAGCGCGGCGGTGATCGGTGATCCACTGGACCCGGCGACCACACTCGGTCCGCTGGCCTATGCCGCACATCGCGACGACGTCCTGGCCGAGATCCGCGGGGGCATCGACTCGGGTGCCAAACTGGTTCTCGGCTCGGATGCCAGGCGTGATGACGGCCTGTACGTCGACCCTGCTGTCTTCGTCGACGTCGATCCGGACAGCAGGCTCGCTCAGCACGAGATCTTCGGTCCGGTGCTGGCGGTGCACTCCTTCCGTACCGAGGAGGAGGCGCTCGCGATCGCGAACAATACGGTCTTCGGATTGGGTTCGTCGGTGTGGACCGCGGATCTGGGCCGGGCTCACCGGATGGCGCGCGGGATCGACGCCGGTCTGGTCTGGATCAACTGCTACGAAGAGGGCGACTCCTCGGTCCCGTTCGGCGGCCGCAAGCTGTCCGGGCACGGTGCGGACAGGAGCACTCACGGTCTGGATAAATACACGCATCTCAAGACGACCTGGATCGAGCTGTAATCGCTGGGTGCGCGGCAGATCGCTTCTGATGGTCGGGGGCCGACCGAATCCTGTCCGCAGCGCGAACACAGCGTCCGCCGGTATGTCAATGAAGATCATCGATCCCCGGATGGCATGGGCCACCTGCGATCCGGGGACCGGTGCCAACGAGAGAAATGGATTTGTTATGTCCGATGTGTCAGTTCTCGGTCTCGGCCTGATGGGGAGCTCAATCGCCCACACACTGATCGACAAGGGTTATTCGATTACCGTGTGGAACCGAACCCCGGAGAAGGCCGCCCCCCTGACGGCGGCAGGCGGCAAAGCGGCCTTCACCGCTGTCGAGGCCGTCGAGTCGAGCCCCATCACTCTTTCCGTCCTCGTCGATTCCTCGGCTCTCGTCGAGTGTCTCGGTGACGACATCGATTTGACCGGTCGCACCATAGTCAATCTGGCGACAGGGACCCCGGCGGATGCACGTGAGCTCGAGCAGTGGGTCACCAAGCGGAACGGGCTGCTGCTGTCAGGTACGATCTCGGCTTATCCAAAGGATATCGGTACTCCGTTGGGCGGGGTGAACTACGCAGGACCCCTCGAGCTGTGGAACCGGTACGCGGACATGCTTCTCGCGCTCGGCGGGTTCAGCAGGCACGTCGGCGAGGTCATCACCGACGCGTGCACCCTCGACCTTTCGATGCTGATCTTCTACATGTCGAGCATCGCCGCGTTCCAGGAGGCGGTGGTCTTCGCGGAAGCGTTCGGCGTGAGTCCGGACCGGCTCGTCGAGTTCGTCAGGCCGGGACTGCCGGTCCTCGAACGTGAAGTCGACGAGACGGTGCGACGAGTCGACAGTGGCGACTACACAACCGACGAGGCGACGATCGGCACCTTCCATCACTGCATGGACCTCGTCGGGAAGGCGTCCGCCACGGTCGCGGCCCGTCCGGTCATCTCCTCCGCCGCCCGTGAACTCTTCGCCCTCGGAGTATCGGAGGGCCGGGCGAACGAGATCCCGTCAGGTGTCGTCCCCCTCTTGCGGCAGATTCGAGACAGCGGCCGGCATAGCTGATCTGAGGAATTCCAGAGGAGCAGACTCGGAGGTGATCCCCGTTCGCTGAACTCGCCCCCTCTGAGAGTGTCGACTCACTCAGAGGGGGCGGATTCCGTCGGTTCGTGGACCGCGCGGGTACGCCCGTGCGAGGAGTTGTCGCTCCTCCAAAGCGCAGTTGGATTCTGGGATTTTCTGCCACAAACGGTCGATGAACTGGCGTCTCGACATTCCGAATTGAACGAGGATCTCGTCCTCACCGGCGCCCCCGTACGGTGCCCACATGCTCGCGAACCCGATCAGGATCGCCGCCTCCTTGTCGCGATGCTTCCGCTTGTGATCGACCTCGAGCCCTGCGGCCTGTCGCCGCTGGCGCCATCGGCGATATTCGGAGGATTTCACGGTATCTACGCCATCTGCTCGGGGCCGACGAAGGTCGTTGAGGAACCCAATCGGAACGCCAGTTGCAGGCTTTCGCATGCGTCCAGCACGGCGCGGCGACTCTTGGCGTAGGTCTGCACCTCCGGGAAGAACCCGTGGAACATGCCGGTGTATCGCTGGAGACGCACCGCCACGCCAGCCTCCTGGAGGGCTGCGGCGTATGCCTCGCTGTCGTCGCGGAGCGGATCGACCTCGGCGGTCGCGACGTGAGCACGGGCCAGTCCGGCCAGCGAACCGGCTTTCATCGGAACCGCGAGTTCGTCGAGATCGGCGGGAGAATCACCGACGTACTGCCTCCAGAACCATTGCGCGGTTTCGGCGTCGAGTAGTGGGGCGTCCTTGAACTCGGTCCACGACGGCCTTGTGAACTGATCGTCCACCGCCGGATAGGCGAGCAGTTGCATCACTGGCTGAGCGATTCCGCGACGGCGGAGGTCGAGGCACAGCGAGGCGGCCAGTCCACCGCCGGCCGAATCGCCGCCGACCGCGAGCTGGGACGGGGCGACGCCCAGTTCGGCGGCGTTGGCCCGGAGCCAGTCGTAGGCCACCCGGACGTCGGTGATCGCCGCCGGAAAGGGGTGCTCGGGCGCAAGGCGGTATTCCACCGATACGACGGCGCAGCAGGCCTCGTCGGCGATGATCCGGCACAGCTCGTCGACGCCGTCCAGCGAACCGACGGTGAAGCCGCCGCCGTGGATGTAGAGCAGCGCGCCGGCCCGGGTTGTGCGGTCGGGCTGGTAGATACGGACCGGCACCGAGACGTTCTCGCCGTCGGCGACTCCGGAGATGGTGCGGTCCTCGACCGATGCGACCCGTGTCGTGCGGGGCGGGGGAGTTGGCGCAGCGAACTGTCGAACACCGTCGAGCCCCAGCGTGTGAAGAGGTCCCGGCAGCAGTTCCTCGAGCTGCTTGGCCACTGCCAGCGCATCCGAGTCCAGGACGTCCTGCCATTGCGAGTGGGTCATATGCAATCACTCTCCGATCGCGACGATGATGTGGTGGGAAGCCGGCCGCTACCGGTGGCCGATGCGTTGGTACGTCTGCGGCCGCACCGAAGGCGGGCATGTCCTCGGTCCGAAGAACCGAGCGACAGATCATACGATCATGTCAGATGATCAGTATGTTGTCTACTGCGGGATCGGGCCGAGCGGGGGTCTCGAGATGGAAATCTCCTCGTCCAGGCGGGTGCCATTGACATCGCGCATCCCGCGAGGGTATCTATTCACTGTGACCAAGTTAACCGACTAGGTCAAATGAACAGTGGTGGACGACCACCAAGCAACGAATGAATCGTTCTATGTAAACCGTTCTCAGGCAGGGAGTTTGTGATGGGGCCATATGCATCGGACGTCGGTACGGTCGCGGCTGTCGCCGGACTCCTCTCCCCGAAGGACCACGGATGAACACTCTTGCCATGGCGTTGCTGCTGATCGCCAACGTCTCGATGCTGGGCGCCGGCTACTACTACGGCGTCAAATTCCTTCGTCGCCAGCACAATCTTCTGCTCGGAATCGAGTGGCTGGTGATCGCGCTGTCCGGGACGAACGTGCTGTTCCTGGCCGCCACCGGGATCGTGCACTCGAGCTTCAGCTATCACCTCATGGTGTTCTTCGACGCGTTCTCGCGTTCGTTCGGGATGACGCTGATCATCGTGCTCGGGATGATGGCGGTGACCCACGGCTACCGGCCCTCGTGGGTGGTGGAGGCCGGTGCCGTCGCAGCGGCGGTCGCGGTGGGATTGAACCGCACACTCGACGTGCGTCCCGTCGAGTTGGGATGGGCGATCTTCTATCTCGTGATGAATCTTGCGGTGGCGCTGTTCATGTTCACGGTTGCAGTTCGTTTGTGGCGGAACGGCGTGCGACGGCACGCGGTGGGAGTCTTCGTGGCGACGGCCCTCGGAGCATTCGTGGCGGTGATCTACGATTTCTTCCCGATTCCGGGTGACGACGCGGATCACACGCTGTTCTACATTCTGGCGTTGTCGGTCTGGGCTCTCATGCTCGTGACCTACTACCACGGATACCGCGTACTCGGCGAGTACACCCGAGGCGCCTCCCGTGACGGTTTCGCGCCCGCGGCGGCGGAGGGTTCCGGCGCCGTCAACCGGAGCAGCACCGTCCGCCGTGCGTGATGCCGGTCTTCTTCTCCCGGACGGGTGCGGTCGGCCTGGTGGTTGTCCGCATCGCCGGTGCCGTCGGCGACACCCGAGTCGACGACAGTCCCACCGACGCCACCGTCATCTGCTCCCGCTCGCCGTCAGTGGGCGGTCATGAGTTGTTTTGCCTCGTCCGTAACCGGCGTGGCCTCGGGGTAGATCAGGCACCCGTCCGCGGGCAGCGCGAGGGTGACGTCACCGGTGAAGCGGCCGTGATGATGCTGCGCCTGGACGACCACATCGCCGACCCGGACCTGATACTCGAACCGCGAGCCCACATAGGCGGTTTCGACCACAGTTCCCTCCAGCGCGCTCCCGGCCGGAACCCCGCTCGACGAATCGGCCAGCGTGAGCCGTTCGGGTCGCACGGCCACGGTGACCTTCTGTCCGACGCCGAACTGCCCGGTGACGCCCTGGAAGGCGGTGTCGACGAGCAGCGACTGGTCGGAGCACGCCAGGTTCAGCACCACCTCGTCGCCGTGCACTCCGGTCACGACACCGTCGAGGAAATTGCAGCGTCCGATGAAGTTGGCGACCTCCGCGACGGCGGGCTTCTCGTAGATCTCGGTGGGGGTGCCGACCTGGAGCATGTTGCCCTTCGACATGACCGCGATGCGGTCGCTGAGCGAGAGCGCCTCGTCCTGGTCGTGGGTGACATAGATGGTGGTGATACCGACCTCGGACTGCAGGCGCTTGAGCCAGGAGCGGGCCTGCTCGCGCAGTTTGGCGTCGAGGTTGGACAGCGGCTCGTCGAGCAGGAGCACCTTCGGTGCGTAAACCAGTGCCCGGGCGAGGGCGACGCGTTGCTGCTGTCCGCCCGACATCTGGTGGGGGTACCGGTCCTTCAGGTGCAGGAGGCCGACCTTGTCGAGGGCGTCGGCGATGAGTTCGGCGCGGCGTGCCTTGGGCACCTTGCGCAATTTCAGGGGCAGCGCGAGGTTGTCGCCGATGGTCATGTGCGGCCAGAGGGCGTAGGACTGGAACACCATGCCGAGGTCGCGGCCCTCGGGGGCGACGAACACGTTGGCGTTCGAGTCCAGAAAGACGATGTCGGCGACGCTGATGAACCCCTCGTCGGGGCGCTCGAGGCCGGCGATGCAGTTGAGGGTGGTCGACTTGCCGCACCCGCTGGGGCCGAGGAGGGTGAAGAATTCCCCGTCCGCGATGGTGAAGCTGACATCGTTGAGGACCCGGTTACCCGCGAAGTCCTTGATCAGATTCTTGACGACGACTTCAGGCATTTTCCTTGTGTCCCTTCAGGAGGCGGTTGGCGATCAGCACGAACACCGCGGTCAGTGCGATCTGGACGGTCGCCAGGGCGGCGACGGATCCGGTGTTGCCCTGGGTCCAGAGTTCGAGGGCGGTGGTGCCGATGACGTTGGTGCGGGCCGACGACAGGAAGATGGCGGGGGAGTATTCCTTGATCATGGTCACGAAGACCAGGACCATGGCGCCGGCGAAGGCGGGTGCGATGAGTTTGGCGAGGATGCGGGTGAAGGTGCGGAACCAGTCGGCTCCGCTCACCCGGGCGGCGTTGTCGAGTTCGGCGCCGAGTTGCATGATCACCGGTGCGAGGTTGCCGTAGGCCGAGGGCAGCGCGCGCAGACCGAACGCGATGATGAGGATCCACAGGGTGCCCGACAGGATCGCCCCGATGAAGCTGGGGGCGTAGGCAACTGCCCAGAAGAAGCCGATACCGATGATCAGGCCGGGCATGGCCTGCGGCGCCAGCGCCAGGTATTCGACCGTTTTGCCGAACCGGAACGTCGAGCGTCGCGATATAAGCACGGCGAGGGTGGCGAGGAAGCTGATGACCACCGCACCGACGACGGCGATGACGACGCTGTTGACGATCGACTGCCGGTAGGCCTCGTACCCGAAGATGCGCTGATAGTTGTCGAACGTCAGCGTCGAGAACGGAGACCGGAGCGGGGTCAGGACCAGGGTGAACGAGCGGAAGATGAGTCCGAAGATCGGAATGAGCGCGCCGAAGACCAGGTAGACGGCGATGAAGAAGAGGCCCACCCACTTGACCGGTCCGAGTTCGAGGAGCCGGGGGCGGGTGGCCTTGCCGCGGACGGAGACGAACCGCTGAGAATTCCTGAGCAGCTTGGTCTGTGACCACACGAGCAGAATGGTGACGAGCAGGATCAGCGTCGACGCGGCGCCGAGGATGCCGTAATCGGGGTCGATGGACTGCAGACCGTTGGTGTACAGGAAGGTGGAGAACACCTGGATGTCGACGGGTGCGCCGTAGAGCAGCGGAACGCTGAGCGTTTCGATCGACATGCTCATGATCAGCACGGAGCTGTAGACCACCGGGGGCCGCAGCATGGGGACGACGACGTTGAACAGGATGCGCAGCGGCCCGGCGCCACACACCTGTGCGGCGCTCTCGAGTGAGGCGTCGCTGCGGCGGAGGACGTTGACGCAGAAGATGTAGGCGATCGGCGCCAAGGCCACGGCTTCGGTCAATGCCATCCCCGGAATGGAATACAGGTTCCACGGAACGACGCCGAGAAGCTCGCGCACCTGGACGCTGAAGAATCCGGCCGGCCCGTACATGGTGATCCAGCCGAAGCCGAGGAGCAGCGAGGAGATGAAGAACGGCCACTGCATGCCGCCGCTGATGAGGCGTCCGAGCGGGAGCTTGGTGCGGACGGTCAAGATGGCCATCGGCACCGCGAACAGCTGGGCGAGCAGGGTGGTCAGGACCGCGAACTTCGCGGTGTTCCATACGACGGCCCCGAAGCCGGCGTCGGTGAACAGACTGACGTAGTTGTCCAGGGTGAAGATTCCGCCGGCCTCGTACAACGGCCGGTCGACCACCGACTGGTACAGGATCGGGACGACCGGGGCGAGGACGAGGACGGCGAGGATCGCCAGGGTCAGGTACTGGATGAGATTGTCGCGCCGGATTCCGAGAAACTGCCGGTAGCGTGGGGGCTCGAATTCGCCCGGTTTCGCCGGTCGGACGTCTGCCTCGGGCAGGGTGGATGTTGTCATGGTCATGATGCTCCGTTCACCTCCTCGTCAGTCGAGTAGGGATTTCCATCGGGCGACGAACGCGTCGGACTCGTCTTCGGGTGTCTTGGTGTACGGGATCTGGATGACGTTCTCGGCGCCGATCTCGCCGAGGACGTCGTCGTAGGTGGGCACGCCGCTCTCCGGCGACTGCTCCACGCCCGACCGGTATGCCGTCAGGCCGCCTTCGGACACGTTCTGCTGTCCCTCTTCCGAGAGCACGTAATCGAGGAACAGTTTCGCGGTGGCCGAGTGCGGTGCGCTGCTGGGGATTCCGATGCCGCGGCGCAGCATCGGCTGGCCGTCGTCGATGAAGCCGGCCTTCAGCAGCCCGCCGGTTCGCTCTTCCGCCGTCAATGCGGGGGAACCCATGAAGAACCCGACCGCGTACTCACCGGAGGTGACCTTCTCGACCATCGATCCGGTCGAGGTCTCGGGGCGGGCCTGCGGCAGGATCGCCGCCATGTCCTCCCAGGCCGTCGGTGAATGGTCCATGAACGCGGACGTCACGGTGTATCCGAAGGCGCCCTTCACATCTCGGAAGGCGATCTTGCCGTCGAACGTGTCCGGATCGTTCCGCACCAACTCCGCGAGGTCGTGGATGCCGGTGGGCTGTTCGTCCTCGGGCAGCAGTTCGGTGTTGTACGCGACGGTGATCGGGTCGACCGAGAGCACGTAGACGTTCGGCATGGGCTGCGCGAAGTCCGGTAGGGCCGCGAGTTCGGGTGAGGTGTAGTCGAGCAGCGTGCCGGGCCGTTCGGCGAAGTCGCCCCACGCCTCGGCGGCGTTGGAGACGACGATGTCGGCCTGCGCCGAACCCGTCGCCTGCTCGCTGAGGGTGCGCTGGAACACCTCGTCGCTGTCGAGGTTGGTGGCGTTGACCGAACCCACCCAGGGGTATTTCTTCTTGAACGCCTCGAAGATGGGGACCCAGTTCTCCTGATCGGTGTTGGAGTAGACGGTCAGTTCACCCCCTTCGGATTTCGACTGGTCGACGATCTGCTGGTAGTCCGCAGGGTACGACGCAGGCAGTTCGACTGTCATGGCGGCAATTTCGCTGTCGGACGGGCCACCGCACGCGGTGAGGGTGACGGCGAGCGCGGCGGCGACGGACGCGGTGATTCTGCCCTTTCGGATGCGGGTGGCTCGGGGTGATGGGCGGTCCATCAGGCCTCCTGGGCTGGTGACGCGGGTAACGGTCATGAGTGATCTGTGACACAGAGCATGCGCTGGGCTATGAGGTCCCGTCAAGAGGAAACGGCGAAAAATCGTATCGAGTGTCGCACTAGAACAATCGGAATGGTTGCGAGTGTGGTGACGCTGAGGAGTTGTTTTCGCTACTGATCGACGTGCTACATGCCTTCAGGCTTTCCATTTCGATGAGATCTGTGCCACAATCATGATTGTATTAATCCACGACTTAGAGCAAATTGGGCGCTGTCGCGAGCGCTGACCATCACGTGATCCGGAAGGAACATCCATGACTGCAACGACACGGAACCTGCGATTGGGACTGCTGGAGGGCGACGGCATCGGCCCGGAGATCGTGCCTGCCGCGGTCGAGGTCGTCGACGCCGCGCTCGACGCCGCGGGCGCCGCCCCCTTCGACTGGGTGCGGCTGCCCCTCGGCCGGTCGGCGATCGACACCCACGGCAGCCCGATCCCGTCCTCGACGCTGGACGCTCTCGCCGGCACCGACGCGTGGCTGCTCGGACCGCACGACAGCGCGGCCTACCCGGAGCCGTACAAGTCGCAACTCAACCCGAGCGGCACCATCCGCAAGCACTTCGGCCTGTTCGCGAACATCCGCCCCGCGAAGGCGTTCGAGGGGGCCAAGGCGATCGTGCCCGGAACCGACCTGGTGATCGTCCGCGAGAACACCCAGGGCTTCTACGCCGACCGCAACACCTTCGCCGGCACAGGCGAATTCATGCCTGACGCGAATACCGCCATCGCCATGGGCATCATCACGCGCGACGCGGTGGAGAAGATCGCGCGCACCGCGTTCGAACTCGCGCAGGCCCGCCGCCGGAAGCTCACCATCGTCCACAAGGCGAATGTGTTGCGCCTGACCACGGGACTGTTCCGCGACGTCTGCCGCGACATCGGCCGGGAGTTCCCCGACGTCGAGATCGACGACTTCCACATCGACGCCATGACCGTGCACCTGCTGCGCCGGGCCGACAAGTTCGACGTCATCGTCACCGAGAACATGTTCGGCGACATCCTCTCCGATCTCGCGGGTGAGATCGCCGGTTCCCTCGGCATCGCGCCCTCGATCAACGCGTCCCTCGACCGGGCGATGGCGCAGGCCTCGCACGGATCCGCGCCCGACATCGCCGGTCGCGACATCGCGAACCCGATCGCGATGATCCTGTCTGCGGGCATGCTGCTGCAGTGGCTCGGCGCCAGGCACAACGACGCCACGCTCATCAAGGCCGCCGAACTGATCGAAACCGGGGTGAACACCACCGTCGGTGACGGCACCGTCACCCCGGACATGGGCGGCAACGCGAGTACGAGTGCCTTCGGCAGCGCTGTCGCGAAGACCATCAGCGGCAGCTGATCCCGTTCGGCCCAACCGGCACCACGAGGTGAGGACAACACTGTGAGGAAGACCAAGTGACCGACCGCCCGGTGATCGCGATCGTCCATTCGACGACGGCATCCATCGCTCCCACGGCCGAGGCCTTCGCCCGCGAGTTTCCGCGGGCGCGGCTCTGGAATCTGCTCGACGATCGACTCGGCACGGACGCCGACGAACTCGGCGCCGTCGCCCCGCATCTGCGGCGCCGCATGCTCGGCCTCGTCCGGCACGGCATCGACGGAGGCGCGGATGCCGTGGTGATCGCCTGCTCGATGTATGGCGGCACCGTCGCGGTTGCCGAACAGTTGTGGACCACCCCGGTGTTCGCCTCGGACCTCGACATGATGGACGAACTCGCCCGACTGAGGCCGGCGCGGGTTGCGGTGCTCGCGTCGCTGGAGTCGGCTGCGGCCGACTCCGGCGAGCGTCTGCGCACCCGTCTCGGGGCGCAGGGTGCATGTTCCGAAGTCGTCCCGGTCTTCTGCGAGGGCGCCGCGGCCGCCGAGAACCACGACGTGCTGGTGAAGGCGCTCGCTGCCGGGATCGAGGGCGAAACCTTCGATGTGCTGGCCGTCGCCCAGTATTCGCTCAGCCCCGCCGCGGACGGTCTCGCCGAGGTGACAGGGTTGCCGGTGGTCAGCCCGCCGCACCTGGCGGCGCGCGCGGTCCGGGAACGCCTCGGGAGCCGATCATGACCATGCTCGGATGCATTGCCGACGATTACACCGGCGGCACCGACGTCGCCGCCGCACTGCGACGGGGCGGCCTGCGCACCGTTCTGCTGTTCGGCCCACCCGACCCGCAGTTGCGGCTCGGCGAGTGCGACGCCGTCGTCGTCGCACTCAAGACCCGATCCCTCCCCGCCGAGCAGGCCGTCGAAATGTCGCTGCGCGCGCAGCACTGGCTGCGCGAACGCGGCACCCGGCAGGTCTATTTCAAGTACTGCTCGACGTTCGACTCCACCGACGACGGCAACATCGGCCCGGTCGCCGATGCCCTTCTCGACGCGCAGTCCGCGGGGGTGACCGTCGTCTGCCCGGCCGCCCCGGAGCACGGCCGCACCGTCTACAACGGGCACCTGTTCGTCCACGACCGCCTGGTGTCCGAATCGTCGATGCGGCACCACCCGCTCACCCCGATGACCGACCCGGACCTCGTGCGGGTCCTGCGCCGCCAGACCACGCACCCCGTCGCCCTGCTGCCGCTCCCACTGGTCCGTCAGGGTCCGGACGCCGTCGCGGACCGGATCGCCGAACTCGCCTGCGACGGTGCGCGGTACGTGGTCGTCGACGCCGTCGACGAGGCAGACCTCGAGACCGTTGCGGAGGCCGCCCGGGGTCTGCCGGTGCTCACCGGATCGGCCGGACTGGCCGGCGCGGTGGGACGCATTTCGACCGAACACCGTGCCGTCGACCCCGCCGAGTTCGCCGCGTCGCACGGCCCGACCGTCCTCTTCGCGGGGAGTTGCTCCCGGGCCACGCTCGGCCAGGTCGCGCTCGCCCGCGAGAAGTTCGCGTCCTACCGTCTCGATCCCCGCACCGTCGGCGACGTGGGCGACCTGCTGCCCGGCGCGAATGCCTGGCTCACCGCCCACCTCGGTGACGATCCGATCCTGATCTACTCGTCCGCTCCGGCGGAGGAGCGTGGACCGGCCGATCCGCGGACGGCCGGAGAATTGGAGAAACTCATGGGCGCCCTCGCCCGTGCCGCGGTCGCCGCCGGTGCCCGCAGACTCGTCGTCGCCGGCGGCGAAACCTCTGGCGCGGTAGTCGATTCACTCGGCATCACCGCGGTGCGTGTCGACGCGGAGATGGACCGCGGCGTCCCGTGGTGCACCACCCTGGCCCCGGCGGAGCCGGTCTCGCTACTACTCAAGTCCGGGAACTTCGGCGCCCCCGACCTGCTGGTGCGGGCCGCGACGCTCGGTGCGGGCCGATGAGTCCGGCCGCGGAGATCGCCGCACTGGGGGCGTCGTTCTTCGCCCGCAGCCTGACGTTCGGGCGCACCGGCAACCTCAGCGCCGTCGACGACGACGGCACGATCCTGATGACCCCGACCGGGGTCAGCCTCGGGCAACTCGACGCCACCCGGCTGTCCCGGGTGAGCCGGGACGGCGAGCACCTCGACGGTCCACCCCCGACGAAGGAGGCGTTTCTGCACCTCGCCATGTACCGCGTCCGCCCCGAGGCCCGCGCCGTCGTCCACACCCACAGCACCCACTCGGTGGCCGTGTCGTGCCTGCGAGATGTCGATCCCGACAATGCGATACCGGCGTTGACGGCCTACTACGCGATGCGGGTGGGCGCGTTGCCGCTGCTTCCGTACCACGCACCCGGTGACGATCGGCTGGGACCGCTGGCGGAGAAGATGGCGACCGGCCACCACGCGCTGCTGCTCGCCAACCACGGGCCCGTCGTCGCCGGGACGGACCTCGCGTCGGCCGCCGACGCGCTCGAAGAACTCGAGGAAACCGCGAAGCTGCACCTGCTGCTGCACGGCCGCGAAACCGCGCCGGTCGCCGCCGATGAGGTGGCCAGGCTGCGACGGCGCTCGTGACCGCGCGGCCCGGTTCGTGATGAGGTCACTCGATCATCCTTCGACTCGGGGAGCGCCCGGCGGTGCGGTAGACGATCCGGACCACGGGTGCACGATAAAATCGCGGCAACGGCCCGTATCCACGTGGCCTGGTCGCCGAACTGCGCGAGGGGTGTTGATGGTGTCGTCGGGTGTGTTGTCGACGCGGACCTCGCCGACGGCGTTGGCGATGCAGGTCATCGACCTGATCCGCGAACACGACCTCGAGGTCGGATCCCACCTGTCCGAACAGTGGGTCGCCGATTCGCTGAAGGTCTCCCGGACCCCGGCGCGTAAGGCGCTGACGTTCATGGCCGACATCGGGCTGGTCGAACAACTGCCCCGACGCGGTTTCCATCTGAAGATGTCCTCAACTGAACTCGCCAAGGTCGCCCTCACCGCCGAGGCCGGCGACGAGGAACAGCTGTACTTCCGGATCGTCGACGACCACCTCGGCGGCCGGTTCACCGGCGAATTCACCACCACCGACCTGTGCCGCCGCTACGGGCTGAGCACCCGGCAGGCCAACCTCGTCCTGACCCGGATGGAGTCGGAAGACCTCATCCGCCGCCGCGCAGGCCGCGGCTGGGAATTCACCCGCGCCCTGACCACCGCCGAGGCCCACGACCAGTCCTACCGGTTCCGGATCATCGTCGAACCCGCGGCCCTGCTCGAACCCGGCTACACCGTCGACGCCGACGCGTTCGCGTTGCACCGCAAGCAGCAGGAGTCGATGCTGCACGGCAACATCGTGTTCCTCTCCCGCTCGGAGCTGTTCCGGTACGGGTCGGAGTTCCACGAGATGATCGTCGACTGCGCCCACAACGCCTATCTGTCCGACGCCGTCAAACGCGTCAACCGGGTCCGCCGGCTCATCGAGTACAACCACCAGGCCGACCGCAGCCGCCTCGTCACCCAGGCCCGGGAACACCTGCACCTGCTCGACCTCCTCGAAGCGGGCGACAACGAACAGGCGTCGCAGTTTCTGCGTGACCACCTCGACACCGTCCGCGAAATCAAAACGGGAATCCATCACTGACGCTCCGCGGTGACCTACTTGGCCGACTCGGCCACGGTGGCCTCGGACGGGTCGGCCCTGCGCTCCGGGTTCGTGATGGTGCGTGTCGATTTCAGACGGATCGCCATGACCATCGCTCGTTCGACTCGAATCTGTAGTTGTATTTTTACGCAGATTAGTACAGTATTGATCTAGTCACAGTTCGCAAGCGCCGGGTGACGATCGCCGAATCCCGTGATCGCGACATCTTTGTGCGCGCGGCTGAGGCTGCGGATCCGCACTCGAACTGTATGAATCAGTCAGGCAGACCAAGACGCCGATGGGCAGGAATTCATGACAACGTTGCAAGCCTCGACGGCATCGAATGAAATGACCATCGAGCAGGACAGCTATCGGTACGTCCCGCTGGACTCGATCCTCACCCCCGACGAGATCGCCGCGGCGCCGTACGCGGTGCGGATCCTGATCGAGAACGTCGCCCGCCGGGCGCCGGCCTCCCTGGGCGCCGTCCTGGCGCGATTTCGCGGCGAGACCACCGAGTGCGAGCTGCCGTTCCACCCGAACCGGGTCATGCTGCACGACACCACGTGCCTGCCCGCGCTCGCCGACTTCGCCGCGATGCGCGACAGCGTCGCCGAACTCGGCGGCGATCCCGGAGCGCTGCAGCCGTCGATCCCCGTCGACCTCACCGTCGACCACTCGGTGATCGCGGAGGAGTACGGAAGCCCCGACGCGCTCGCGGCCAACCTGAACATCGACTTCCGCCGCAACAGCGAGCGGTACCGGTTCATCAAGTGGGCGGAACGGAGTGTGTCGAACTTCGGAGTCATCCCACCCGGAACAGGCATTATCCACCAGGTCAACATGGAATCGCTCGCCACCGCGGTGTGGGTGGACCGATCCACCGAGCCACCCACGCTGCATCCCGACGTGCTGGTCGCCACCGACAGCCACACCCCGATGATCAACTCGATCGGCATCGTCGGATGGGGAGTCGGCGGACTGCAGGGGCAGGCGGCGATGCTCGGGGAGCCGGTCACCATTCAGTACCCCACCGTCGTCGGAGTGAAGCTGACCGGACGGTTGCGCAGCGGCGTCACGGGCACCGACCTCGCCCTGACCCTCACCGAACTGCTCCGCGCGCACGGCGTCATCGACAAGTTCGTCGAATTCCACGGCGACGGCGCACTCGACCTCGGCTGGGCCGATCGCGCCGCGGTGTCGAACATGGCCCCCGAATACGGGGCGACGTGCGCGCTGTTCCCCACCGACGAGCAGACCCTGCGGTTCCTCGAGCTGAGTGGACGCAGCCCCGAGCACTGCCGGATCGTCCGCACCTACCTCACCGCGCAGCAGATGATGTGCCACCCCGCCAGCCCGGCGCCCACGTACGACGAGAACCTCGAACTCGACCTCGCGACGGTCGAACCCAGCCTCGCCGGCCCCCGCATGCCGCACGAACGTGTCGGACTCGGCAACGTGCCCGCATCGTTCCTCGACGCCGCCCCGGCGCCGTCGTCCGATGAGGTGGTCGACCCGGTCTTCGGGCAGAAGATCCCGCACGGGCCCATCGCCATCGCGGCCATCACCAGTTGCACGAACACCGCCAACCCCACGCTGATGGTCCAGGCCGGACTGCTCGCGCAACGCGCCGCCGCTGCGGGACTGACCAGCAAGCCGTGGGTCAAGACGTCGCTGTCTCCCGGTTCCAAGGTGGTCACCGAATACCTCGCCGAGGCAGGACTTCTCGCCTCGTTCGAACAGCTCGGCTTCTACACCGTCGGATTCGGCTGCATGACGTGCATCGGCAACTCCGGACCGCTGCATCCCCGCATGGAAGAACTCGTCGACGCCGGGGTCGTGCCGACGGCGGTGCTGTCGGGGAACCGCAACTTCCCCGGCCGCGTGAACCCCCGGCTCGGCCTCGGCTACCTGGCGTCGCCGCCGCTCGTCGTCGCGTATGCCCTGGCCGGCAGCATCCTCCACGACTTCGAGACCGATCCCCTCGGGCACCGGGCGGACGGGACCGCGGTGTACCTGCGAGACCTGTGGCCCTCCGACACCGAGGTCGCCGAGATCGTCGCCGCCTCCGTGCGACCCGACATGTTCCGGAAGAACACGGCCGCCATCCGGACCGGCACCGCCGAGTGGCGGGAACTGTCCGGGCAGAGCAGGATTCGCTTCGACTGGGACGACCGATCCACCTATATCCGACGGCCCACCTACCTCACCGACGTCGACGCCGAACCGTCACCGACCATGACGATCGCGGATGCGCGGGCTCTGCTCGTGCTCGGCGACAACGTCACCACCGACCACATCTCCCCGGCCGGGGCGATCCAGCCGGACAGTGCCGCAGCGGAATATCTACGCGGATTCGGAGTGCGGCCCCGCGATTTCAACCAGTACTCGACGCGGCGCAGCAACCATGAAGTGATGATCCGCGGCGCCTTCACCAATCCGGCGGTGCACAACCGTCTCCTCCGGCCCGACGAGGGTGGCCCCGGCGGATGGGCCTACACGGCAGACCGCAGCCGGGTCGTCCCGGTGTTCGATGCGGCACCGTCGTACCGGGAGGCGGGCATCCCGCTCGTCATCCTCGCCGGAAAGAACTACGGAGCCGGATCCAGCCGAGACTGGGCCGCGAAGTCCCAGGCGCTGCTCGGAGTCAGGGCGGTCGTCGCGGAAAGCTTCGAACGCATCCACCGCAGCAACCTGATCGGCATGGGCATCCTCCCCATCCAGTTCGGCGACGGCGACACCGTCACCAACCATCCACTCGACGGCACCGAAACGCTGAGCTTCGACGGACTCGACCGGCTCGCGGTCGGAATGAACCGGCTCACCCTCCGCATCACGCACGCCGACGGCACCGAGAAGTCCGTTCCGGTCCGCCTGCGGCTGGATACCCGCAACGAGATCTCGTATCTGCGGCACAACGGAACACTGCCCTACGTGGTGCGCAAGGCACTGTCCCATTCCGCTACGGGTCGCCGTTCCTGACCGGCATGGTGCCGCCCGCAGGCGAGGGAAGAGGGGGGCTCCCCGGCCGCGGGCGGCGTGGCCCTCCAGCCGAGGGGTGACCGGTCAGGGGGCCTCGCTGGTCCGTGGGGCCGCCGGGCCCGCGGAGCAGCGTAGGTGTCGGGTACCCGCTCTGTGCGGGACTATTCACCGCGGGGAGCATCGATTCGCACGGGCAATCCTCGAAAACGACTGGGCGAGTGTCCAGTTGTAGCGGAAACCTGAATCGGTCCCTCGTTCGAACCGACCGGACGGTTATCGCGTCGCATTTCCGTCCGCACTCGGGTAGAACGCAAGTCCGCCATCCGAGGGGGCGGTCGGCGATATCCTGGGGTACATCGTCGAGAGGTGGGCAGTGTGGCATGCGTCGACCGTGTTTCGAATGGGACGAATCGATGTAGTCGATGACTGACGTCGATCCGTTCGCCACCCAGCGCGACGTGTCCGGTTCGGTCACGGCGGAGTTGGCGGCGGCCGGATTCGACGACGCGCAGGAGATCGGCCGCGGCGGATTCGGTGTCGTGTACCGCTGTACTCAGATTGCGCTCGACCGCACCGTGGCGGTGAAGGTCCTCACCGCCGACCTCGACGAGGAGAATCGGGCCCGGTTCCTGCGGGAGCAGCGTGCGGCGGGCCGGCTGACCGGCCACCCGAACATCGTCAATGTTCTCCACGCCGGCGTCACCGAGAACGGCCGGCCGTTCATCGTGATGCCGTACCAGGCGCAGGGTTCGCTCGACGAACGGATCCGCCGCCACGGACCGCTTCCGCTCGACGAAGCGCTGCGTCTCGGGGTGAAGATGGCCGGCGCCCTGGAGACCGCCCACCGCCTCGGAATCGTGCACCGCGACGTCAAGCCCGGCAACATCCTGATCACCGACTACGGCGAGCCCGCGCTCACCGACTTCGGCATCGCCCACATCGCCGGCGGGTTCGAGACCAGCGAGGGCATCGTGACGGGGTCGCCGGCCTTCACCGCTCCCGAGGTGGTGGCGGGCGAGGCCCCGAGTCCTGCCGCCGACGTCTACGGGCTCGGCGCCGCACTGTTCGCGGCGATCACCGGGCACGCGGCGTTCGAACGTCGCAGCGGTGAACAGTTGGTGGCGCAGTTCCTGCGGATCGCGTCCGAGCCGGTCCCGAACCCGCGCGAGCACGGCGTATCCGAGGACATCAGCGCGGTCATCGAACGTGCCATGTCGACCGAACCGGGGGCCCGCCCGTCCGCCGTGGAACTGGGCCGGCAACTGCGTGAGGCGCAACTGCATCACGGTTTCCCGGTCGACGAGATGGCGATGCATGCGGGAACCGATGCAGCGCAACGCGGATCGTCCGTCGTGGGGGAGGGTGCGTCGGGCAGGCCCGGGTGGTCACCTGCCGATTCGGGCCGCACGGGTGGACTCCCGCTGGAGCTGACCAGCTTCGTCGACCGCCGCACGGAACTCGCGGAGGCGACGAATTTGCTGTCGACGTCGCGGCTGGTGACGCTGACCGGGATCGGCGGGGTGGGCAAGACCCGGCTCGCCATTCGCGCTGCCACCAAGGTGCAACGGAACTTCACGGACGGCGTGACGCTGGTCGAACTGGGTGAGCTGCGCGATGATTCGCTGCTACCGGGGGTTGTCGCCGCTGCGCTGGGGGTGCGCGACCAGTCGGCGCGATCCGCCCACGACGTCCTGGTCGAGTTCCTCGCCCCGCGCGAGGTGTTGCTCGTGCTGGACAACTGCGAGCAGGTGGTGGCCGCGGCCGCGAAGCTCGCCGAAATCCTGCTTCGCGCGTGCCCGCAGTTGCGGATTCTCGCGACCAGTCGCGAGCCGCTCGGGATCGGCGGGGAAACGGCGCTGCTGATCCCCCCGCTGCCGGTTCCGGATCCCGATCATCTCCCGAAGGGGCTGCCCCGCAACGACGCGGTCACGCTGTTCGTCGAACGGGGTGCCGCCGCCGTCCCCGGGTTCGAGTTGACCGAGGACAACAAGGTCGCCATCGCCCGAATCTGCCAGCGGCTGGACGGGCTGCCGTTGCCGATCGAGTTGGCGGCCGCCCGGCTTCGGGCGATGACGCCCGACCAGATACTGCGGCGGCTGACCGACCGCTACCTGCTTCTCACCCGCGGCAGCAGGGATGCGCCGTCGCGGCAGCAGACGTTGCGGATGTGCATCGACTGGAGTTACGACCTGTGTACCCCGGCGGAACGACGGATGTGGGCGCAGCTGTCGGTGTTCGCGGGCGGTTTCGAACTCGACGCCGCGGAACAGGTGTGCGGCGGGGACGAGGCGGAGGACCTGCTCGACACGGTGACGTTCCTCGTCGACAAGTCGATCCTGACACGCGAAGAGTCGGGTACCGCGGTGCGGTTCCGGATGCTCGAGACGTTGCGTGCCTATGGGCGCGAAAAGGCGCAGGAGAGCGGGGAGTACACCGAACTTCGTCGTCGGCACCGCGACTGGTGTGAGCGCCTGGCGCTCGAGGCCGACGCCGAATGGATCAGTTCCCGGCAGCTCTGGTTGATCGCCCAGCTGGGGCGCGAGCAGCCGAATATTCGTGAAGCGCTGGAGTTCTGCGTGTCCGACAGCCCCGACATCGGACTGCGCATCGCCGCCGCGATGTACCCGTTCTGGCTGTCCCGGGGATTGTTCGGCGAGGGGCGGCGATGGCTCGGTCGCCTCTTCGATCGGGAGCCCCCCGAACCGACGAGCGATCGCGCCAAGGCGCTCTACGCCGGCACTGTGCTGGCCGGAGTGCAGGGCGACATCCCGGTCTCGGACACCCTGGCAGGGGAGGCGCAGGCGCTCGCCGATCGGACGACCGACCCGATGGTGCGTGCACATGTCGACCACACGGTCGGATACGCGGCACTGTTCGGTGGGCGTCTCCCCGACGCACGGACACGACTCGAACAGGCCGCCGAAGCGTTCGCGGGCCGCAACGACCTCTACGAGGTCGCCGCCATCGTGGGCCTCGGTATGACGTACGACCTCTTGGACGACACGGTACGAGCCATCGAATGCCACGAACGCGTCCTCGCGATCACCGAGGCGCAGGGCGAATCGGTCTATCGGTCGTATTCGCTGTGGGCGCTGGCCGTCGCCGTGTGGCGGCTCGGGGAGAGGGCGCGCGCGGCGCGCCTCCTGGGGCAGGCACTCCAGGTCGACCGCCGGGTGAACGACCGACTCAATGCCAGTGTCTGCCTGCAGGCCCTCGCGTGGATCGCGGCCGAGGAACAGAACATGGAGCGGGCGGTCGTGTTGATGGGTGCCGCCGAGGCGCTCACCCGGTCGGTGGGCAGTTCGACGGTGCTGGTGCCCGGCCTGAGCGTGTACCAGGACGAGTGTGAACGCCTGACCCGGCACACGATGACCGAGCAGGCCTTCGCCGCCGCGCGCCGAAAGGGCGAGGCTCTCGGTTTCGACGCAGCCGTCGCCTACGCACTGGGCGAGCAGGTCTCGACGTCGTCGACCTCCGCCGGTCCGTCCCCCACACCGACGAAGCGGGAGCGTGAAGTCGCCGCCCTCATCGCCGAGGGACTGACCAACAAGGAGATCGCCGCCCGGCTCGTCATCTCGCCCCGCACCGCGCAGGGGCACGTGGAGCACCTCCTGACGAAACTGGGATTCAACTCACGCGCACAGATCGCGGCGTGGGTCGTGGAATCGCAGAGCGAGGGTTCCTGAGCTGCCGTTGCCGGGCGGGACTCACCGGGGTGTTCGGCGACGAAATATCATGCGGTGAGGGTGATGTCCACCGTGTGGATGCCGCTGGTGGTGGGCTTCGCCGAGGCCGCGCCGGTGCCGATGGGTGAGAGGGCCCGCACGGTCCAGTCGCCCGGTGCGACGAAGAACCGGAAGCCTCCGGCGCCGGAGGCGACGATCTCGGCGGTGAACGTGCCTGCGCCGTCGAGGAGTCGAACGAAGGCGCCCCCGACAGGTTGTCCGTCGCCCGTGACGACCTTGCCGCTGATGACGGTCTCCTTGTCGAGGTCGACGCCGGCGGGGATGGTGTGGGTGTGCGTTGGTGCTGTGCTCATGTGCCTGTTCCCGCGGTTCGCTACTTGCCCAGTTCGATCGGTACACCGACGAGCGAGCCGTACTCGGTCCAGCTGCCGTCGTAGTTCTTGACATTCTCGTGGCCGAGCAGTTCCTTGAGCACGAACCAGGTGTGGCTGGAGCGCTCGCCGATCCGGCAATAGGCGATGGTGTCCCGGGATCCGTCGAGGCCGGCTTCGCCGTAGATCGCGGTGAGTTCCTCGTCGGACTTGAAGGTGCCGTCCTCGTTCGCCGCCTTGCTCCACGGAACGTTGAGCGCGCCCGGGATGTGGCCGGGACGCTGGCTCTGCTCCTGCGGCAGGTGCGCCGGCGCGAGGATCTTGCCCGTGAACTCGTCGGGCGAACGGACGTCGACCAGGTTCAGCACACCGATCGCGTCGACGGCCTCGTCCCGGAACGCACGGATCGACAGGTCCGGCTCGGCCGCCCGGTAGGTGGTGGGCGGTCGGGTCACCGTGTCCTTCGAGAGGGGGCGCCCCTCGAGCTCCCACTTCTTGCGGCCGCCGTCGAGCAGTTTGACGTTCTCGTGACCGTAGAGCTTGAAGTACCAATAGGCGTACGCCGCGAACCAGTTGTTGTTGCCTCCGTAGAGGACGACCTCGTCGTCGTTGGCGA